>NZ_JBEYYJ010000092.1:0-1050 GCF_040645475.1 Streptomyces sp. NPDC046759 | reverse complement strand
AGGGCGGCGAGGAGTGTGGTGACCGGTACGGAGGCGACCAGTCCGATGGATCCGACCAGGGTGCGTACGATCTCTTCGGCGACCAGTTCGCTGTTGGCGACCGTGCCCACGCCGCTCTGTGCGATGGAGAAGAGCAGGAGCAGCGGCAGTGCGGCGCCGGCGTAGGCGAGGACGAGGGTGTTGACCACGGAGGCGATGTGGTCGCGGCCGATGCGGATGCCGGCCCGGTACAGTGCGCGCCAGCCCATCGCCGGGTTGGCCTCGTGCAGTTCCCAGACGGCCGATGTCTGTGTCACGGTCACGTCGTCCAGGACACCCAGTGAACCGATGATGACGCCGGCGAGCAGCAGACCGCTCATGTCGAGCTTCGGGAAGAGGCCGTGGATCAGGCCGGTCTGGTCGTCGGTGTTGCCGGTCAGCGCGGCCCAGTCGATGAACTGTGAGCCGAGGATGCCGATCAGGGCCAGCGAGGCCAGCGTGCCGAGCACCGCCACCGATGTCCGGGCCGACAGGCCGTGGCAGGTGTAGAGGGCGATCAGCATGATGGCGCTCGATCCGGTCACGGCCACGAGCAGGGGGTTCGAGCCCTGCAGGATCGCGGGCAGGATGAAGAGGTTCAGCACCATGAAGCTGATGGCCAGGGCGACCAGTGCCATGACGCCGCGCAGCCGGCCGACCACCACGACGGCGAGTGCGAAGATGCCGGCCAGCAGGCCCATCGGGAAGCGGCGGTCGACGTCGGTGACCGAGTACTGCAGGTCCTTGGGTGCGGAGGGTTCGTAGGCGGTCACGACCTTCTCGCCCTGGTGGAGCTGCCGTGCCTGGTCGGGCTGCACGATCTCGGTGAAGGTACGGCCCTTGTCCTTGCCGGTGTCGACGCGGATCGTGGCCTTGTGGCAGGTGCCGTTCCCCTCCTGCGCGGCGGAGTTGCCCTTGGCGGTGGCGGTGTCGCCGGTGGGGGTCTGGCCGGAGGCGTTCACCGACTTGCAGCTCAGCTCGATGACCCGGGTGACCGTGGCCTGTTGGGTCTGCTGATCGAAGCCGACACCG
>NZ_JBEYYJ010000091.1:0-1103 GCF_040645475.1 Streptomyces sp. NPDC046759 | reverse complement strand
CTAGGGCCTGTGTGATGTTGTGATCAGCCAGTTTCCTTCAGGAGGTCGTTGATCCAGATCATCGAGGCACGGAGGTGGAGGCCGGCGAGGTAGCTCTCGGGCGTCTTGTCGTATCGAGTGGCGATGCCCCGCCAGGCCTTCAACTTGTTGATGAGCCGCTCGACGGTGTTCCGCTCCTTGTACAGATCGGTGTCGTGGCGTGTGGGGCGGCCGCCCCGGCTGCCCTTCTTCTTCCGGTTGGCGGCCTGGTCCTTCTTCTCCGGGATGACTCCCTTGATGTTGCGTTTCCGCAGGTAGGAGCGGTTGGCGCGGGAGGAGTAGGCCTTGTCCGCGGCGACAGCGCCGGGCCGGGTCCGAGGCCGACCGACAGGCAGTCGGACCCGTATCTTCTGGAGCACGGGGATGAACTGCGGGCTGTCGGCGGCCTGTCCCGCGGTCAGGACGAGGGACAGCGGACGGCACTTGCGGTCAGCGGAGAGATGAATCTTGCTCGTCAGTCCACCACGGGATCTGCCGAGCAGGGCTTGGCTCAAGCGGAGTCTGCGCCGTCGCCTGACACGTCGTCGCTCTTCCTGCTCGGGGTCGTCCCTGCCGTCGTGTCCGTTCTGTTCTGGCGGTCCGCCCCCTTTTGCCGGGCCCGCTCCTGCTCGGCGGCGGCTTCCTCAAGGGCGTCCATGACGTCCTTGCCGATGCACATCCCGGCTGCGTCGTGGTGGGCGCGGGCAGTGGTGGAGTCCACGCTGACCAGGGATAAGTCCGTCTGTCCCCGGCGGACGGCCTCGGCGGTCATGCCTTCCAGAAGAGCGGAGAAGAACCCGGCGTCCCGCCAGACGCGAAAGCGCCCGTAGACCGTCGCCCACGGTCCGAAGTCGGAGGGCATCTCGCGCCACTGGGCACTGGACCGGAACCGCCAGATCACCCCCTCGAACTGATCCCGCAGCCGCTGGGGGTACGGACCGTACTCGCCTATCGGCAGGTACGGCTCGATGAATTCCCACTGCTCGTCAGTGAGTTGCCTACGTGTCACACCCAGCGTCCTACCAGGTCCCGCCCCCGCACGGGACCAGAACCCGAGATTGATCACGACCTCACACAGGCCCTAG
>NZ_JBEYYJ010000090.1:0-1123 GCF_040645475.1 Streptomyces sp. NPDC046759 | reverse complement strand
ATCCCGGCCCGCTCGAACGCCTCCCACGACGTCTCCAGCAGCAACCGCTGCTGCGGGTCCATCGCCAGCGCCTCACGCGGCGAGATACCGAAGAAGGCCGGGTCGAACTCGGCAGCCTGGTGGAGGAAGCCGCCGTGGCGCACGTAGGACTTGCCGGATCGGTCGGGGTCCGGGTCGTAGAGCCTCTCGACGTCCCAGCCGCGGTCCTCGGGGAAGCCCGAGATCGCGTCCCCGCCGGAGGCGACGAGGCGCCACAGGTCCTCGGGCGACCGCACGTCACCGGGGAACCGGCAGGCCATGCCGACGATCGCGATCGGCTCGTCGGTGCCGGTCACCGCGGCGACCGCGGCCTCGGGCCGCTCCCGGACGCCCAGCGTCTCGGCCAACAGAAAGCGGGAGAGCGCGACGGGCGTGGGGTGGTCGAAGACCAGGGTCGCGGGGAGCCGGAGCCCGGTCGACGCGTTCAGCCGGTTACGGAGTTCCACCGAGGTGAGCGAATCGAAACCGGCGTCCTGGAACGCGTGTTCCGGTTGGACGGCCTGGGCCGAGGCGTGGCCGAGCACGGCGGCGACCTCGGTACGCACCAGGTCCAGCACCACCTGCTCGCGCTCGGCCTCCGGCAGCCCGGCCAGCCGCCGGCCCAGCGATCCCTTCGGCGCGCTCTGCGCCGTACGCCGCGCGGTGCCCCGTACGGGTCCGCGCAGCCCTCGCAGGACCGGCGGCACCGTCCCCCGGAGTCCGCCCAGATCCAGCCGCAGCGGGGCGACGGCCGCCCGGCCCAGGGCCAGCGCCGCGTCGAACAGCCGCAGTCCTTCGTCGACGGCTATCGGGGCCAGGCCCACCCGCTTCAGCCGGGTGAGGTCCGCTTGGTCGAGCCGGTCGGACATGCCGCTGCTCTGTTCCCACAGGCCCCATGCCAGTGACATGGCGGGAAGCCCCTGGGCGCGGCGGGATTCGGCGAACGCGTCGAGGAAGGTGTTCGCCGCCGCGTAGTTGCCCTGTCCGGCGCTGCCCAGGATCCCGGAGACCGAGGAGAAGACCACGAACGCCGACACGTCGCCCGCCAGTTCGTGCAGGTTGAGCACGGCGTCGGCCTTGGGGCGCAGCACCGTCTCCAGGCGCT
>NZ_JBEYYJ010000089.1:0-1228 GCF_040645475.1 Streptomyces sp. NPDC046759 | reverse complement strand
CCGGCCGGAGGACCGGCAGATCGCCACCCGTCCCCCGGACCGGTCCGGTGAAACAGGGGGCACGGCGGCCCCGGGTCTCTTACCGCTTGTGGCCGTTGCCGTGTCCGTCGGGATGCAGGACCACCTTGGTCCAGCCCTCGTCACGGGCGTCGAAGTGCTCGTAGGCGGTGGGGGCCTCGTCCAGGCTGAGCTCGTGGGAGACGACGAAGCTCGGCTTGGCCTTCCCGCCGGCGATCAGGTCCCGCAGCGCCCGGTTGTACCTCTTCACCGGCGCCTGCCCGGTCCCCATGTGCTGGCCCTTGAACCACATCATGCCGAAGTCGATCGGGACCTTGCCCTGCGCTTCCAGCTCGCCCTGGGCTTCCGCGCCGCCGGGGTCCTGGGGCAGGAAGACGCCCACCACGCCGATGTCGCCGGTGAACCTGACCGAGTCGATCAGTCCGTTGAGCGTGAGGCTGGCGTCCTCGTGTCCCTCGGGGTCGTGTGCCTGGTAGCCGACGCATTCGCAGCCGTTGTCGGCGCCCAGACCGAGGGTGGCGTCCTTGACGACCTCCGCCGGGTTCTGCTCGGCGGTGTTGATCGGGATGGCCCCGATCTCCTCCGCCTTGCGCAGCCGGTCGGGCTGGTGGTCGGCCGTCCAGACGCGTCCGGCGCCCTTGAGGAGGGCGGAGTAGGTGGCCATCAGCCCGACGGGACCGGCCCCGAAGACGATGGTCTGGTCGCCCGGTTTGACGTGGGCCATCTCGGTGGCGTGGTAGCCGGTGGGGAAGATGTCGGCGAGCATCACGTAGTCGGTCTGCCGCTCGGCGGCGTCCTCACCCAGACGCAGCGCGTTGAAGTCGCCGTAGGGCACACGCAGCAGTTCCGCCTGGCCGCCCTGGTAGGGGCCCATGTCGGCGAATCCGTAGGCGGCTCCCGCGAGGGCCGGTTCCGGTTGCATGGTCAGGCAGTAGTTGGTCAGGCCCCGCTCGCACTGCTTGCAGAAGCCGCAGGCGATGTTGAAGGGCAGGACCACGTACTCGCCCACCTGGACCTTGCGGACGGCCGAGCCGACCTCCACGACCTGGCCCATGTTCTCGTGTCCCAGGGTGCGGCCGGACTCGAACGAGGTGCGGCCCTCGTACATGTGCAGGTCCGAACCGCAGATGTTGGTGGTGGTGATCTTGACGATGATGTCGCAGGGGTGTTCGATCTTCGCGTCCGGTACGTCCTTCACCGTGACCGTTCG
>NZ_JBEYYJ010000088.1:0-1245 GCF_040645475.1 Streptomyces sp. NPDC046759 | reverse complement strand
CTCCTCCCCCAACCACCACTGCACCAACGCCAGAACCTCACTCGTGGCACTGTGCACACGCTCGGCGGTCTCCGTACCGGACCCCACCGGGCACGGAACGACGACTGCGTCCGGCGTCCCTTCCGACTGCCGCAGTGCGTCGGCGTCCGCGACCGTATCGACCACCAGTGGCTGGGTGGCGGAGGGAAGGGCGAACGGCGTCCACTCCAGCCCGAACAGCTGATCGCTGCCACCGGCGTCGCGCAGGCTCTCCGACGAGACCGGCCGCAAGGACAGCGACTCGACCGAGGCCACCGGTTCACCGGCGCCGTCAGCCACGGCCAGCGTCACCGAACCGGTGGCTGTCCGCGACAGCTTCACCCGCACCATCGCCGCGCCGGCCGCCTGCAGGAAGACGCCGGACCACGCGAACGGCAGCACCGGGCCGTCGTCCGACGGCACCAGTCCGCCGGCGGCCAGTGCGTGCAGGGCGGCGTCCAGCAGCGCCGGATGCAGGGCGAACGCCGGCCCCTCGGCAGCCGGCTCCTCCGGCAGCTCGACCTCGGCGAAGACGTCGTCCCCGCCGCGCCACACCGAGCGCAGGCCCTGGAAGAGCGGACCGTAGTCCAGGCCCATGGACGCCATGCCCTCGTAGAACGCCGTCAGGTCGACGGCCTCAGCACCCGCAGGCGGCCACACACCGAGGTCCGTAACGGACGGTGCCGCCGCCGAGGACAGCACTCCCCTCGCGTGCCGCAGCCACGATCCGTCGCCGACGCGCGAGTGCACGCTGAGCTGCCGACGGCCCGACTCGTCCTCCGGGCCGACAGCCACCTGAAGGGTGACGCCACCCCGCTCGGGCACGACCAGAGGAAGCTCAAGGGTGAGGTCTTCGATCCATCCGCACCCCGTCTCGTCGCCCGCCCGGATCGCCAGCTCCACGAACGCGGTGCCGGGCAGCAGAACGGTCCCGTGCACGGCGTGGTCGGCGAGCCACGGGTGGCTTTCGAGGGAGAGCAGGCCGGTGAGCAGGACCCCGTCACCGTCGGCCGTCGCAATCGCGGCACCGAGCAGTGGATGGTCCGCCGCCCCCAGACCGGCGGCCCGGACGTCGCCGGACGCCTGGGGAACGTCGAGCCAGTAGCGCTCGCGTTGGAAGGCGTAGGTGGGCAGGTCGACGCGCCGGGCGCCCGGGAAGAGGGCCTGCCAGTCCGGGGAGATGCCGTACGTGTGCAGCTGCCCGATCGCGGCAGTGACCGCGTACGG
>NZ_JBEYYJ010000087.1:0-1268 GCF_040645475.1 Streptomyces sp. NPDC046759 | reverse complement strand
GGGGCGTTGCGGGCGCAGGCGGGGCGGTTGCTGTCCTGTGTGGGCGAGGGTGTGTCGTTGGTGGATGTGGGTTGGTCGCTGGCGGGGCGGGCGGCTTTGGAGGACCGGGCGGTGGTGGTCGGGTCCTCGGGTGGGGAGTTGGTGGCGGGGCTGGAGGGGTTGGCGCGGGGGGAGTCGGTGCCGGGTCTGATCGCGGGTGGCGCGGTGGGTGGCCGGTTGGCGGTGCTGTTCTCGGGTCAGGGGTCGCAGCGGCTGGGGATGGGCCGGGAGTTGTATGGGCGTTTCCCGGTGTTCGCGGGGGCTTTCGATGAGGCGTGTGCGGCGTTGGATCGGGAGCTGGGTGGGGCGCTGGGTGTTGAGGTCGGTGTCCGGGGTGTGGTGTTCGGTTCGGATGCGGGTTTGCTGGATCGGACGGTGTTCACGCAGGCGGCGTTGTTCGCCGTCGAGGTGGCGTTGTTCCGGTTGGTGGAGTCTTTCGGTGTGCGTCCGGATTTTGTGGGCGGGCATTCGGTGGGTGAGTTGGTGGCTGCGCATGTGGCTGGTGTGTGGTCGCTTGAGGATGCGGCGCGGTTGGTGGCGGCGCGTGGCCGGTTGATGGATGCGTTGCCTGCTGGTGGGGCGATGGTGGCGGTGGAGGCCTCTGAGGACGAGGTGGCCGGTCTGCTGGCGGGGTGTGGGGGCCGGGTGGGTGTCGCGGCTGTCAATGGTCCTGTGTCGGTGGTGGTTTCCGGTGACGGGGATGCTGTTGAGGCGTTGGCGGGGGAGTTGTCGGGGCGGGGGCGTCGCGTCAAGCGGTTGGCGGTGTCGCATGCGTTTCATTCGCCGCGTATGGAGCCGATGCTGGCGGAGTTTCGGGCGGTGGCCGAAGGTCTGAGCTATTTGGTTCCGCGGGTTCCTGTGGTGTCGAACGTGACTGGGCGGGTCGCTGGGGCGGGGGAGATCTGTGTCCCGGAGTACTGGGTGCGGCATGTCCGTGAGGCGGTTCGTTTCGCTGATGGTGTGCGGGGGTTGGTGGCGCAGGGTGTGTCGGTGTTCGTGGAGTTGGGTCCGGATGGTGTTCTGACGGGTCCGGGTTCGCAGGTGGCCGGTGATGCGGTGTTCGTGCCGGCGTTGCGTGGGGGGCGGCCGGAGGAGCAGACACTGCTCTCGGCGTTGGGCCGGGCCTGGGTCCATGGTGTGGACGTGGACTGGAAGGCGGTGTTCACCGGTACCGGTGCCACCCGTGTCGACCTGCCCACCTACGCCTTCCAACGCCACCGCTACTGGCT
>NZ_JBEYYJ010000086.1:0-1284 GCF_040645475.1 Streptomyces sp. NPDC046759 | reverse complement strand
GGAAGGCCATGTGGCACTCGTCGCCGCCGGAGGTGAAGTCGCCGAAGTAGTCGACGACGTCCTCGGGCCACTGGTTGGCCTCCGCCAGCAGCACCGTGTCCGGGTACATCGCGTCGATCTCGCGCCGGACCCGCCGCAGGAACTCGTGGGTGGCCGGCAGGTTCTCGCAGTTGGTGCCCTCCTCGGCGTAGAGGTAGGGGACCGCGTCGAGCCGGTAGCCGTCGATCCCGAGGTCCAGCCAGAAGCGCAGGGCCGCCAGGATCTCCTCCTGCACGGCCGGGTTCTCGTAGTTGAGGTCCGGCTGGTGCGAGAAGAAACGGTGGAAGTAGTACTGGCCGCGCACGGGGTCGAAAGTCCAGTTGGAGGCCTCGGTGTCGACGAAGATGATCCGGGCGTCCTCGTACTGCTTGTCGTCGTCGGCCCACATGTAGTAGTCCCCGTACGGTCCGTCGGGGTTCTTGCGCGACTCCTGGAACCACGGGTGCTGGTCGCTGGTGTGGTTCATGACGAAGTCGATGATCACGCGCATGCCGCGCTGGTGGGCGGCGTCCACGAACTCCACGAAGTCGGCGAGGTCGCCGAAGTCGGGGAGGACGGCGGTGTAGTCGGAGACGTCGTAACCACCGTCTCTGAGCGGGGACTTGAAGAACGGCGGCAGCCACAGGCAGTCCACGCCGAGCCACTGCAGATAGTCGAGCTTGGCGGTCAGACCCTTCAGGTCGCCGATGCCGTCGCCGTTGCTGTCCTGGAAGGAGCGGACCAGGACCTCGTAGAAGACGGCGCGCTTGAACCACTGCGGGTCCCGGTCCTTGGCCGGTGTGTCCTCGAAGGTGTCGTGTACCGGTTCGTTGACGCTCATGAGGCTGCGGGCCCTCCGTTCTGGGGCGTCGACCGCCGGACGTGGAGCACGTGCGCCGGCGCGCTGCCGGGCGTCAGCCGCACGTAGTTGGTCCTGCCCCAGTGGTACGTCTCGCCCGTCAGTTCGTCGTGCACGGACAGGGCGGCGTTCCAGTCCAGGCCGAGTTGCGGCATGTCCAACGAGACCGTGGCCTCCTGGGTGTGGTGCGGGTCGAGATTGACGACCACGATGACCGTGTCCGTTCCCGTGCTCTTGCTGTAGGCGAGCACGGCATCGTTGTCGGTCCGGTGGAAGCGGAGGTTCCGCAGGCGCTGCAGCGCGGGGTGCTGTCGCCGGACGGTGTTGAGTTTGGTGATGAGGGGTGCGATGGTGCGGCCCTCGCGTGTCGCCGTCTCCCAGTCGCGCGGCCTGAGCTGGTACTTCTC
>NZ_JBEYYJ010000085.1:0-1312 GCF_040645475.1 Streptomyces sp. NPDC046759 | reverse complement strand
GGCGGTTTCTAGGGGTCGTCGCAACACGTGGTCGTGTTGATCAGGCCGCGAGCAGTTTATGCAGGCGCTCGGCTGGGGTTTCCCAGCCGAGCGTTTTGCGTGGGCGGCCGTTGAGTTCGGCCGCTACGGCCTCCAGGTCTTTGCGAGTGTGGACCGAGAGGTCGGTGCCTTTGGGGAAGTACTGCCGCAGCAGTCCGTTGGTGTTCTCGTTCGAGCCGCGTTGCCAGGGGCTGGCGGGGTCGCAGAAGTAGACCGGGATGTCGGTGGCGATGCTGAAGGTCTTGTGGGTGGCCATCTCGGCGCCTTGGTCCCAGGTGAGTGAGCGGACCAGGTGTCCGGGCAGCGTCCGGACGGTGTCCACCAGGGCGTCCCGGACATGCTCGGCGCTACGGCCGTCGGGCAGGTGCAGGAGCATTACGTAGCGGGTGGCGCGTTCGACGAGGGTGCCGATGGCCGAGGCGCCGTCCTTGCCGATGATCAGGTCGCCTTCCCAGTGGCCGGGCACTGCCCGGTCTTCGGCCTCGGCGGGACGTTCGCTGATCATGACCATGGGGTCCCGGAAGCGGGGCTGCCGGCTGCGGGTCTGCCGCTGGGGCTTGCGGCGGGTGCGCCCTGAGCGCAGTGCGCGGGCCAGCTCACGGCGCAGTTCCCCGCGGCCCTGGACGTAGAGAGCCTGGTAGACCGTCTCGTGGACCACATGCATCTCCGGCCGGTCGGGAAACTGTGCCTTCAGAGCGTGGCATATCTGTTCCGGGCTCCACCGGCGGTCCAGAGCAGCCTGGACGAAGTCCCGCAGCTCAGGAATCCGGTGGATCTTCCGCGGCTTGGGGCGGGGGCGGCGGCTGTCCGCGCGGGCCTGAGCGGCGTAGGGCCGGTAGTGCCACTGGCCGGTGGTGCCCATGGTGCGGTTGCGGCGGATCTCGCGGCTGATGGTGGACGGACTGCGGCCCAGTTCGGCGGCGATGGCCCTGATGGGTGCTTTCTCCCGTACCCGGTCAGCGATGTAGAGCCGCTCGTCCTGGCTCAGACACCGCTGCGAGGAAGCCGAAGGCGGCGCCACCGGAAGAACCGGTGGCGCCGCCTTGTTCCGGCCGGACGGTCTGCGTCCGTTGCGCCAGCGCCTGCCGGTCTTCGAGTTCACCCCGACGATCCGGCACGCGTCCTCGTTGCTCACGCCCTGCTTCACGAGCTGGAAGTATGCAGCTCGCTCAGCAGAGAGCTTCTTGCGGCCCTGAGGGCTCCGCACCTTCCGAATCTCGAAGTCCATCGCATCCCCTGAACTGGGGTGTTGCGACGACCACTAGAACGGAAG
>NZ_JBEYYJ010000084.1:0-1465 GCF_040645475.1 Streptomyces sp. NPDC046759 | reverse complement strand
CGATGGAGCCGGGTGATGCGCTGAGGGTGTTGGAGTCGGTGCTGGGCCGGGGCGAGGAGCAGGTTGTCGTCGCGGACATCGACTGGGACCGCTTCACACCGTCGTTCACCACCGTGCGTGACTCGCCGCTCATCGTGGAGATCCCGGAGGCCCGTCGCGCGCTGGAGACGGTCGCCGCCGACGGTGCCGGCAGGGACGGCGATCCCGCCGAGTCGCTGCGCGCCGAGCTCGGCGGACTCTCCCCGGTCGAACGGATCCGCGCGCTGCTGGACCTCGTGCGTACCCATGTGGCCAGGGTGCTGGCGTACCCGGACGCGGAGGCCGTGGCCGCCGACCGGGCGTTCAAGGAACTGGGCTTCGACTCGCTCACCGCCGTCGAGCTCCGGAACAGGCTGAAGGCCGCCACCGGCCTGACCCTGCCGGCGACGCTCGTGTTCGACTACCCGACCTCCACCGCCCTTGCCGGGTATCTCCGCTCGCTCCTCTTCCCGGACGGGGACGAGGAAGCGGAGACCCGGACGGAGGACGAGAGGATCCGCAAGGCCCTGGCATCCATTCCCTTGGCGCGTATCAGGGACGCGGGTCTCATGGACATTCTGTTGCGATTGGCGGATGTCGACGACGCCGTTGCATTCACCATGGATGAAGGCGATTTCGAGCCCGCCGACGGGGATTCGATCGACTCCATGGACGCAGAGAGCCTGCTCCGCATCGCATTCGAAGGCAGTGATTCCTGACTGATGCGAATCGGCCGAGTCTCCCTGAATTCTTCGAACCTGCGGAGTTTGTAATGAGCAGTACCTCTCCTGAGAAGATCCTCGAAGCCCTGCGCACCTCGCTCAAGGAAACCGAGCGCCTCCGCAAGGAGAATCGCCGGATGGCGGCGGCGTCACGTGAGCCCATCGCCATCGTCGGCATGGGCTGCCGTTTTCCGGGCGGGGTCGGTTCTCCAGAGGATCTGTGGTCTCTGGTTGCCTCGGGGACCGACGCGGTTTCCGAGTTTCCCACCGACCGTGGCTGGGCCGAGGACCTGTACGACCCGGATCACACGCGGCACGGCCGTAGTTACGTCCGCGAAGGCGCCTTCCTCGACGACGCAACCGAGTTCGACGCCGGCTTCTTCGGGATCTCCCCACGCGAGGCCCTGGCCATGGACCCACAGCACCGCCTGCTGCTGGAGACGGCCTGGGAGACCCTGGAAGACGCGGGCATCGACCCTCTGTCGCTCAAGGGCAGCCGCACCGGTGTCTTCGCCGGCACAAACGGCAACGACTACGGCGCCCTGCTGCGGGAGATGCCCGAGGCCGTCGAGGGCTACCTGGGCATGGGCAAGTCCGGCGCCGTGCTCTCGGGCAGAGTGTCGTACTTCCTCGGCCTGGAGGGCCCGGCGGTGACGGTCGACACGGCGTGCTCGTCCTCGCTGGTGACCCTGCACCTGGCGGTCCAGGCGCTGCGCAACGACGAG
>NZ_JBEYYJ010000083.1:0-1531 GCF_040645475.1 Streptomyces sp. NPDC046759 | reverse complement strand
GGAAGGCCATGTGGCACTCGTCGCCGCCGGAGGTGAAGTCGCCGAAGTAGTCGACGACGTCCTCGGGCCACTGGTTGGCCTCCGCCAGCAGCACCTTGTCGGGGTACTGGGTGTCGATCTCCTTGCGCACCCGCTGCAGGAACTCGTGGGTGGCCGGCAGGTTCTCGCAGTTGGTGCCCTCCTGCTGGTACAGGTACGGCACGGCGTCCAGGCGGAACCCGTCGATGCCGAGATCCAGCCAGAACTTCAGCGCCGAGATCATCTCCTCCTGCACGGCCGGGTTCTCGTAGTTGAGGTCCGGCTGGTGCGAGAAGAAGCGGTGCCAGTAGTACTGCTTGCGTACCGGGTCGTACGTCCAGTTGGAGGCCTCGGTGTCGACGAAGATGATCCGGGCGCCGGGGAACTGCTTGTCGTCGTCGGCCCAGACGTAGTAGTCCCCGTACGGTCCGTCCGGATCCCGCCTCGACTCCTGGAACCACGGGTGCTGGTCGCTGGTGTGGTTCATGACGAAGTCGATGATCACGCGCATGCCGCGCTGGTGGGCGGCGTCCACGAACTCCACGAAGTCGGCGAGGTCGCCGAAGTCGGGGAGGACGGCGGTGTAGTCGGAGACGTCGTAACCACCGTCTCTGAGCGGGGACTTGAAGAACGGCGGCAGCCACAGGCAGTCCACGCCGAGCCACTGCAGATAGTCGAGCTTGGCGGTCAGACCCTTCAGGTCGCCGATGCCGTCACCGTTGCTGTCCTGGAAGGAGCGGACCAGGACCTCGTAGAAGACGGCGCGCTTGAACCACTCCGGATCCCGGTCCCCGGCGGGTGTGTCCTCGAAGGTGTCCGGGACGGGCTCATTGACGATCATATTGTGGGTGACCCTCCGATCTGCGGGTTGGACGGTCGCAGGACGGTGAAGACGTGCGCGGGCCTATGGCCCGGTTCGAGGCGCACGTAGTTGGCCCTGCCCCAGTGGTAGGTCTCGCCGGTGAGCTCGTCGCGCACCGGCACGGACTCGTGCCAGTCCAGGCCGAGTTGCGGCATGTCCAACGAGACCGTTGCCTCCTGGGTGTGGTGGGCATCGAGGTTGGCGACCACCAGAACCGTGTTCGACCCGCTCCGCTTGGAGTAGGCGATGACCGCGTCCTTGTCGGTGTGGTGGAAGTGCAGATCGCGCAGCTGCTGCAGGGCCGGGTGCTGCCGCCGGACGGTGTTGAGTTTGGTGATGAGGGGTGCGATGGTGCGGCCCTCGCGTGTCGCCGTCTCCCAGTCGCGCGGCCTGAGCTGGTACTTCTCCGAGTTGAGGTATTCCTCGCTGCCTTCCCTGAGGGGGGTGTTCTCGCACAGTTCGTAGCCGCTGTAGATGCCCCAGGCCGGGGAGAGGGTCGCCGCCAGCACGGCCCGCACCTCGAAGGCGGGCCGGCCGCCGTGCTGCAGGTAGGCGTGCAGGATGTCCGGGGTGTTGACGAAGAGGTTCGGCCGCATGTAGGCCGCCGCCTCGCCCGACAACTCGGTGAGGTACTCGGTGAGTTCCTGCTTG
>NZ_JBEYYJ010000082.1:0-1583 GCF_040645475.1 Streptomyces sp. NPDC046759 | reverse complement strand
AGCTTGGCGTTTAACCTCGCGGGTCACTCGTCCTGCTGACCTGCGGTTCTTCACGGGACAGCGGAGGCGGCCGTTCTCCACGCTTCGAGATGTCGAGTCACAAAGCACGAGAGAACGGCCGCTGCCCATGAGTCTGCCTGTCGGTGTGCCCGGAATCGAGGCGTTGGGTCTGTTGTCCCGCTTTCGGGTCGAGTTCTACGAGTGTCTCTACAAGCGGGCGGACGCGCTCTTCGAGCTCACCGATGCGGTGCTGTGCGCGGACGGGCCGGTGAAAACCCTGGTCGAGCTCTCCTTGGCGGTCGAGCACCGGCGCGGGCACGGTGCGCTGTACGCGGCCCTGGACCGTGGCTGGCTGGAGCCGACACGGTTGCGCCGCGCGCTGGCGGACCTGCCGCTGCCGAAGGCGGCCGACGGGCGGATCGTGCTCGCTGTGGACGTGTCGCACTGGCTGCGACCCGACGCTCCCACCAGCGGCGACCGGCTCTTCTGTCATGTCTATGGACGCGGCGACCGCAGCTCGGACCAGTTGGTGCCCGGCTGGCCCTACTCCTTCGTCGCGGCCCTGGAGTCCGGCCGCACCTCCTGGGTCGCTCTCCTGGACGCAGTCCGCTTGGGCCCGGCCGACGACGCGACGACCGTCACGGCCGTCCAACTCCACGATGTCGTCAGGGGGTTGACGAGTGCAGGCCACTGGAGACCGGGCGATCCGGACATCCTGATTGTGATGGACTCCGGCTACGACGTCGCCTACCTGACCCACGCTCTCGCCGACCTGCCCGTCGTACTGGTCGGGCGCCTGCGCTCGGACCGGGTCATGCTCCGCGACCCCGGCCCCGCCCGGTCGGGTCCCCGGGGCGGGCGTCCCCGCCGGCATGGCGGCGTCCTCACGTTCAAGAAACCCGACAGCTGGCACGAGCCCGACGTTACGACCGCCACGGACACCGCCCGCTACGGCACAGCCTCCGCGACGGCCTGGGACCGGATGCATCCCCGGCTCACTCACCGCGGCCCCTGGCTGGAGCACGCCAAGGAAGAACTCCCTGTCCTGCACGGCACGTTGATCCGCCTGAAGGTCGAGCGCCTGCCCGGTGACCGTGACCCGAAACCGGTCTGGCTGTGGTGCTCAGCCACCGCCGCCGCACCGGCGGAAGTGGACCGCTGGTGGCAGTCCTTCCTCCGCCGCTTCGACCTGGAGCACACCTTTCGGCTGATGAAACAGACCCTGGGCTGGACCGCCCCGAGGGTCAGGAATCCCGACACGGCCGACCTGTGGACCTGGCTGATCATCGCCGCTCACACCCAGCTCCGTCTCGCCCGGCCCCTCGCCGAGGACCTCCGTCGCCCATGGGAACGGCCCGCAGAACCTCGCCGCCTCACCCCCGCCCGAGTCCGCCGGGGGTTTCGCAACGTCCGCGCAGCAGCAGCCCGCCCGGCAAGCGCGCCAAAACCGTCCCGCCCAGGCCCCGGACGGCCCCCCGGCTCGAAAAACAAGCAACGGGCCAGGCGCCACGACGTTGGCAAGACCGTCAAACGCCCCGAATCGATCAAGGAGCACCAAGCCCAGCGAGGTTAAACGCCAAGCT
>NZ_JBEYYJ010000081.1:0-1773 GCF_040645475.1 Streptomyces sp. NPDC046759 | reverse complement strand
GACCAGCCACGGTTGGGGATCACGCTTCCTCACACCCAACCAACTGCGTCACCCAGCCAGAGGTCACAACTCAACCGCATTCCGTTAGGACCTCTTAATGGCAGGCGCTTCACCTGGTTGGTCAGCGTTTTCTTAGGGTTTCGTGTCTGGCAGGTTCAACACCGCCGTTCCCTTGCGGTGTGCAAGGCGTTCGAGCGTCCAGGTGGGGTGTTGCCGCTTCCACCGGGCGGCTACGGCCTGTTCTTCGTCGCGGTCGTAGTCATCGAGGAGGACTATGGCTCCGGGGGTGAGGACGCCGGCGAGCAGCGGGACCGCCGGGTACCGGGCGAGGGGGGCTGACCACCCGGGTGGGCCATCCACGAACAGCATGTCGCAGCCGCTCAAATCCCGCCAGGCTGTTTCCGCGTACCAGGACCAGGTTTCGCCGTGGATCGTGTGCTGTTCGAGCGGTGCGAGCCGTACCTCTGCGATATCGCCGAGTCCGAGCCGGTCGACTTCCCGGGCGTTTTGCGCGTGGTACTCGGGGTCGTGCTCCAGGCTCACCACATGGCCCGGTATGTCGAAGGTGCGCAGGGCCGTGGCAAGCCACAACGAGGAGGTTCCACTGCCCGCTTCGATGATCAGTGAGGGCCGTCGCGATCGGATCTGCTCGACGAGGTACAGCAGTAGGTCCGGGGCCGCGGACCAGGTGTCCCCGGGTGGGATGGGCGCGGGCGGCTGGAGTGTCTTCTCCAACTGTTCCTGGAACTGCCCGTCTTCGGTTCGCACGCCCGGTTCCCCTTACCTCGCACCTGCCTATTCACCCCGACGCTATCCCGATCGGGTAGCGGGCCGGGAGGCCGTAGGATGCGCAGGCGGGGTTGTGCTGGCCCGCCGCCGGTAGAGCCCCGCACTCTCCCTCCCGCCACGGTTAACGCTAAGCCGGTGATCTTGTTCAGGCCGGAGCTCCGAAGCCGGTGACCCGGTTCTCGTACTCGCGGCGGGCCTTGCGCTGGGCAGGGACGGCAGGGACACCCTGGCCGCCGTCGAGCGGTTGGCAGGCGGCCCCGCCAAGGGCCGCCGCAAGGGCTTCACCGAGACCGACTACGCCCGCCTGCTCGATGCCACCCACCAGCAGCTCGGCGGCCCCATCGTGCTGGTCTGGGACAACCTGAACACACACGTCAGCCGCACCATGCGCGAGCTGATCGCCGCCCGATTATGGCTGCGCGTCTACCAGCTGCCGCCGTACGCTCCCGAGTTCAACCCCGTCGAGGGCGTGTGGTCGCACCTGAAGAGGTCGCTGGCCAACCTCACCAAACACAGCCTGGATCAGCTCACCGCATTGGTGAAGACGCGGCTGAAACGCATGCAGTACCGCCCCCGTCTCATCGAGGGCCTCATCGCCAAGACCGGACTCGACTTCCAACCGCCGTAACCTCAGCCGTTAAAGATCTCTAGCTCGTGGTCCAGGTCTGTGACCGCTCGGACCAGAGTGCATGCCATGGCAGCGGCCGTCTTCTCGCCGGGGACCTGTGTGTGTTGCAGGCTCGCGGCTTCGATCGCTGTGGCCGCGACGGCGGAGGCATTGCGGGCCTTGCGGTTGGCCAGGCAGGCGGCGAGCCGTGACTGGCCCATGCGCCGCAGGCCGGTAGGTGTCTGGTAGCCGGCCAGGAGGGTGAGCGCGGCTTTGGAGGTGTTCTAGGGCCTGTGTGAGGTCGTGATCAATCTCGGGTTCTGGTCCCGTGCGGGGGCGGGACCTGGTAGGACGCTGGGTGTGACACGTAGGCAACT
>NZ_JBEYYJ010000080.1:0-2134 GCF_040645475.1 Streptomyces sp. NPDC046759 | reverse complement strand
AGACGACACACCCGCCCGACGCGGACGCTCCCCCGTCCCCGGCCACTCCCGCGCCTCCGTCAACAACTCGACCGAGCCCGCCGACCAGTCCACCTTCGACGACGGCACACCCACATGCAGCGTCCGCGGCAACACACCATGCCGCATCGCCTCGACCATCTTGATGACGCCGGCGACACCGGCGGCAGCCTGCGTGTGTCCGACGTTGGACTTCAACGAACCGAGCCATAGGGGCTGTTCGCGGTCCTGGCCGTAGGTCGCGATGAGCGCCTCTGCCTCGATCGGGTCACCGAGGGCCGTACCGGTGCCATGGGCCTCGACCGCGTCCACGTCACCGGCCGACACCCCGGCGTTCGCCAGCGCCGCACGGATCACCCGCTGCTGGGACAGCCCGTTGGGGGCGGTCAGACCGTTGCTGGCGCCGTCCTGGTTCACGGCCGAGCCACGCACGACCGCCAGCACCTTGTGGCCGTTGCGCCGCGCGTCCGACAACCGCTCCAGCAACAGCATCCCGACGCCCTCGGCCCACGAGGTGCCGTCGGCGGCGTCGGAGAACGCCTTGGAGCGGCCGTCCGGGGCCAGTCCGCGCTGTCGGCTGAACTCGATGAACAGGCCAGGAGTGGGCATCACGGTCACGCCGCCTGCCAGGGCGAGTCCGCACTCGCCGGCCCGCAGGGCCTGGACCGCCAGATGCAGGGCGACGAGGGACGACGAACACGCCGTGTCCACCGTCACCGCCGGGCCCTCCAGGCCGAGGGTGTAGGCGATACGGCCGGAGATCACGCTGGAGGACTTGCCCGTCAGGAGATAGCCCTCGACGCTTTCCGGGGCCTCGTGCAGGCGGGCACCGTAGTCCTGGTAGGTCATTCCGGCGAAGACGCCGGTCGCGGTGCCCTTGAGGGAGGTCGGGTCGATGCCGGCCCGCTCGATGGTCTCCCAGGACGTCTGCAGCAGCAGCCGCTGCTGGGGGTCCATGGCGAGTGCCTCGCGTGGGGAGATCCCGAAGAAGCCGGCGTCGAACTCGGCGGCGTCGTAGAGGAATCCGCCCTCGCGGGCGTACGTCCTGCCGGGCCGGCCCGGGTCCGGGTCGTACAGTCCCTCGATGTCCCAGCCACGGTCGGTGGGGAACTCGGAGACGGCGTCCTGACCGCGCACGAGGAGCTGCCACAGCTCCTCGGGAGTCTGTACGTCGCCGGGCAGCCGGCAGCCCATCGCGACGATCGCGATCGGTTCCTCGCTGTGGCCGGCACCGGCCGCGGGTGTGCTCTCGCGGGTCGCGGCCAAGGCCTTGGCGGGCTCCGGCTGGTCCTGCGTCCCGAGGAGTTCGGCGTGCAGGTGCCGGGCCAGGCGCGTGATCGTGGGGTGGTCGAACACCGCACCGGTGGCCAGTCGCAGCCCGGTGGCGGCGTTGAGCCGGTTGCGCAGCTCCATGACCCGCATCGAGTCGAAGCCGAGTTCCTTGAAGGCGCGCCCGACCGCGACCGCGTCCGTGTCGGTGTGACCGAGGACCACGGCCGCGTGGGTGCGGACCAGCTCGGTCAGGGTGCGCTCCTGCTCGCCGGGAGCGAGCCCCGAGAGCCGCTGCGCCAGCGCCGTAGCGGGCGGCACGGCGCCGTCGGCGGAGCCGGTGCCCGCGAGATCGTCGGCTGCCGCCGTCGTACCGGCTCGCAGTGCCTCCGGCACGCCGTCGAACAGCCGGGTCGATCGCGTCGGCGCGTACGCCTCGACGAACCGCTCCCAGTCCACGTCGGCAACGGCGAGGAACGGACGGTCGGGGCCCGTCGCCCGCGCGAGGGCCTCGATCGCGGCCTCGGGTGCCATGGCGATCAGTCCGCGTCGCCGCATCCGCTCGTCCGTGTCGTCCCCGACCATGCCGCCGCCGCTCCACGTGCCCCAGGCCAGGGACAGCGCGGGCAGCCCGCGGGCGTGCCGGTGCTGGGCCAGCGCGTCCAGCGAGGCGTTCGCGGCGGCATAGGCGGCCTGACCGCCGTTGCCCCAGACGCCGATGACGGAGGAGAAGAGCACGAAGGCGTCGAGTTCCTTGTCGGAGGTCAGCTCGTGCAGATGCCAGGCAGCCTCCGCCTTCGCCCCCAACACACCCGCCAGCCGCTGCGGCGACAACGCCTCGATCACA
>NZ_JBEYYJ010000079.1:0-2630 GCF_040645475.1 Streptomyces sp. NPDC046759 | reverse complement strand
TACGCATCGGCGAAGACCGGAAACGCCCCGTACAACTCACGCCCCATGCCAAGGCGTTGCGAACCCTGCCCCGAGAACAGGAAACCGACCTTGCCTCCCGGCCGGCCCTGGACGACTCCGGACGACGGCATTCCGGCGGCCAGGTAACCCAGTCCGCGGCGGAAGTCGTCGCAGCTCTCGCCGATGACGGCCGCCCTGTGGCGCAGGGCGCTCCGGGTGGTGGCCAGCGAGAAGCCGACATCGGCCGGTGACGTGCCGTCCTCCACGAAGGCCAGCAGCCGCCGTGCCTGGTCGCGCAGCGCAGCGCTGCTCTTGGCGGAGAGCACCCACGGCACGAGGGCCGGGGCCGTAGCGGCGGTGGCCTCCTCGTCCTGGGCCGGCGGGGCCTGTTCGATGATGGTGTGGGCGTTGGTGCCGCTCACGCCGAAGGACGACACGGCCGCCCGGCGCGGCCGGTCCGTCTCCGGCCAGTCGACGGCCTCCGTCAGCAGCCGCACCGCACCCGCCGACCAGTCCACATGCGGCGTCGGCTCCTCCGCGTGCAGGGTCCGCGGAAGGACACCGTGACGCATCGCCATCACCATCTTGATCACACCGGCCACACCCGCCGCAGCCTGCGCATGACCGATGTTCGACTTCAACGACCCCAGCAGAAGCGGCCGATCCTCCGGCCGGTCCTGCCCGTAGGTCGCAAGCAGCGCCTGCGCCTCGATCGGATCACCCAGCCTCGTCCCCGTACCGTGCGCCTCCACCACATCCACATCGGCCGGCGCGAGCCCGGCCGAAGCCAGCGCCTGACGGATGACCCGCTGCTGCGCCGGACCGTTCGGCGCGGTGAGGCCGTTGGACGCGCCGTCCTGGTTCACCGCGCTGCCCCGCACGAGGGCCAGCACCCGGTGCCCGTGGCGGCGGGCCTCGGAGAGCCGTTCCACCAGGAGCATGCCGATGCCCTCGGCCCAGCCCGTGCCGTCCGCGCCGGCGCCGAACGCCTTGCACCGTCCGTCGGGCGACAGGCCACGCTGCCGGCTGAACTCCACGAAGGCCCGCGGGGTGGACATGACCATCACGCCGCCGGCCAGCGCCATGGAGCACTCGCCGTTGCGCAGGGCCTGGACCGCCCAGTGCAGCGCCACCAGCGACGACGAGCACGCCGTGTCGACGGTGACGGCCGGTCCTTCCAGGCCGAGGGTGTAGGCGATGCGGCCGGACATGACGCTCGCGGAGTTGCCCGTACCGAAGAAGCCCTCGGAGTCGTCGACCGCGTTGAAGGCCTGGGCGGCGTAGTCCTGGTAGCCGGAGCCGACGAAGACTCCGGTGCGGCTGCCGCGCACCGACTCCGCGTCGATACCGGCCCGCTCGAACGTCTCCCACGTGGTCTCCAGCAGCAGGCGCTGCTGCGGATCCATCGCCACGGCCTCACGCGGACTGATCCCGAAGAACCCCGGGTCGAACTCCCCCGCCTCGTACAGGAACCCACCACGGCGCGTGTACGTCTTGCCGGACGCATCCGGGTCGGGATCGTAGATGCCCTCCACGTCCCAGCCCCGGTCCGCCGGGAAGTCACCGACCGCGTCACCGCCGGAGACCACCAGCCGCCACAGGTCCTCCGGCGAACGCACCCCGCCCGGATACCGGCACGCCATGCCGACGATCGCGATGGGGTCGTCGTCCTCGGCGGGCGCGGCGTCCGCTTCCGGTGCGGCTTCGGGGGTGAGGCCGGTGAGCTCCTGGCGCAGGTGCCGGGCGAGTGCCTGGGGGTTGGGGTGGTCGAAGACCAGCGTGGGCGGCAGGGCGAGGCCGGTCTCGGCGTTGAGCTTGTTGCGCAGTTCGACGGCGGTCAGGGAGTCGAAGCCAAGGTCCTTGAAGGCCCGTTGGGCCTCGATCTCGTCGGCGCTGCCGTGGCCGAGGACGGCCGCCGCGTGCCCGCGGACGAGGTCGGTCAGCAGCGCGTGCTGCTCGGTCTCGGGCATCCGGGTGAGGCGGTCGGCCAGGGGCGAGGCGGCGGCCGTGCCGGGCCCGCCGGCGGTGCCGCCCGCGGTGAGGATCCGCTCGGCCTCCGGAAGGTCGCCGAGCAGGGCGCTCGGGCGGCCGACGGTGAACGGGGGGAGGAACCTCTCCCAGTCGACGTCGGCCACCATGGCGGTCGCCTCGCCGGAGTCCAGCGCCTGCCGGAGACCGGCCACGGCGAGCGCGGGGGGCATCGGGATCAGGCCGCGGCGGCGCAGTCGTTCGTCCGCGCCGTCGCCCTCGGCCATGCCGCCGCCGGCCCACGGGCCCCAGGCCACGGCGGTCGCCGGCAGGCCTTGCGCCCGGCGGCGTTCGGCGAGCCCGTCGAGCAAGGCGTTGGCCGCAGCGTAGGCGGCCTGGTGGCCGCTGCCCCACACGCCGGCGATGGACGAGAAGAGGACGAAGGCGTCGATGTCCCGGCCGGCGAGGAGCGCGTCGAGGTGCAGGGCGCCGGCTGCCTTGGCGGACAGTACGCCGGCGAAGGCGCCCGGCGTCATGGCCTCCAGCGGGTCCAGGTGGTCCACGCCCGCCGTGTGGACGACGGCGTTCACCGGGTGCTCGGCGAGCAGCGCGGCCAGCGCCTCGCGGTCGGCCACGTCACAGGCGGCGACGGTCACGCGTAC
>NZ_JBEYYJ010000078.1:0-2716 GCF_040645475.1 Streptomyces sp. NPDC046759 | reverse complement strand
GCCGCCCGCCCCGCCAGCGACCAACCCACATCCACCAACGACACACCCTCGCCCACACAGGACAGCAACCGCCCCGCCTGCGCCCGCAACGCCCCATCCCCACGCCCCGACACCACCCACGGCACCACCGAAGGCACCACCGAAGGCACCACCGAAGGCACCACACCCGCACCCTCAGCCACCGACCCCGAAACCTCCGGAGCCTCCTCCACAATCACATGCGCATTCGTGCCACTCACACCGAAAGACGACACACCCGCCCGACGCGGACGCTCCCCCGTCCCCGGCCACTCCCGCGCCTCCGTCAACAACTCGACCGAGCCCGCCGACCAGTCCACCTCACGCGTCGGCTCGGTGACGTGCAGCGTCCGCGGCAACACACCATGCCGTATCGCCTCGACCATCTTGATGACGCCGGCGACACCGGCGGCGGCGGCCGTGTGGCCGATGTTCGCCTTGAGGGAGCCGATCCACAGCGGGCGGTCGGCCGGGCGCCCCTGGCCGTAGGTGGCGAGCAGGGCCTGGGCCTCGATCGGGTCGCCGAGGGTGGTGCCCGTGCCATGGGCCTCCACGGCGTCCACCTGCGCGGTGGTGAGCCCCGCGTTGGCGAGGGCGGCGCGGATGACCCGCTGCTGGGACGGACCGTTGGGCGCCGTGAGGCCGTTGCTGGCGCCGTCCTGGTTCACGGCCGAGCCACGCACGACCGCCAGCACCTCGTGGCCGTTGCGCCGCGCGTCCGACAACCGCTCCAGCAACAGCATCCCGACGCCCTCACCCCACGCCGTGCCGTCCGCCGCGGCGGCGAAGGGGCGGCAGCGTCCGGTGCGGGAGAGCGCGCCCTGGCGGCTGAACTCCACGAACGTCTCGGGGGTGGCCATCACCGTGACGCCGCCGGCGAGGGCGAGGGAGCACTCGTCGTTGCGCAGCGCCTGGACCGCCAGGTGCAGGGTCACCAGCGAGGACGAGCACGCCGTGTCGACCGTCACCGCCGGGCCCTCCAGGCCGAAGGTGTACGACAGGCGCCCGGAGACCACGCTGGCCGCGATGCCGGTGGCGAGGTAGCCCTCGGACTGTTTGGGTGCCCGGCGCAGCAGGGCGGCGTAGTCCTGGCCGTTGGTACCGGCGAAGACTCCGGTACGGCTGCCCTTCAGCGACGTCGGGTCGATGCCGGCCCGCTCGATGGCCTCCCACGAGGTCTCCAGCAGCAGCCGCTGCTGCGGGTCGAGCGCTGTCGCCTCACGCGGGGAGATCCCGAAGAAGGCGGGGTCGAAGTCGCCGACGTCGGTGAGGAATCCGCCTTCGCGGACGTACGACGTTCCCGGCCGAGACAGCTCCGGGTCGTACAGGCCCTCGGTGTCCCAGCCACGGTCGGTGGGGAACTCGGAGAAGGCGTCCTCGCCCGAGGCGAGCAACTGCCACAGCCGCTCGGGCGAGTCGATCCCGCCCGGGAAGCGGCAGCTCATCCCCACGATCGCGATGGGCTCGCGCTCTCCCGATTCCACTTCCTGGAGGCGTTGCCGTGCGTCGTGAAGTTCGCCGGTCACTCGCTTCAGGAAGTAACGGAGCTTGTCCTCGCTGGTGTTGGTCACGCCGTACTGCTCCAAGTTCGGGAAGTCGTCACGCGGTGCGCGGAGAAGGAAGTCAAGGGGGAGGGGGCGGGAGTCAGGAGATGCCGAGTTCGTTGCTGATGAAGTCGAAGACGTCGTCGTCGGAGGCCGAGGCGAGCTTGTCGGCCGCCCGGCCCGGTTCGGACTCGGGTCCGTCGGCGGGACTGCACAGCTGGAGCAGTGCCTTCAGCCGCAGGGTGATCTCGTTCCGGGCCTCGTCCTCGGCCTCCCCGACGAGTGCGGAGAGGTCCGACGCGAGCCGGTCGAGTTCCCCGACCACACTGTCGAAGCGCCGGGCCCCTGCGGGGCTCAGCTCCGCCCGCAGGCGGTCGGTGAGGAGCCGAGGCGTGGGGTGGTCGAACACGAGCGTCGCCGGTAGCCGCAGTCCCGTCGCGCCGTTGAGCCGCTTGCGCAGTTCGACGGCGGTGAGCGAGTCGAAGCCGAGGTCCTTGAACGCCCGGTCCGCTGTGACCGCCTCGTCGGTGCCGTGCCCGAGCACGGCCGCGACGTGCGTACGCACCAGGTCCAGCAGCCGCAGGTCCTGCTCCGCCGGGGAGAGTCCGCCGAGCTCGGCGCGCAGCGACTCGGCGGGATCGCCGTCCGTGCCGGCACCGTCGGCGGCGACCGTCTCCAGCGCGCGACGGGCCTCCGGGATCTCCGCGACGAGCGGAGCGGGGCGGGCGCTTGCGAGCCGCGGGGCGAAGCGGTCCCAGTCGATGTCCGCGACGACAACCTGCTCCTCGCCCCGGCCCAGCACCGACTCCAACACCCTCAGCGCATCACCCGGCTCCATCGGCGCGACCCCGCCACGGTGTGCCCACGACTCCCTGGCCTCACCCACGGCAAGCCCCTCACCGGCCCAGCGCCCCCACGCCACCGACGTGGCCGGCAACCCCTGCGCCCGCCGCAGCCCCGCCAACCCGTCCAGACAGGCATTCGCCGCCGCATAGTTCGCCTGACCCGCACCACCCACCGTCCCCGCCAGCGACGAGAACAACACGAAGGCATCGAGTCCCTTGTCGGAGGTCAGCTCGTGCAGATGCCAGGCAGCCTCCGCCTTCGCCCCCAACACACCCGCCAGCCGCTGCGGCGACAACGCCTCGATCACA
>NZ_JBEYYJ010000077.1:0-3668 GCF_040645475.1 Streptomyces sp. NPDC046759 | reverse complement strand
TGTGGACGTGGACTGGAAGGCGGTGTTCACCGGTACCGGTGCCACCCGTGTCGACCTGCCCACCTACGCCTTCCAACGCCACCGCTACTGGCTCGGCGAGACGGCACAGCAGGTGGCCGAGGAGCCCCAGGCCGTCGGGGCGGTGTCCTGGCGCGAGCGTCTCGCCGCCGCCTCCGACGAGGAGCGTGGGCAGACCCTGGAGCAGTTGGTCCGGACGCAGATCGCGATCGTGCTGGAATACGGCTCCGCGGCAGCCGTGGACCCGGCGCGGACCTTCAAGGACCTGGGCTTCGACTCCCTGACCGGGGTGGAGTTGCGCAACCGGCTGAACGAGGCGACGGGGCTGCGGCTGCCGTCCTCGCTGATCTTCGACCATCCGACGCCGACCGCTCTCATGCGGCAGTTGGACGCCGAGGTGCTGGGCACCGGGCACTCGGCCGACGTCCAGGTGCCGGGCAGCACCGGACAGTCGGACGAGCCCATCGCGATCGTGGGGATGGGATGCCGCTTTCCCGGCGGGGTGACCTCGCCGGAGGAACTGTGGGACCTGGTACGAAGCGGGCGCGACGGGATCTCCGCCTTCCCGGTGGACCGTGGCTGGGACCTGGACGGCCTGTACGACCCGGATCCGGAGCAGACGGGCACGTCGTACGTCCGTGAGGGCGGGTTCCTGCACGACGCGGCCGACTTCGACCCGGGGTTCTTCGGGATCTCGCCGCGTGAGGCGCTGGCGATGGACCCGCAGCAGCGGCTGCTGCTGGAGACGTCCTGGGAGGCGTTGGAACACGCGGGCATCGACCCGCTGTCTCTCAAGGGCAGCCACACCGGTGTTTTCGCCGGCGCCATGTCCCAGGACTACGGCATCCAGTTGCACGAAGCCGCAGAAGGCCTCGACGGCTACCTGCTGACCGGCAAGTCGGTCAGCGTGGTCTCCGGGCGGCTGGCATACGCCCTCGGCCTCGAAGGCCCCGCCGTGACGGTGGACACGGCGTGCTCGTCGTCGCTGGTCGCCCTGCACCAGGCGGCTCAGGCCCTGCGGGCGGGCGAGTGCACGCTGGCCCTGGCCGGCGGCGTCACCGTCATGGCGACACCCGGCATGTTCGTGGAGTTCAGCCGGCAGCGCGGGCTCGCCTCCGACGGGCGGTCCAAGGCGTTCTCCGAATCGGCCGACGGGACCTCGTGGGCCGAGGGCGCGGGCATGGTTGTGCTGGAGCGGTTGTCGGATGCGCGGAGGAACAGGCATCCGGTGCTGGCGGTCGTGCGCGGCTCGGCCGTGAACCAGGACGGTGCGAGCAATGGTCTTACGGCGCCGAACGGGCCGTCGCAGCAGCGGGTGATCCGTGCGGCCCTGGCGAACGCCGGGCTGTCGGCCGGTGACGTGGACGCCGTCGAGGCTCACGGTACGGGGACGACTCTCGGGGATCCGATCGAGGCGCAGGCGCTGCTGGCGACGTACGGCCGGGACCGGGAGGCGGATCGGCCGTTGTGGCTGGGGTCGTTGAAGTCGAACATCGGGCATGCGCAGGCTGCTGCGGGTGTTGCGGGTGTGATCAAGATGGTGGAGGCGATGCGGCACGGGGTGCTGCCGCGGACGCTGCACGTCACCGAGCCGACGCGTGAGGTGGAGTGGTCGGCGGGCTCGGTGGAGCTGCTCACTGAGGAGCGGGAGTGGCCGGGGACGGGGGAGCGTCCGCGTCGGGCGGGTGTCTCGTCCTTCGGCGTGAGCGGTACCAACGCGCACGTCATCCTGGAGCAGGCGCCGAAGGCCCAGCGGTCTGTTCCGGCCGAGCCGGTGGCGGTGCCGTGGGTGCTGTCAGGGCGCGGGTCGGAGGCGCTGCGGGGCCAGGCTGTGCGCCTGCTGGCCCGCGTGGAGTGCGCCGCGGACCTCTCCCCGGCGAACGTGGGCTGGACACTGACCGCGGCGCGGGCCGTCCTGGACGACCGGGCTGTCGTGGTCGGCACGGACCGGTCCGCGCTGCTGACCGGGCTACGGGCGCTGGCACGCGGTGAGTCGGCCGCAGGGATGGTGCAGGGCACCACGTCGGGTTCTGGTGGCCGGGTGGTGTTCGTCTTCCCGGGTCAGGGTGCGCAGTGGGCCGGGATGGGTGTGGAGCTGCTGGATTCTGCGCCGGTGTTCGCGGAGCGGTTCGCCGAGTGTGCCCGGGCTCTGACTGAGTTTGTGGACTGGGATGCGGAGGCGGTCCTGCGGGGGGCTTCGGGTGCTCCGTCGTTGGCGCGGGTGGATGTGGTGCAGCCGCTGTCGTGGGCGGTGATGGTGTCGCTGGCCGCGCTGTGGCGTTCGTACGGCGTCGAACCCGCTGCCGTGCTGGGCCATTCGCAGGGTGAGATCGCTGCTGCCTGTGTCGCGGGTGGGCTGACGCTGCGCGATGGCGCTCGTGTGGTCGCGCTGCGTTCGCAGGCGATCGCGGCGAGCCTGGCTGGTGACGGTGGCATGGTGTCCGTGGCTCTGGACGCCGGGCAGGCTGCCGAGCGGATCGCCGGCTGGGACGGCCGTATCGAGATCGCCGCGCTCAACGGCCCCACCTCGGTGGTGGTGGCGGGTGAACCGCAGGCCCTGGACGAGCTGATCGCCGCTTGCGAGGCCGACGGTGTGCGTGCTCGTCGTATTCCGGTGGATTACGCCTCTCACACCTCCCATGTGGAGCGGATCGAGGGGGAGCTGGCCCGGGTCCTGGCCGAGGTGCGTCCGCAGACCTCCACGATCCCGTTCTTCTCCACGGTGGAGGCCGACTGGCTGGACACGCAGGCTCTGGACGCCGGGTACTGGTATCGCAACCTGCGCCGCACGGTCCGTTTCGAGGAGGCGGTCCGCGCCCTCACCGAGCAGGACCACACCGCCTTCGTGGAGGTGTCGGCGCATCCGGTGCTCGCGATGAGCATCCAGGACACCGCCGACGAGGCAGCCGTCACCGGCACCCTGCGCCGTGACGACGGCGGCCTGGACCGCTTCCTGACCTCCCTCGGCGAGTTGTGGGTCCGTGGCGTGGACGTCGAGTGGGCCCAGGCTTTCGCCGGCACCGGTGCGCACCATGTCGAGCTGCCGACGTATGCCTTCCAGCGCAGCCGCTACTGGCTGGAGGCCCCGGCTCGTTCGGATGTGGTGGCGGCTGATCCGGCCGGCGCGCGGTTCTGGGACGCTGTCGAGAGCGAGGACTTCTCGGCCGTCCTCGACACGCTTCAGGTCTCCGAGGACCAGCCGTTCGGTGATGTCCTGCCCGCACTCGTGGCGTGGCGCAAGAACGTTCGGCGGCAGGCGGCGTCCGACGACTGGCGGTACGGCGTCTCCTGGAAGCCGGTGACCGTCGGCCCGGACGTGATGCTGTCGGGGGTGTGGCTGGTCGTGGTGCCTGCGCGGTTGGCGGAGGACTCCTGGACGTCTGGCGTGGTGCGGTCCCTCGAGGTGAGGGGGGCGCGGGTTCGGTTGCTGTCGGTCGAGTCGGGTGTGGACCGGGCGGGGTTGGCCGAGGTGCTGGGGGGTGTGGTGGCTCCGGCCGGGGTGGTGTCGTTGCTGGCTTTGGATGAGTCGGCGCATGGGGTGGGCGACGGGGTTTGGGGTGGTTTGGCCGGCACGTTGGAGTTGGTGCAGGCGTTGGGGGATGCCGGGGTCGGGGCGCCGTTGTGGTGTGTGACTCGGGGTGCTGTGGGTG
>NZ_JBEYYJ010000076.1:0-3909 GCF_040645475.1 Streptomyces sp. NPDC046759 | reverse complement strand
GCGTTTCGCCGACGGCATCGAGACCCTGCATGAACTGGGCGTGACCACGTTCGTGGAGATCGGCCCCGGCGGCGTCCTGAGCGGCATGGCGCAGGGCTGTGCGGACGGCATCATCACCACCCCCGTACTCCGAAGCGACCGGCCCGAGCAGCAGGCCGTCGTCACCGCGCTCGCCGAGCTGCACGTGCACGGCGTGTCCCCCGACTGGCGAGCCCTCTTCCCGGGCGCCCGGCGCGTCGACCTGCCCACCTACGCCTTCCAGCAGCAGCGCTACTGGCTGGAGGCCCCCGAGGCCGAGACGGCCGCCGTGGACGCGGACGACGCCGAGTTCTGGGCGAGCGTCGAGCGTGAGGACGCCCAGTCCCTCGCCGCCACGCTGGAACTGAGCCCCGAGGAACTGGACGCCGTAGTACCGAAGCTGTCCGCCTGGCGGCGCCGGCGGCGCGAGCAGTCGGTCGTGGACGGCTGGCGCTACCAGCTCACCTGGCAGCCGCTGAACGGCCTGACCGCAGGCGACCTCTCGGACCGCACATGGCTGTTCGCCGCGACCGACGGCGACGAATGGGCCCGGACGGTACGCGCCGCCCTCGCCGGATGCGGCGCGCACCTGATCCCGCTGACGGTGGGCGCCGACACCGACCGGGCGTCCCTGGCCGGGGAGCTGACGCGGGCCGTGGCCGAAGCCGGATCGCTCGACGGCGTCCTGTCGTTACTCGCGACCGACGAGAACGCCTCGCCCGAGCACCCCGCGCTCTCCCAGGGCCTCGCGCAGACCGCGGCCCTGGCCCAGGCGCTGGGCGACGCGGGCGTCGACGCCCCACTGTGGTGCGCCACCCGTGGCGCGGCCGCCACCGGCCGCTCCGACGACGCCCCCCTCAGCGCGGTACAGAGCCAGGTGTGGGGTCTCGGCCGCGCCCTGGCTCTGGAGCACCCCCGGCGCTGGGGCGGCCTGATCGACCTGCCCGCGGCCGTCGACGAGCGCGCCGCCGGCCGTGTCGCCGCCGTACTGAGCCAGGGAACCGGCGCCGCGGACCTCCAGAAGGAGGGGGAGGACCAGGTCGCCGTCCGCGCCTCCGGCGTGTTCGCCGCCCGGCTCGCCCACGCCCGAAGCGGCGCCGGGCGGCCGTGGTCGCCGCGCGGTACCGTCCTGATCACCGGTGGTACCGGTGCGCTGGGCGGGCACATCGCCCGGTGGCTCGCCGGTGCCGGCGCCGAACACCTGGTGCTCGCCGGCCGCCGCGGCGCCGACGCGCCCGGCGCGACCACGCTCAAGGCCGAACTGGAGGAACTGGGGGCGCGCGTCACCCTCGCGACGTGTGACGTCGCCGACCGCGACGCGGTGGCGGCACTGCTCGCCGAGCACGCCTTCACCTCCGTCTTCCACGCCGCGGGCGTGGAACAGTTCGCCCCCTTCGACGAGCTGACGCCGGACGATTTCGCCCGCACCGTGGCGGCGAAGGCCCGCGGCGCCGCGCACCTGGACGAACTGCTCGGCGACCGCGAGCTGGACGCCTTCGTCCTCTTCTCCTCGATCGCTGGCGTGTGGGGCAGCGGGCGGCAGACCGCCTACGCCGCCGGCAACGCCTTCCTCGACGGGCTCGCCGCCGGGCGTCGGGCCCGGGGCCTGACCGCCACCGCGATCGCCTGGGGCCCCTGGGCCGACGGCGGCATGGTCACCGACGCCGACGAGGAGCACCTGCGCCGCCGCGGCGTCGTCACCCTGCCCGCCGCACTCGCCGTGACCGCGGTCCAGCGCGCCCTCGACTGCGACGACACCGCGGTCGTCGTGGCCGACATCGACTGGGAGCGGTTCATCGGACCGTTCACCCTCGGCCGTCCGAGCGCCCTGCTGTCCGAGCTGCCCGAGGCGCGCCGCGCCCGCGCCGCCGTACCGGACGCAGCCGCCACCGGCGCCGCGCCCCTGGCGGCCCGGCTCGCCGGACTGCCGGAGGCCGAGCGCACTCGGGCCCTGATCGACCTGGTCCGCGCGCACGTCGCGGCCGTCCTCGGCCACTCCTCGGCGGCGGAGGTCGAGCCGGACCGGGCCTTCAAGGAGCTCGGCTTCGACTCGCTCACCGCCGTCGAACTCCGCAACAAGGTCAACACGGCGACCGGCCTCGCGCTGCCGGCCACGCTGGTCTTCGACCACCCCAACGCCACGGCGCTCGCCCGCCACCTGCAGAGCGAACTGCTCGGATCGCAGGCCGCCGTGCCGCAGGAGCAGCACGCGGCCGCCGCCGACGACGAGCCCATCGCCATCGTGGCGATGAGCTGCCACCTGCCCGGCGGCGTCGACTCGCCCGAGGCCCTGTGGGACCTGGTGACGTCCGGCGGTGACGCCATCTCGGAATTCCCCTCCAACCGCGGCTGGGACGTCGACGCACTCTACGACCCCGACCCCGACCGCCCCGGCAGGACATACGCGCGCGACGGCGGATTCCTCTACGGTGCCACCGACTTCGACGCGGGCTTCTTCGGGATCTCGCCGCGCGAGGCCCTGGCGATGGACCCGCAGCAGCGCCTCCTGCTGGAGACCTCGTGGGAGGCCTTCGAACGGGCCGGGATCACCCCCGCACAGCTGCGCGGCAGCCGGACCGGAGTGTTCGTCGGCATGGCCTACCAGGGTTACGGAGCCGAGGTGCGCCGTACGCCGGAAGGCATCGAAGGACACCGGCTCGTCGGCGGCGCCTCCAGCGTCGTATCCGGCCGGGTGGCCTACACCTTCGGCCTCGAGGGCCCCGCCGTCACGATCGACACGGCCTGCTCCTCGTCCCTGGTCGCCCTGCACCTGGCCATGCAGTCGCTGCGCAACGGCGAGTGCACGATGGCCCTGGCCGGCGGCGTCACCGTCATGGCGAGCCCGAACGTCTTCGTGGAGTTCAGCCGGCAGCGTGGCCTGTCGCCCGACGGCCGGTGCAAGGCGTTCGGCGCCGGTGCGGACGGCACGGGCTGGGCGGAGGGCGTGGGCGTGCTGCTGGTGGAGCGGCTCTCCGAGGCCCGCCGTCACGGGCACCGGGTGCTGGCCGTCGTGCGGGGCAGCGCGGTGAACCAGGACGGCGCGTCCAACGGCCTGACGGCGCCGAACGGTCCGGCGCAGCAGCGGGTCATCCGTCAGGCGCTGGCTTCGGCCGGGCTCGCGCCGGCCGATGTGGATGTGGTGGAGGCGCACGGTACGGGGACGAGGCTGGGTGATCCGATCGAGGCGCAGGCGCTGCTTGCGGCCTATGGGCAGGATCGTGAACGGCCGCTTCTGCTGGGGTCGTTGAAGTCGAACATCGGTCATGCGCAGGCTGCGGCGGGTGTGGCCGGTGTGATCAAGATGGTGATGGCGATGCGTCACGGCGTCCTTCCGCGGACCCTGCACGCGGAGGAGCCGACGCCGCACGTGGACTGGTCGGCGGGTGCGGTGCGGCTGCTGACGGAGGCCGTGGACTGGCCGGAGACGGGCCGGCCGCGCCGGGCGGCCGTGTCGTCCTTCGGCGTGAGCGGCACCAACGCCCACACCATCATCGAACAGGCGCCTGCTACGCCGGAGTTGCCGCCCACGCCCGACTCCGGCGCGCTCGTACCGTGGGTGCTGTCGGGCAAGGGCGAGCCGGCGCTCCGCGCACAGGCGGTCCGGCTGGCCGATCACCTCGACGCGGCCGACGGCTGGACGGCTTCCGACATCGGCCTGTCCCTGGCCTCCCGCGAGACGTTCGAAAACCGCGCGGTGCTCCTGGCACACGGCCCGGAGGAACTCCGGCACGCCCTCACCGCCCTCGCCGCCGGCGAACCGGCGGCGAACGTGACGCTGGGACGCGCCCGCTCCGAGGGCAAGGTCGGTTTCCTGTTCTCGGGGCAGGGTTCGCAACGCCTTGGCATGGGGCGTGAGTTGTACGGGGCGTTTCCGGTCTTCGCCGATGCGTA
>NZ_JBEYYJ010000075.1:0-4038 GCF_040645475.1 Streptomyces sp. NPDC046759 | reverse complement strand
GCCCTCGGACCAGCCCGTACCGTCGGCCGCGTCCGAGAAGGACTTGCAGCGGCCGTCCGGCGACAGCCCCCGCTGCCGGCTGAACTCCACGAAGGTCATCGGCGTCGACATCACCGTCACACCGCCGGCCAGGGCCAGGGTGCACTCGCCCGCCCGCAGCGCCTGGGCGGCCAGGTGCAGGGCGACCAGGGAGGACGAGCACGCCGTGTCCACCGTCACCGCCGGGCCCTCCAGCCCGAAGGTGTAGGAGATGCGCCCGGAGGCGACACTGCCCGCGCTGCCATTGCCGAGATAGCCCTCAAAGCCGTCGGGAACGACCTTCAGCCGGGAGCCGTAGTCGTTGTACATCACGCCCGCGAAGACACCGGTCCGGCTGCCCCGTACCCGGGCGGGGTCGATGCCCGCCCGCTCCAGCGCCTCCCAGGACGTCTCCAGCAGCAGCCGCTGCTGCGGGTCCATCGCCAGCGCCTCACGCGGCGAGATCCCGAAGAACCCCGGGTCGAAGTCGGCCGCGTCGTGCAGGAAGCCGCCCTCACGGACATAGCTCTTGCCCTTGCGGTCCGGGTCCGGGTCGTACAGGCCGTCCAGGTCCCAACCCCGGTCCACCGGGAATCCGTCGATGCCGTCCCGGCCCGTGGCCACCATGCGCCACAGGTCCTCCGGGGACTGCACTCCGCCCGGGTACCTGCAGCTCATCCCGACGACGACGATGGGGTCCTGGTCGAGCGGAGCCTGCACCGGGAGCGGTTCGCCGGTGGATGCGCCCGTGGTGCCGAAGAGTTCGCCGTACAGGTGTCGTGCGAGGGCATCGGGGGTGGGGTGGTCGAAGACCAGCGTGGCGGGCAGCCGCAGACCGGTCGCCGCGTTCAGCCGGTTCCGCAGGTCAACAGCCGTCAACGAGTCGAAGCCCAGCTCCTTGAAAGCCCGGCCCTCCTCCACCGACGCCGCCGAACCGTGCCCCAGCACCGCGGCCACCTGCCCGCGCACCAGCCCGGACAGCTCCCGCATCCGCGCGTCCGGCGTCAACCCGGCCCACCGGTCCACCAGGCCCGCGCCGGCGGCCTCGCTCGCCCGCGCCCGGCGCACCCGGCCACCGGCCACCGCGCGCATCACCGCGGGCACACCGGCGCCCATGGCCCGGAACACGGCCAGATCGAACCGCACCGGCAGCACCAGCGCCGGCCCCGCGGTCACCGCGGTGTCGAACAAGGCGAGTCCGTCCGAGGACGACAACGCCGGCAGACCCGACCGGGCGAGCCGGGCCGCCTCGACCTCACCCAGCGCACCGGTCATCCCACTGCGCTGCTCCCACACGCCCCACGCCAGCGACACGCCCGGCAGACCGTCGGCCCTCCGCACCGCCGCCACCGCGTCCACGAACGCGTTCGCGGCCGCGTAATTGCCCTGTCCCGCACTCCCGAGCACACCCGACGCCGAGGAGAACAGTACGAAGGCCGACAGGCCCAGGTCGCGGGTCAGTTCGTGCAGGTTCCAGGCTCCGTCGAGCTTGGGCCGCAGCACCGTGTCGAGCCGCTCGGGGGTCAGGGACGACACGACACCGTCGTCCAGCACACCCGCCGTGTGCACCACACCCGTCAACGGGTGCTCGGCCGGTACCCCCGCCAGCACCTCCGCCAAGGCCGCACGGTCGGCCACGTCACACGCCACCACCGAGACATCCGCACCCAACTCACCAAGCCCAGACACCAATTCAGCGGCCCCAGCAGCCTGCGGCCCGCTACGGCTGAGCAGCAGCAGACGCCGTACCCCGTGCCCCGTCACCAGATGCCGCGCCACCAGAGCGCCCAGCGTGCCCGTGGCACCCGTGACCAGCACGGTGCCCTCGCCCCAGCCCGGCCCCTCCGCCGCCGTGGCCGGCACGACCGGCTGCACGCGGGGCACGTAGACGACGCCATCGCGAACCGCGAGCTGGGGTTCGTCCCCGGCGAGTACGGCGTCCAGGGCACCGGCCGGCCACGTCCCGCCGTCGCCGTCGCTGTCCAGGAGGACGAACCGGCCGGGGTTCTCCGTCTGAGCCGACCGCAGCAGGCCCCAGGCCGGGGCGGCCGCGATGTCCGCGACCCCCTCGTCCGGCCCGGCCGCCACCGCGCCCCGCGTGACCAGCACCAGCCGCGACGCCGCGAACCGCTCCTCCGCCAGCCAGCCCTGCACCAGCTCCAGGGCCCGGTACGCGGCGTCGTGCGCCGCCCGAACGGTGTTCCCGTCCGGCGCCGCCACCGCGAACGGGACGAGCACCGCGTCCGGCAGTACGCCGCCGTTGTCGACGGCAGAGGCCAGGTCCGCCAGGTCGGCATGGACGGTCGGCTCGGCCGGGAGCCCGGTCACGGCACCCGGCGAGCCTACGACCGCCCACACGCCCTTGGTGTCGTGGGCCGCGGCAGCCTGCGGCAGCGGCGTCCACTCGACGCGGAAGAGGCTGTCGCGGGTCAGGGTCGCGCCCGCGAGGTGCTCGGGGGCGAAGGGGCGCAGGACGAGGGAGTCGACCGTGGCGACGGGCTGTCCGGTGCCGTCGGCGACGGTCACCGACAGCGCGTCCGCACCGACCGGCGCCAACCGCACCCGCACCACCGACGCACCCGACGCGTACAACGACACCCCACGCCACTCGAACGGCAACCGCGCCCGACCGTCCGAGAAGAAATCACCCAGCCGCACACCATGCAACGCCGCATCCAACAACGCCGGATGCAACCCAAAACGAGCCGCGTCCTCCCGCTGCCCCTCCGCCAGCTCCACCTCGGCGAACACCTCTTCACCGAGCCGCCAGGCCGCACGCACCCCCTGGAACACCGGCCCATAGCCGTACCCGTCGGCCACGAACCCCTCGTACAGCCCACCGACGTCCACCGCCACGGCCCCGGCCGGCGGCCACACCACCAGCTCCGCCGCACCCGCCGACACCGACGCACCACCCACCGCCAGCACACCCGTCGCATGACACGTCCAGGGGCTCTCCGCCGGGGCGTCCTCTCGCCGGGAGTACACGGTGAACGCGCGACCGCCGCCCTCCGCGCCGGACTCGGCAACCGTGATCCGCAGCTGCACACCGCCCTGTTCGGGCAGCGTCAGCGGGGCCTGGAGGACCAGTTCCTCGACCGCCCCGCAGCCGACCTCGTCACCGGCCCGGACGGCCAGCTCCACGAACGCGGTCCCTGGCAGCAGCACCACACCGCCGACGGCGTGGTCCGCCAGCCACGGATGCGTCCGCAGCGACAACCGACCGGTGAGGACCACACCTGTCGAGTCCGGAAGCTCCACCGCCGCCCCGAGCATCGGGTGCTCCGCCGCCACGAGCCCGAGCCCGGGCAGCGCACCGGCCGTCGTGACAGCAGTGCCCAGCCAGTAGTGGCGGTGCTGGAAGGCGTAGGTGGGCAGGTCGGTGTGGTGGGCGCCGGTGCCGGCGAAAGCCTGCGCCCAGTCGACGTCGATGCCGTGAACCCATAGCTCACCCAGGGAAGTCAGGAAGCGGTCCAGGCCCCCCTCGTCGCGGCGCAGGGTGCCCGTCACGGCCGCGTCGTCGGCGGTGTCCTGGATGCTCATCGCGAGCACCGGGTGCGCCGACACCTCGACAAACGCCGTGTGGTCCTGCTCGGTGAGGGCGCGGACCGCCTCCTCGAAACGGACCGTGCGGCGCAGGTTGCGGTACCAGTACCCGGCGTCCAGAGCCTCGGTGTCGATCCAGTCGGCCTCCACCGTGGAGAAGAACGGGATCGTGGAGGTCTGCGGACGGACCTCGGCCAGGACCCGGGCCAGCTCCCCCTCGATGCGTTCGACGTGGGTGGTGTGAGAGGCGTAATCCACCGGGATACGACGAGCACGGACCTCGTCGGCCTCGCAGACGGCGATCAGTTCGTCCAGGGCCTGCGGTTCACCCGCCACCACCACCGAGGTGGGCCCGTTCAGGGCGGCGATCTCGATACGGCCGTCCCAGCCGGCGATCCGCTCGGCAGCCTGCCCGGCGTCCAGAGCCACGGACACCATGCCACCGTCACCAGCCAGGCTCGCCGCGATCGCCTG
>NZ_JBEYYJ010000074.1:0-4678 GCF_040645475.1 Streptomyces sp. NPDC046759 | reverse complement strand
CCGGCCGACAGCCCGGCGTTCGCCAGCGCCGCACGGATCACCCGCTGCTGCGACGGCCCGTTCGGCGCCGTAAGACCATTGCTCGCACCGTCCTGATTGACCGCCGAGCCGCGCACGACCGCCAGCACCGGATGCCCGTTGCGCCGCGCATCCGACAACCGCTCCAGGACCAGCATGCCGACGCCCTCGGACCAGCCCGTACCGTCGGCCGCGTCCGAGAAGGACTTGCAGCGGCCGTCCGGCGACAGCCCCCGCTGCCGGCTGAACTCCACGAAGGCCATGGACGTGGCCATGACGTTCACACCGCCCGCCAGCGCCAGGGTGCACTCGCCCGCTCGCAGGGCCTGGGCAGCCAGGTGCAGGGCGACCAGGGAGGACGAGCACGCCGTGTCCACCGTCACCGCCGGGCCCTCCAGGCCCAGGGTGTAGGCCACGCGGCCGGAGATGGCGGAGGTGGTACTGCCGGTGAGGTAGTAGCCCTCGCTGCCCTCGCCGGCCTGTTCCTGGCCGAAGGCGTAGCCCTGGGCCGCGGCGCCGGCGAAGACGCCCGCCTGGTGGCCGCGCAGGGAGGTGGGGTCGATGCCCGCGCGTTCCAGGGCCTCCCACGACGACTCCAGCAGCAGCCGCTGCTGCGGGTCCATCGCCAGCGCCTCACGCGGCGAGATCCCGAAGAAACCCGCGTCGAACTCGGCAGCGGTGTGAAGGAATCCTCCGCTGCGGACGTACGACGTGCCGGGGCGGTCGGGGTCGGCGTCATACAGCGCGTCGAGGTCCCAGCCGCGGTCCGTGGGAAACGCGGTGATGCCGTCACCGCCGGAGGCCAGCAGCTCCCACAGGGCCTCGGGAGAGTCTGCGTCCCCGGGATAGCGGCAGCTCATGCCGACGATCGCGATGGGGTCGTCGTCCTGCGGGGTCGCGTCGGCCGGGCCGGCCGAGGTCGCGTCGGGGCCGTGCTCGGTGCCGAGCAGTTCGTCGTGCAGGTGACCGGCCAGGGCGCCGGGGGTCGGGTGGTCGAAGACGAGGGTGGCGGGCAACCGCAGGCCGGTCGCGGCATTGAGACGGTTGCGGAGTTCCACTGAGGTCAGGGAGTCGAACCCGAGTTCCTTGAAAGCGCGGTTCTCCCCCACCGCGGCCGCGGACCCGTGGCCGAGGACGGTCGCGACGTGCCCGCGGACGAACTCCGAGAGCGAGGACAGTTGTTCGGCCTCCGGGCGTCCTGCCAGCTGCCGTACGAGGGCCGAGGAGCCGGCCGTGGACTGCTCCCCCGTGGCCGCGGCCCGGGCTCGGCGTACGGCGGGGCCGCGGACCAGGCCGCGCAGCAGTGCCGGAAGGGGTACCTGGGCGGCGCGCAGCGCTGCCGTGTCGAAGCGCACGGGCAGCGTCAGCGCGGCGTCGGCCGCGACGGCGGTGTCGAAGAGGGCCAGCGCCTCCTCGGAGGGCAGGGCGGTCAGGCCGGAGCGGGCGATACGGGCGAGGTTGACGTCGTCCAGCTCGCCCGTCATGGCGCTGCGCTGTTCCCAGAAGCCCCAGGCCAGCGAGGTGGCGGGCAGTCCCTCGACGCGACGGGCGGCGGCCAGGGCGTCGAGGAAGGTGTTGGCCGCCGCATAGTTGCCCTGACCGGCGTTGCCCAGCACGCCCGAGACGGACGAGAACAGGACGAACGCGGACAGGTCGAGACCGCGGGTCAGCTCGTGCAGGTTCCAGGCGGCGTCGGCCTTCGGGCGCAGCACCGTGTCGATCCGCTCGGGGGTGAGCGCCGGCAGCATGCCGTCGTCCAGCACGCCGGCGGTGTGGACGACGGTGGTGAGCGGCCGGTCGGCCGGGATGCCGTCCAGCAGCCGTTCCAGCGCAGCACGGTCGGCGACGTCGCAGGCCATCAGGTTGGCCCGGGCGCCGAGGGCGCCCAGTTCGGTGACCAGCTCGGCGGCGCCGTCGGCGGCCGGGCCGCTGCGGCTGACGAGCAGGAGGTTGCGTACGCCGTGCCGCTCCACGAGGTGGTGGGCCACCAGTCGGCCGAGAGTGCCGGTGGCGCCGGTCACCAGGGCGGTGCCGGTTCCGCTGCCGGCCGGCGGGGCGGGCACGGTGAGGACCACCTTGCCGATGTGCCGGGCCTGGCTGAGGTGCCGGAACGCCTCGGGTGCCCGGCGCACGTCCCAGGAGGCGACCGGCAGCGGAGTGAGCACGCCCTGCTCGAACAGCTCCAGCAGTTCGGTGAGCATTTCCTGTGTGCGGTCGAGTCCGGCCTCGCCGAGATCGAACGCGCGGTAGGTGACGCCCGGGTGGGCCGCGGCGACCTCGGCGGGATCGCGCTGGTCGGTCTTGCCCATCTCCAGGAAGCGTCCGCCGCGCGACAGCAGCCGCAGGGAGGCGTCCACGAACTCGCCCGCGAGCGCGTCCAGCACCACGTCCATGCCGCGCCCGACGCTCGTCGCGCGGAAGTGCTCCTCGAAGTCCAGGGTGCGGGAGGAGGCGATGTGCGCGTCGTCCAGTCCGGCGGCGCGCAGCGCATCCCACTTGCCCTCGCTCGCGGTGCCGTAGACGTCGGCCCCCCAGTGCCGCGCCAGCTGGACGGCGGCCATGCCGACGCCGCCGGCGGCGTTGTGCACGAGCACCGACTCCCCGGCGCGCAGGCCGGCCAGGTCACGCAGGCCGTAGTACGCCGTGAGGAACACGACGGGCACGGACGCGGCCTGGACGAAGGACCAGTCGGTGGGCACGGGGGCGAGCATCCGCCGGTCGGTGACGGCGACGGGGCCGAACGCCCCGGAGAAGACACCGAGCACGCGGTCGCCGACGGCCAGGTCGGTCACGTCTTCGCCGACCTCGAGGACGACGCCGGCGGCCTCGTTGCCCATCACCTGCTGGTTCGGCACCACGCCGAGCGCCAGCAGGACGTCCCGGAAGTTCATGCCGGCGGCCCGCACCTGGACCCGTACCTGACCGGGTGCGAGCGGCTCCGCAGCCGACGGGCACTCCCGCAGCTCCAGGTTGCCGAAGGAGCCCTTGACCGGGATCTCCAGCCGCCAGGCGGACGTCCCGGCCGGTGGGATCAGCGCGCCGCCGGCGCGGCCGGCCCGGACCAGCCGCGGCACCCTGACCTCGCCGTCCCGCAGCGCCACCTGCGGCTCGTCCTGCGCCACCGCCCACAGCAGGGCGCCCGGCAGGGCGTGCCTGGAAGCCTCGCTGTCGTCGGTGTCGAGCAGCAGGAAGCGGTCCGGGTTCTCGGTCTGCGCCGACCGCAGGAGCCCCCACACCGGCGCGCCCGCGAGATCGGCGACTCCCTCGTCCGGGCCCGCGGCCACGGCGCCCCACGTCACCAGCGCCAGCCGTGTCCCGGCCGCCGCGAACCGCTCGTCCGCGAGCCATGCCTGTACGACGTCCAGGGCGCGGTGCGCCGCGGCGCGCGCGGCCTCCGCCATCCCGCCCTCACCCTCCGACGCCGTCGGAACAGGCAGGACGACAAGGTCCGGGAGGGAGGTACCGGAGGCCACCGCGTCGCCCAGCGCGGCGAGGTCGTGGTGGCTGCCGGCCGTCGGGCGGGCTCCCACGCCGGCGGGGTCGTCCCCGATCAGCGCCCAGCGGCCGGGGGCGGAGGCGTGGTCCGCCACGGCCGACGCCTGGACCGACGTCCAGTCGAGGTGGAAGAGCGCGTCGTGTCCCGGTGTACGGGCGGCGTCCGCGGCAGCCGCGAGCTGCTCACGGTCGACGGGCAGACAGACCAGCGACTCCACGGTGGCGACGGGCTGTCCGGTGCCGTCGGCGACGGTCACCGACAGCGCGTCCGCACCGACCGGCGCCAACCGCACCCGCACCACCGACGCACCTGACGCGTACAGCGACACCCCACGCCACTCGAACGGCAACCGCGCCCGACCGTCCGAGAAGAAATCACCCAGCCGCACACCATGCAACGCCGCATCCAACAACGCCGGATGCAACCCATAACGAGCCGCGTCCTCCCGCTGCCCCTCCGCCAGCTCCACCTCGGCGAACACCTCGTCACCGAGCCGCCAGGCCGCACGCACCCCCTGGAACACCGGCCCATAGCCGTACCCGTCGGCCACGAACCCCTCGTACAGCCCACCGACGTCCACCGCCACGGCCCCGGCCGGCGGCCACACCACCAGCTCCGCCGCACCCGCCGACACCGACGCACCACCCACCGCCAGCACACCCGTCGCATGACACGTCCAGTCCGTGTCCACCGAAGCGTCGCCGACGCGGGAGTACACGGTCAGCGACCGCCGTCCCGTCTGGTCCGGCTCGCCCACCATGAGCTGGAGCTGTACGTCCTCAGTCTCCGGCATGATCAGCGGCGTCTGGAGGGTCAGTTCCTCCACGGCATCGCAGCCGACCTGGTCACCGGCCCGGACGGCGAGTTCCACGAAGGCCGTGCCGGGCAGCAGTACGGCTCCGGCCACGGCGTGGTCGGCCAGCCACGGATGCGTCCGCAGCGACAATCGACCGGTCAGCAACAGCCCTTCGGCACCGGCGAGTTCGACGGCCGCACCGAGCAGGGGGTGCTCCACCGAGCCCAGTCCGAGGCCGGTCGCGGCGGCGGAATCCGTTGCGTGGGCGGGCGCGTCGAGCCAGTAGCGGTGGCGTTGGAAGGCGTAGGTGGGCAGGTCGACACGGGTGGCACCGGTACCGGTGAACACCGCCTTCCAGTCCACGTCCA
>NZ_JBEYYJ010000073.1:3995-5228 GCF_040645475.1 Streptomyces sp. NPDC046759 | reverse complement strand
GGGGCTGTTCGTGGTTTCAGAACCAACACAGTGGACGCGAGCAACTGAGGACAAGCCCTCGGCCTATTAGTACCGGTCACCTCCACCAGTTACCTGGCTTCCAGATCCGGCCTATCAACCCAGTCGTCTACTGGGAGCCTTACCCCATCAAGTGGGTGGGAGTCCTCATCTCGAAGCAGGCTTCCCGCTTAGATGCTTTCAGCGGTTATCCCTCCCGAACGTAGCCAACCAGCCATGCCCTTGGCAGAACAACTGGCACACCAGAGGTTCGTCCGTCCCGGTCCTCTCGTACTAGGGACAGCCCTTCTCAAGACTCCTACGCGCACAGCGGATAGGGACCGAACTGTCTCACGACGTTCTAAACCCAGCTCGCGTACCGCTTTAATGGGCGAACAGCCCAACCCTTGGGACCGACTCCAGCCCCAGGATGCGACGAGCCGACATCGAGGTGCCAAACCATCCCGTCGATATGGACTCTTGGGGAAGATCAGCCTGTTATCCCCGGGGTACCTTTTATCCGTTGAGCGACGGCGCTTCCACAAGCCACCGCCGGATCACTAGTCCCGACTTTCGTCCCTGCTCGACCCGTCGGTCTCACAGTCAAGCTCCCTTGTGCACTTACACTCAACACCTGATTGCCAACCAGGCTGAGGGAACCTTTGGGCGCCTCCGTTACCCTTTAGGAGGCAACCGCCCCAGTTAAACTACCCATCAGACACTGTCCCTGATCCGGATCACGGACCCAGGTTAGACATCCAGCACGACCAGACTGGTATTTCAACGACGACTCCACAAACACTGGCGTGCCTGCTTCACAGTCTCCCAGCTATCCTACACAAGCCGAACCGAACACCAATATCAAACTGTAGTAAAGGTCCCGGGGTCTTTCCGTCCTGCTGCGCGAAACGAGCATCTTTACTCGTAGTGCAATTTCACCGGGCCTATGGTTGAGACAGTCGAGAAGTCGTTACGCCATTCGTGCAGGTCGGAACTTACCCGACAAGGAATTTCGCTACCTTAGGATGGTTATAGTTACCACCGCCGTTTACTGGCGCTTAAGTTCTCAGCTTCGCCCACCCGAAAGTGAGCTAACCGGTCCCCTTAACGTTCCAGCACCGGGCAGGCGTCAGTCCGTATACATCGCCTTACGGCTTCGCACGGACCTGTGTTTTTAGTAAACAGTCGCTTCTCGCTGGTCTCTGCGGCCACCCCCAGCTCGAGGAGCAAGTCCTC
>NZ_JBEYYJ010000073.1:1915-3898 GCF_040645475.1 Streptomyces sp. NPDC046759 | reverse complement strand
CATGGCCCCCCTTCTCCCGAAGTTACGGGGGCATTTTGCCGAGTTCCTTAACCATAGTTCACCCGAACGCCTCGGTATTCTCTACCTGACCACCTGAGTCGGTTTAGGGTACGGGCCGCCATGAAACTCGCTAGAGGCTTTTCTCGACAGCATAGGATCATCCACTTCACCACAATCGGCTCGGCATCAGGTCTCAGACTATTGCCAGGCGGATTTACCTACCTGACGTCCTACACCCTTACCCCGGGACAACCACCGCCCGGGATGGACTACCTTCCTGCGTCACCCCATCACTCACCTACTAACCGCTTGGTCCGGCGGCTCCACCACTTTCCTTTCCCCGAAGGGTCCGGAACGGCTTCACGGCCTTAGCATCACGATGCTCGATGTTTGACGCTTCACAGCGGGTACCGGAATATCAACCGGTTATCCATCGACTACGCCTGTCGGCCTCGCCTTAGGTCCCGACTTACCCTGGGCAGATCAGCTTGACCCAGGAACCCTTAGTCAATCGGCGCACACGTTTCTCACGTGTGAATCGCTACTCATGCCTGCATTCTCACTCGTCAACCGTCCACAACTACCTTCCGGTGCTGCTTCACCCGGCAGACGACGCTCCCCTACCCATCACAGCACCCGTTGGGGCTATATGCTGCAATGACACGACTTCGGCGGTACGCTTGAGCCCCGCTACATTGTCGGCGCGGAATCACTAGACCAGTGAGCTATTACGCACTCTTTCAAGGGTGGCTGCTTCTAAGCCAACCTCCTGGTTGTCTGTGCGACTCCACATCCTTTCCCACTTAGCGTACGCTTAGGGGCCTTAGTCGATGCTCTGGGCTGTTTCCCTCTCGACCATGGAGCTTATCCCCCACAGTCTCACTGCCGCGCTCTCACTTACCGGCATTCGGAGTTTGGCTAAGGTCAGTAACCCGGTAGGGCCCATCGCCTATCCAGTGCTCTACCTCCGGCAAGAAACACACGACGCTGCACCTAAATGCATTTCGGGGAGAACCAGCTATCACGGAGTTTGATTGGCCTTTCACCCCTAACCACAGGTCATCCCCCAGGTTTTCAACCCTGGTGGGTTCGGTCCTCCACGAAGTCTTACCTCCGCTTCAACCTGCCCATGGCTAGATCACTCCGCTTCGGGTCTTGAGCGTGCTACTGAAACGCCCTGTTCGGACTCGCTTTCGCTACGGCTTCCCCACCCGGGTTAACCTCGCAACACACCGCAAACTCGCAGGCTCATTCTTCAAAAGGCACGCAGTCACGAGATACAGCAAGCTGCATCCGACGCTCCCACGGCTTGTAGGCACACGGTTTCAGGTACTATTTCACTCCCCTCCCGGGGTACTTTTCACCATTCCCTCACGGTACTATCCGCTATCGGTCACCAGGGAATATTTAGGCTTAGCGGGTGGTCCCGCCAGATTCACACGGGATTTCTCGGGCCCCGTGCTACTTGGGTGTCTCTCAAACGAGCCGCTGACGTTTCGACTACGGGGGTCTTACCCTCTACGCCGGACCTTTCGCATGTCCTTCGCCTACATCAACGGTTTCTGACTCGTCCCACGGCCGGCAGACCGCAGAAGAGAGATCCCACAACCCCGCATGCGCAACCCCTGCCGGGTCTCACACGCATACGGTTTGGCCTCATCCGGTTTCGCTCGCCACTACTCCCGGAATCACGGTTGTTTTCTCTTCCTGAGGGTACTGAGATGTTTCACTTCCCCTCGTTCCCTCCACACTGCCTATGTGTTCAGCAGCGGGTGACAGCCCATGACGACTGCCGGGTTTCCCCATTCGGAAACCCCCGGATCAAAGCCTGGTTGACGACTCCCCGGGGACTATCGTGGCCTCCCACGTCCTTCATCGGTTCCTGGTGCCAAGGCATCCACCGTGCGCCCTTAAAAACTTGGCCACAGATGCTCGCGTCCACTGTGCAGTTCTCAAACAACGACCAGCCACCCATCACCCCGA
>NZ_JBEYYJ010000072.1:0-5723 GCF_040645475.1 Streptomyces sp. NPDC046759 | reverse complement strand
GCGGCGACCCGCTCGTCGACCGTGTCCGGGAGGTCGATCAGACCGCCCCAGCGCTGCGCGTGCTCCAGCGCCGCCACCCGGCCCAGTCCCCAGACGGCGTGCTGGGCGGCGCTCGGCACCGCGTCGGCACGGCCGGTGGACACGGCGGACCTGGTCAGCGCCCACAGCGGGGCGTCGATACCCGCGTCGCCCAGGGCCTGGACGAGCGCGAGGGTCAGCGCGGTGCCGACGGACAGGGCGGGGTGTACGTCGTGGGGCCGCTCGTCGGTGCCGAGCAGGGAGATCACACCGTCGACCGGGGTCTCCCGGACCGCGTCGCCGAGCTGCCGCAGCAGTGCGGCGCGGTCGGCGGCCGGGTCGACCGCCACCCGGAGCAGCCGGGCCCCGCGGGCGGCGAGCCCGTCGGCGACCGCGGCGGCCCACTCCGCTGCTTCGGTGTCCTCGATGTCGTCGGTGACCAGGAACAGCCAGTCGCCCGGCAGTTCGTGCGCCCCCAGGCCGCTCAGCGGCTTCCAGCCCGTGCGGTAGGACCAGCCTTCCACGGCCGACTCCCGGCGCTGCTGCCGGCGCCACGCGGACAGCCGGGGCAGCACCGCGTCCAGCTGCTCGGCGGGCACGTCGAGGGTGACGGCGAGGGACTGGGCGTCCTCGCGCTCCACCGTCTCCCAGAACCCTGCCTCCACGGCGTCGGTCCCCGCGACGGCGGTGGCCGTGGGCGCGGTGGCCGCCAGCCAGTACCGCTGGTGCTGGAAGGCGTAGGTGGGCAGGTCGGCCCGCCGGGCGCCGCGGCCGGCGAAGAACGCCTGCCAGTCGACGGGGACGCCGTGCACGTGGAGCCGCGCGACGGCGCCGGTGATCGTCTCGGGCTCGGGGCTGCCGGACCGTGCGGTGGGGACGGTGACCGCGCCGTCCAGGCAGCCCTGGGCCATGGCGCTCAGCACCGTGCCGGGGCCGGTCTCCACGAACGTGGTCACACCCAGCTCGCCCAGGGTCCGGATGCCGTCGGCGAAGCGCACGGCCTCGCGGACGTGCCGGACCCAGTAGTCCGCCGTGTACGCGTCGACGAGCTCACCGGTGAGGTTGGAGACGACCGGTGTCCGGGGCCTCTCGAAGCGCAGACCGTCGACGACGCGGGCGAAGTCCTCCAGCACGGGGTCCATCAGCGGCGAGTGGAACGCGTGGCTCACGGTGAGCCGTGAGGTCTTGCGGCCCTGCCGGGCGAAGACGTCCGCGACGGCCGCCACGGCGTCCTCGGCCCCGGAGACCACGACGGACTGCGGGCCGTTGACCGCCGCGATGCCGGCGCCGTCGGTGAGGTGCGGCAGCACCTCGTCCTCGCTGGCCTGGACGGCGATCATCGCCCCGCCCTTGGGCAGGGCCTGCATCAGCGCGGCACGGGCCGTCACCAGTGCGGCCGCGTCCTGGAGCGACAGGGCCCCGGCCACGTGCGCGGCCGCGATCTCGCCCACGGAGTGCCCGGCCAGGTAGTCCGGCCGCACACCCCACGACTCCAGCAGCCGGTGGACGGCGACCTCGTGCGCGAACAGCGCGGGCTGGGTGAAGGCGGTGCGGTGCAGCTCCTCGCCGTCCTCGTGACCGTTCTCACCGAAGGCCACGTCCCGCAGTGGCCGGTCGAGATGCCGGTCGAGGTGGGCGCACACCTCGTCGTACGCCTCGGCGAAGACGGGGAACGCCTCGTACAGTTCCCGCCCCATGCCGATGCGCTGCGAGCCCTGCCCGGAGAACAGGAACCCGACCTGGCCGGCGTCGGCGCGGCCGCGGTCGACGCCGGGGGCGGGCGCACCCGAGGCCACGGCCCGCAGGCCCTCGGCGATCCGGTCGCGGTCGGCACCGACCACGGCGGCGCGGTGTTCCAGGGCGGCCCGGGTGGTGGCCAGCGAGAAGCCGACGTCGGTGAGGGACGGTTCGGCGCCGTCGGCGGTGAGGGACAGCAGGCGCCCGGCCTGGGCGCGCAGCGCGGCCTCGGACTTGCCGGACAGCACCCAGGGCACGGTCGCCGGGGCGACGTCGACCGGTGCGACGGCGGCCGGTTCGGCCATCGGTGCCTGTTCGATGATGGTGTGGGCGTTGGTGCCGCTCACGCCGAAGGACGACACGGCGGCCCGGCGCGGCCGGCCCGTCTCCGGCCAGTCCACGGCCTCCGTCAGCAGCCGCACCGCACCCGCCGACCAGTCCACGTGCGGCGTCGGCTCCTCCGCGTGCAGGGTCCGCGGGAGGACGCCGTGACGCATCGCCATCACCATCTTGATCACACCGGCCACACCGGACGCCGCCTGGGCGTGACCGATGTTGGACTTCAGCGAGCCCAGCCACAGCGGCCGGTCCTCCGGCCGGTCCTGCCCGTAGGTGGCGAGGAGCGCCTGCGCCTCGATCGGGTCACCCAGCGTCGTGCCCGTGCCGTGGGCCTCCACCGCGTCGACATCGGCCTCGGTCAGCCCGGCGGAGGCGAGGGCCTGGCGGATGACCCGCTGTTGCGCCGGACCGTTCGGCGCGGTCAGGCCGTTGGACGCGCCGTCCTGGTTGACCGCGCTGCCGCGCACGACCGCGAGGACCTCGTGGCCGTGGCGCACGGCGTCGGAGAGGCGCTCCACGAGCACCACTCCCACGCCCTCCGCCCAGCCCGTGCCGTCCGCCCCGGCGCCGAACGCCTTGCAGCGGCCGTCGGCGGACAGCCCGCGTTGCCGGCTGAACTCCACGAACGCGGCCGGTACGGCCATGACGTTCACACCGCCCGCGACGGCCATCGTGCTCTCGCCGCCGCGCAGCGACTGGATGGCCAGGTGCAGGGCGACCAGGGACGACGAGCACGCCGTGTCGACGGTGACGGCCGGGCCCTCCAGGCCGAACGAGTAGGCCACGCGCCCCGAGACGACGCTCGCGGCGCTGCCGGTGAGCAGGTGGCCCTCGACGCCCTCGGGGACCTGCGGGAGGCCTGCGCCGTAGCCCTGGTAGGACATGCCGACGAACACGCCCGTGCGGCTGCCCTTCAAGGAGGCCGGGTCGATGCCGGCGCGCTCGAACGCCTCCCACGAGGCCTCCAGCAGCAGCCGCTGCTGGGGGTCCATGGCGAGCGCCTCGCGCGGCGAGATGCCGAACAGTGCGGCGTCGAAGTCGCCCGCCTCGTACAGGAAGCCGCCGTCGCGCGTGTACGTCTTGCCCGGGGTGCCCGCGTCGGGGTCGTAGAGGGCATCGACGTCCCAGCCGCGGTCCTCGGGGAAGCCGGAGATCGCGTCGCCACCGGAGGTCACGAGCTGCCACAGGTCTTCGGGCGAGCCGACGCCGCCGGGGAGGCGGCAGCTCATGGCCACGATCGCGATCGGTTCGTCGCCGGCGGCGGCGCTGCGCTGCTCCTGCCGGTCGGCGCCCTGGGAACCGAGCAGTTCGGTGCGCAGGAACCGGGCCAGGGCCGTGGCGTTCGGGTAGTCGAAGACCAGGGTGGTGGGCAGCCTCAGGCCGGTGTCCGCCGAGAGCTTGTTGCGCAGTTCGACGGCGGTGAGCGAGTCGAAGCCGAGGTCGTTGAACGCCAGGTCCGGTTCCACCGACGCGGCGCCGTCGTGGCCGAGCACGGCGGCCGCGTGCGTGCGGACGAGGTCCACCAGCGTGCGGTCCTGCTCGCCCGCCGGCAACCCGCCCAGCTTCGTGGCCAGCGCGCCGGCGGCTTCCGCGCCGCCGGAGGCCGTGGCCTCCAGGGCGTGGCGTGCCTCGGGGAGGTCGCAGAACAGGGCGCTGGGGCGGGCGACGGTGAACGGGCCGATGAACCGCTGCCAGTCGAAGTCCGCGACGGTGAGCGCGGTTTCGCCGTCGGCCAGCGCCTGCTGGAGCGCGGAGAGCGCGAGGGCGGGCCGCATGGGCGGCAGGCCGCGGCGGCGCAGCATCTCCTCCCCGTCGCCGACGCCGGCCATGCCGCCCTCGGCCCAGCCGCCCCAGGAGAGAGCGAGCGCGGTGCGCCCGCGTGCCCGCCGATGCTCGGCGAGGGCGTCCAGGTAGGCGTTGGCCGCCGCGTAGGCGCCCTGGCTCGCGCCGCCCCAGATGCCGGCGCCCGAGGAGAACATGACGAACGCGTCGAGCTCCCGGCCGGCCAGCAGTTCGTCCAGGTGCGTGGCGCCGGCCGCCTTGGCCGCCACCGTTGCGGCGAACCCGGCCGGGTCGGAGTCCTCGATCATGACGTGGTCGCCGACGCCTGCGGCGTGGACGACGGCGTTCACCGGGTGCTCGGCGAGCAGCGCGGCCAGCGCCTCGCGGTCGGCCACGTCACAGGCGGCGACGGTCACGCGTACGCCCACCTCCTCCAGTTCGGCCTTGAGGCCGGCGGCGCCGGGGGCGTCGAGCCCCCGGCGGCTGGTGAGCACCAGGTGCTCCGCATCCGCACCGGCGAGCCAGCGGGCCACGTGCCCGCCCAGCGCACCCGTACCACCGGTGATCAGCACCGTGCCGCGCGGCGACCACCCCTGGGTGGGGCCGGTGGTGCGGGCGGCCCGGACGAGCCGGCGTCCGAAGACACCCGAGGCGCGGACCGCCACCTGGTCCTCGGCCACCTGGCCGAGGACGGCGGCCACGCGGGCCGCGGTACGGGCGTCCAGCAGATCGGGGAGGTCGAGCAGTCCGCCCCAGCGCTGCGGGTGCTCCAGCGCCGCCGCCCGGCCGAAGCCCCACACCTGCGCCTGCAGCGGGCGCTCCACACGGTCGGCGCGGCCGGTGGCCACCGCGCCGCGTGTGGCGCACCACAGCGGGGCGTCGACGCCCGCGTCGCCGAGCGCCTGCACCAGGCAGAGGGTCGCGGCGAGGCCGTGCGACAGGCCGGGGTGGCCGGGCGAGGCGCTCTCGTCCTCGGCGAGCAGGGAGAGTACGCCGGTCACCGGTCCGACGCCGGCCAGCTCGCGGGCCAGCTTTCCGCGGTCGGTGCCGGGCCCGGCGACGAGCGTCGTCAGTTCCAGGCCGCGCTCGCCGAGCGCGGTGCGGACCGAGGCGGTCCATTCGCTCTCCCCGGCCACCACGAGCAGCCAGGTCCCGGACGTGCCGGGTTGTGGGAGCGAGCCGAGCGGCTTCCAGGTGACGCGGTAGCGCCAGCCGTCGACCACGGACTGCTCGCGGCGCTGACGGCGCCACGCGGACAGCCGGGGCAGGATCGCGCTCAGCGAGGCGTCCACACCGACGCCCAGCGTCGCGGCGAGGGACTCCGCGTCCTCGCGCTCCACGCTGTCCCAGAAGCCGGAGTCCGCCGCGTCGGCCGGGGTGGTGGCGGCAGGGTCCTCGTCCCCTTCCAGCCAGAAGCGCTCGCGCTGGAAGGCGTAGGTGGGCAGAGTGACGCGGTGGGCGCCGGGGAAGAGCGCCTGCCAGTCCACGGGCACGCCGTGCACGTGGAGTTCGGCGAGCGCGGTGACGAGGGCCTGCCGTTCGGGGCGGTCGGCGCGCAGGACGGGCACGGTGACGGCCTCGTCCAGGCAGTCCTGCGCCATGCCGCTCAGGACGCCGCCGGGGCCGATCTCCACGAACGTGGTCACGCCCAGTTCATGCAGGGTCTCGATGCCGTCGGCGAAACGCACCGCCTCACGGACGTGCCGGACCCAGTACTCGGGCGTGTACGACTCGGCCAGGCGACCGGTCAGATTCGACACCACGGGAATCCGCGGCTCGTCGAAGACCAGACCACTGACGGCCTGCGCGAACTCCTCCAGCATCGGATCCATCAACGGCGAATGGAA
>NZ_JBEYYJ010000071.1:0-6100 GCF_040645475.1 Streptomyces sp. NPDC046759 | reverse complement strand
CTCACCGTCCGCTCCTACAACTGCCTCAAGCGTGAGGGCATCCACTCCGTGGGTGAGCTCGTCGCCCGCTCCGAGGCCGACCTTCTCGACATCCGCAACTTCGGTGCGAAGTCGATCGACGAGGTCAAGGCGAAGCTGGCCGGCCTCGGCCTGGCCTTCAAGGACAGCCCGCCCGGATTCGACCCCACGGCCGCTGCGGGCGCCTTCGGCGCGGACGACGACGGGGACGCGGGTTTCGTGGAGACCGAGCAGTATTGAAGGCCGCGCCGGGTCGCGGTCGACCCGGCACCGCCTCGACCGTTACACCCGTACTCCTCGAGGGCTCTGGGCGCCAGCGCGGAAAATAGTGCTGTCCTTACGAAGGGATTTCGGTTCGCTCATCGCGATGAGTGGCCATGTCCTCCCGGGGCGTCAGACGGCCAATCAGTCAAGCCGCGACCACTGCATGAGCGCTTTCAGCCATACCCAGGTCCCAGGTCCACCGATGGTACGAAGGACCAGCAACGACCTATCAACACGGTAAGGACTAATGCAACTGGCCGACGAGCGCCCGAGTTGGAGGGGCTGAGCATCTCCTTTGGCCGGGTAGTCGGTGGCCGCACACTGAAGCGCTCCGGGTCTGGTGGAGGCTCGATTCCCTGAGAGGATCGAGTCATGGCCCGTCCGTCCCCCTACCCTGCCGAGCTTCGTGAGCGTGCGCTGCGCATGGTCGCGGAGGTCCGCCCCAACTACCCAACTGAGTGGGCCGCGATGAAGGCGGTCGCCGCGAAGCTGGGCATCGGTTCCGCCGGGACGGTGCGGACGTCGGTCCGCAAAGCCGAGGTCGACACCGGCCAGCGTCCCGGGGTGACGTCGAAGGAAACCGCGGAGATCAAGCGGCTGCGGGCCGAGAACGCCGAGCTGCGCCGGGCGAACGAGATCCTCAAGGCGGCCTCGGCTTTCTTCGCGTCAATGACAGAGTCTGAGACACGGGCCTATGGGTGGTGACAGAGTGACGGGCACCGGCGGGGCTGGCTCGTTTCTTTGCTGCCCCAGCGATGGTGGCTTGTCGGCGATGTGCCGCCCCGTCGGCCCGGGTCTCCGCCGCGGAGTGGCCTGATAGGAGCGTGCCGCGCGAGCCCGATTGAGGCGTGCCCCCGCGGTGGAGATGCCCATCGACTCTCCACCGAGCTGCGGAGGCTTTCGTGCACGTTGTCGGCATCGACGGACACAAGAAGACGCACACGCTGGTCGCGGTCGATCCGCTGGGACGCCGCGTCGGTGAGGTCACCGTCGCCGCGACCCCGGCCGGTCACTCCCAGGCGATCAAGTGGTTTGCCCAGTTCGGACAGGTCTTGTTGGCCATAGAGGACTGCCGCCATCTGACCCGCCGCTTCGAGGTCGACCTCCTGGTGGCCGGTCATGAGGTGGTGCGGGTGCACACCCGGCTGATGGCCGGGGCTCGCCGCTCGGCCCGCGAACGAGGCAAGTCCGACCCGATCGACGCCGAGGCGGTGGCCCGGGTGGCGCTGCGCGAACCCGACCTGCCCCGGGCCAGCCTCGCGGGCCCGGCCCGGGACGTGAAGCTCCTGGCCGATCACCGCCGCCGCCTGGTGCGCTCCCGTACCGCGGCGGCGAACAAGCTGCGCTGGTTCCTGCACGAGATCGATCCCGAACTGCCCGTGCCCTCTCGGGGCTTGCGCCGTTTGTGTGTGTTCGACGCGCTCGCTGCGGCCCTCGCCGACCATGCGGGCGTCGTGGTGGAGATCGCCCGCGACCTGGTCGTCGAGTGCCGACGGCTGACCGAGCAGATCAACGCGCTGGAAGCTCGGCTGCGTAAGCTGGTCGAGGTACTGGCGCCGTCGCTGCTGGCCATCCCCGGCTGCGGCGTGCTCAGCGCGGCCGTCATCATCGGCGAGACGGCCGGCGCCAACCGGTTCAAGTCCAAGGACGCCTACGCGCACTTCACCGGCACCGCCCCGATCCCGGTCTGGTCCTCCAACAAGATCCGCGTGCGCCTGAACCGGGGCGGAAACCGAGCCATCAACCATGCACTGCACATGATCGCGGTCACGCAGGTGCGCCGCGGCGGTGAAGGCGCCGACTATTTCGCAAAGCAGCTGGCCCGCGGCAAAACGCCCAAGGAAGCGGTGCGACTGCTGCGACGACGCATCTCCGACCGCGTCTTTCGGGCCCTGCTGGCCGACGAGGGCGCAGCCCAGCCGGTTGCGACCGCCGCTGACCTCCCGGTTCGCCTGGCAGCTTGACATAGGAGCATCGCCGAGCTCGACCGGCCGTCGAAGCGCTCGTAGCGTTCATCGACGCCCACCGGCAGGTGTTCGGAGTCGAGCCGATCTGCAAAGTCCTGACCAGCCACGGACTGAAGATCGCGACGAGCACCTACTACGCCGCCAAGAAGCGCGTCCCCAGCCCGCGGTCGGTCCGCGACGCTGAGCTGAAGACGCAGATCAGCCGTGTCTACACGGACAACTTCGGTGTCTACGGAGTGCGGCAGTTAGACACTCATGTGGGGTCTGGGTAGGCATCTGCGGGGCGGCTGTCGCCATCAGCGCCTGGCGAAGAGCGCATCGGCCATGCAGGACGGATAGATGCCGGCCCCTTAGCTCCGAAAGTTTGGGTCCCCCGGAGAGTCGGGAGCCCTGCTGACCTGCGGCAAGAGGTGCCTGGGTGCCTGACGGCCGTAGGTTTGGCCGCCCAGTGTTCTCCCCAGTTTCTCGTACGACCTGGCACGCGGCCCAACCTCTCTGCAGGATCCATCCTCGACGACCCGAGCTTGGCGATCCGTTCGCGCTCATATCAGTGCGCGATGAAGCTCCGGCGATGAGCGTAACTTCGCCGACTTCGGAATGATGTTGGTCGATCTAGGGGAGATTGCTCAAGCAGCCTAGGATGGGACCGGAACATGAACGAATTCTGGGCAGGTGTTGTCAGTTCGGTTGTGGTTAGCGCTGCATTTGCCTTGTTAGGTTGGATCGCCTCACCTGTGGCTCGGCTTAGATTCAGGCGCGCGCTTCTGAAAAGCATGGATGCGGAAATCGTAGAGAAGTTTGAGACTCAACGTAGCGCTGCCGCAGAAATCTCTGCTCGCTTGGCTGGAGCGCAAGAAGTGAGAATTCTGGCTGGTCGAGGAAATGAGTTACAGAGAGATACCTTCCGTGCCTTGTGGGCAGAGGCTGATCGCAAGGAACTCAAGATCTTACTGCCCGACCCGGAGAGGTCAGGGCCGGGAACCTGGATAGACGACCATCAGCAGGAGGCTCTGTCCTACGACGGCGGCCAGGGTGATCGAATGATCGAGGAGAACATACGCAGCAATGTGCAGTATGTGGGGAACAGGATCGCCCGTCTCGAACGGGCAGAAATGCGCCTTTACGATCTGCCGATCATTGCGCGTCTCATCATAACGGAGAAGTGGGCATTCATTACACCTTACTCGGAAAGGCGCCATGGTGCGGACTCTCCATGTGTCATGGTGATGTCCGGTAACCCGATTTATGAGTTGGCTGAGCGAATGTTTGTACAGTTCCAAAAGGCGAGTCGAGTTCCGTGATGGCAGTCGATAGCTCTAATCTCTCACAGAGCTTCAGCCGTGCGCAGTAGGGGTGGGACACCTTCGAGGCAGGTCACTTCTTCTTGCCCTGGGTCTTGTCGGGAATCTTGGTGAGCTGGGTTTTTGCTGGTGGGCAGCGTTCATGAGTGGCCGAGCGGTCGTCATTGGTCGTCGCTGGCTACTGTCGAGCGGCCTCGGACGGCCCAGAGGCGGCCAAGACAAGGGCGTGGCGACCCGCTCGGCGACCTACGCGCCGATGGGCAACTCTCGGGCTCGATGGCGTGCTTGGGCCCGTAGCTCCTTCAGGCGACTGTGGAACGTGTTGTGGCGGTTCTGGTCGAGGTTCAACGGGAGGTCGAGCTGAGAGATGAGCTGCGACTCCATGTCCCGCGGTTCGCTCTGCTCGATCCAGCACACCCGCGCGCTGTCTGCCATCCACTGGCTCAGGGTGGCTTCCCCGGCCTTACCGAAGGTCATCCGCTTACCGCTGCCCACGCGGCGCAGCTCAAGCCCGAGCAGACATCCGAGGGTGAGCCGCCGCGTCGAGCCGGCCGCGTTACCCCGGTAGTGGTAGCGCACCCGCTTGCGCAGGTTCTGCGTGCTGGTTCGGTTCGCCATGTACCGCGGGGCTATCCCGACGTAGAGCAGACGCCCGGCGTCCAGGTCCGGATGGGGCGACTGCTTGAAGCGACACCCGTAGACCCCTGCCGCCGCTGGGACAGGGCTCGGACGTACCAAGACCTCCTGCGCCGACCACAACCGATCAGGACTGACGAGAGCGGTAGCTTTCACGAAGCCTCCAGACGTGCCACGGTTGATCGCCGCAGGTTAGTGGTCGACGCTGACAGAGCGACCCGGGCCTGCGTAGCTGCCTGACATCAGCTTGGGAAGTTGCGATTACCAACGGCCCGTGGGTTCAGCGTGACTGAGGTGATTTCATTGGGAACCCACGGCGTCTTTGGCAGGCAGGCATGGAAGTGCGGTGGGTCCGTTGCCGCTGAATCGGCAGGTCCTTCACCACTGGGCTCACTCGGCGCGCTGTCCGACGCGGAGGACGCTCAGGTAACGGCGGGATGCTCGGTCGCCCATCCGCGTGCGGATGTGCTCGGCGATTGCGTCGAGCAGGGGCTCACGGACGTCGCGGTCGAGCCTCCGGTACAGCGACAACGAGCGAAGGTGATCGGCAAAGCCGTCCCCGTTGAACCACTGAACGGTTGGGTACCAGCGCACGATCGTTGGGCCGAACAAGTCTCCGGGGTCGTCGACCAGGCCCCAGCCCTCGTCGGTGGTGCGCACGTCGTCCTCCAGGGGAGGATGACCCCAGCCGGGGTTCCCGGGGCAGAACCGCTCGTGGAGATCGGCGGTCTCGGCGTACACCTCCGGCTCTCCCGGTCGGCGGACAACGACGTTGCCGAGCAGTGCCATCCAGCCTGCGGGATGGAGCACGTCGTGCGCTCGCTGCCAGCCGATCGAGGGGTCGACCCAGTGCCACGACGACGCAGCCACGAGGACATCGAAGCGTCGACCGCGGTCGTCCCACTCCTCAAACATCGACGTCTCGACTTCGACGTTGCCGAAGGTAGCGATCCGCTGGCGAGCGAGTGCAGCCATGTCCGTGCCCGGCTCGATGGCGGTCACTGAGCACCCGAGCGCTGCCAGCGAGCGCGTCGCCTGGCCGGTACCGCAGCCCACCTCCAGCACCGACGACCTTTCGTCCATGCCGGTGACGGTGACAAGGTCCGCGAACAGCTCGTCAGGGTATCCCGGCCGGACCCGGTCGTAGAGCTCGGGGACTTCGTTGAACACTCGGCCGAGGTCCTGCCGATTCGGGCGCATCTGCGGATCATCAGTCACGAGCGCACAAGCTATGAGGCTCGTCCACGGGGCACCACTGGTTCAGACATCGTTTCCTTTGGCGTGATCGCTCGTTGAGCCGTGCATGACGGATCTGGTGGAGCGGTTGGTGCCGGACGAGTTGTGGATGCTGTTTCGGCGGGTGGTCCCGCCGACGGAGGTCACACGCCCGCAAGGCGGCGGGCGACGGCGGGCCGGTGACCGCGAATGCCTGGCGGCGATCATCTTCGTGGCCACCTCGGGCTGCACTTGGCGGCAGCTGCCGCCGGTGTTCGGTCCGGCCTGGCCCACGGTCTACCGGCGCTTCGCCCAGTGGAGCCGGAACCGGGTCTGGGCCCGGCTGCACCGCGTCATCCTCGACGAACTCGGCGCCCGAGGCCGGCTGGACTGGTCGCGGTGCGCGATCGACTCCGTCAGCCTGCCGGCGGCAAAAGGGGGCCACTGACCGGACCGAATCCGACCCACCGCGGCAAGCCGGGATCAAAAATCCACCTCATCACCGACCGAAACGGCGTCCCGCTGTCACTGGGCATCTCCGGCGCCAACCTGCACGACAGCCTCGGCCTGCAGCCGCTCGCGCGTGGGATCCCGCCCATCCGCTCCCGCCGCGGACCCCGCCGCCGGCGTCCGGCCAAGCTCCATGCCGACCAGGGCTACGACTACGATCACCTGCGGAAATGGCTCCGCGAGCGTCGC
>NZ_JBEYYJ010000070.1:0-6159 GCF_040645475.1 Streptomyces sp. NPDC046759 | reverse complement strand
CTGGAGTGGGCGACCTCCTGCCCGCCGCCGCGGCACAACTTCCTCACCCTGCCGCGGATCCGCAGCGAATCCCCGGCGTTCGACCTGCACCACCCCGGAACACTGTCCGCGGAACGGGAGTTGAGCGCACGGTGACGGCTCACGAGGAGCGGACACTCGTCCGGGAGATCGAGGGCCATCTGCTGCTCGCCGCCGCACGGGAGGAGGGCCGTACGGCGGCGGCGCGCACCGCGTCCCGGCTGGGCTGGCTCACCGGCGCGCAACGCGAGGAGCTGGAGCGGGAGTTCGAGGCGGAGTATGTGGCGCTGTCCCGCCGGTCGTGGCAGCGCACCGCCGAACGCGCCGAGGAGCTGCGGCACACGTACGAGTCACGGTACCGGGCGCTGCGGCAGCGTCTGCTGGCGTGTCTGCTCCTGGGGTGCGCGGTGCTCGCGGCGGCGTCTCTGCTGGCGGTGTCCGCCGCCGAGTAGCGTCTCTGCTGGCGGTGTCCGCCGTCTAGTAGCGTCGCCACTACGCGTGGTGCCGTACGACGCGATGGCACAACTGCCGCGCATCATCGACGAGTTCGTCGGCGACGGTCAACCGCAGGTCTTCGTCGGTCCGGACAGGGCCACCGTGCCGGACGCCTGCCGCCCGCGCCCAGGTGGTCGCGACGGCGGATCTGGCTGCCGGAGTTTTCCGGCATGCGGGCTCCCGGGAACCGGCGCCGGCATGCCGCCGGCTGAGGGCACCGGAGACGGCTGCGGACGTCGTACCGCTGCGCGGTCCTCACCGTGGCCGCCCCGGCCCCGCCCTCCTGCGGGTCACCCGGGAGCCGGGGTGCCGGGAGCGGGCGCGCTCGCCGGGCGCCCGCATCCACGGCGAGGACGGCGCCGCCTCTGTCCACGGCTGGCGCTGCACCGGCTCGGCGGCCGAGGCACCGCCCGACTCTCACCCCGGATGCCCGGGTCAGCCGGTGGTGAGCACCATCCGGAAGCGGGCCTTGCCGGCCATCATCTTCTGGTAGGCCTCGGCCACGTCGTCCAGCGGCGCGGTCTCGGTCATCGGGCGAATGCCGTGCAGGGCGCTGAAGGCCATGGTGTCCTCCACGTCCTGCGAGGTGCCGGACGGGTGGCCGCGCACGATCCGGCCGGTCAACAGCAGCTGGGCGGGGTTGATGCCCATCGGTTCGTAGTCCGCTCCGATGACCACGAGCTCACCGCGTGGCGCCAGCCCGTCCACGGTGGCCGTGATGGCCTCGGAGTTCCCGGCGGTGGCCAGTACGACGTCCGCTCCGCCGAGGGACTGCAGGGCCTCGGCCACCGGAGTTCCGGCGGTGCTGTCGACGTAGTGGTGGGCGCCCAACTGCTTGGCGAAGTCGGCCTTCTCCGCACCCCGCGCGATCGCCACCGTCTCGAAGCCCGACGCGACCGCGTACTGCACCGCGAGGTGCCCCAGGCCGCCGAGGCCGAGCACCGCGACCCGGTCGCCGGACCGGGCGGAGCTGCGCCGCAGCCCGTTGAAGACCGTCACGCCCGCGCAGGCCATGGGTCCCGCGTCGCCCGCCGCCAGCGCGTCGGGGATCCGGGCCAGGGCGTCGAAGGGTGCGATCACCTTCTCGGCGAAGCCTCCGTCGTACGCCCATCCGGGGACCTTCAGATACCGGCAGACGATGAAGTCACCCTGCCGGCACTGCTTGCAGTGGCCGCAGCTCCCGCCGAACCAGCCGACCGCCACCCGGTCGCCGACCTGCCAGCCGCGGTCCTGAGCGCCTTGGCCCAGTGCCTCGACGCGTCCGGCGATCTCGTGCCCGGCCACCACCGGGAACGTCACGCCCGGCAGTGCGCCGTTCACGAAGAGGGCATCGCTGTGGCAGATGCCGCAGGCTTCGACGGCGATCCGCGCATACCCGGGACCCGGCTCGGGCACCTCCCGCTCGACCAGCCCGAACGGGCCGCCCGCGGTGGTCACCTGCGCGACTCGGTAGGTAGTCATCACTCTCTCCTGTGTCGTCCGGTGTGTCGTCCGGTGTGTCGTCCGTTCCGGAGCACGGCTGTTCCGGAGCACGGCTGCGACGCCCCCGCACCAGCAGACCAGCTACGGGCCGATCGCGCGCGTCGAACCAGGTGCGAACGCGCTCACCTGGGCCGATGAGTGGATCACGCCGCCTTTGCGTCGGTCTAGGGCCGCCAGCCCTCCGGCCGGAGCATCCCGAGCAGCAGCCGCACCAGCTCGTCCACCACCTCGTCCAGCGTGGCGTCCACCCAGCCGGCGCTCCAGTCGTGCAGGAGGCCGTTGACACTGCCGATGAAGGCCGCCGCGGCGAGGCGGTAGTCGCGGGGCGCCGCCTCCCCGCGCACGGCGGCCGCGTCCGCCTCGGCACGGATGAGGTCGATCCAGCGGGCCCGGCGGGCCAGGCGCTGCTCCTCCAGGCGGGGGCTGACGCCGACGATCTCCACGAAGGCGATGCGGATGCGGCGCGGATCGCAGGTGACATCGCGGGCGTAGGCCCGGAAGAGCACGGTGGTGCGCTCGGCCAGAGGAAGCCCGTCCGCCGCGGCGAGGGCGTCCAGCACCGCCTGCTCGGCCCAGCCGTTGACCTCCAGGTGCAGCGCGGCGAGGACGTCCTCCAGGGTGCGGAACTCCTCGTAGAACTGGCGCGTGGACAGACCTGCCGCCTGGCTCAGCGCGGCGACCGTCGTACCCCGGAAGCCGGGGGTGCCGCCGAACAGCTCCAGGGCGGCGCCCAGGAAGCGCGCGCGTCGCTCTGCCTGCCGTTCCTCGGCGGATCTGCCGCGGTAACGGCCCGTCGGCGCCTTGAGCCTGCCCGTCACTCTTCCCCCTCCGTCGGCCGGCCGGTCACCCAATCTTGTCGTGCACACATCTTGTCGAGCAGCCCATCCACTCCTTACTTTTCAGTAAGTTCACTGTGAATGCAGCCATGTTCAGATTCCGCGCACCCTCCCCGAGGAAAGAGAGCAGTCATGCCTGCCTCCAGAACCAGGCACCTGTGCTCCATGGCCGCCGCCCTCGCCCTGACCTTCGCCGGTCCGGCGACCGCCGCCTCCGCCGCGAGCGGCGCCTCCGACGGTCTGCGCGAGGTGCTGTTCGTCGGCAACAACTGGGACGGCACCGCCGATGTCGTCAAGTCCTCAGGCGACCTCGCGAAGATCGGCCGGATCGACGTCATTCCCGACAAGGCACAGCGGCTGGCGGAGATCAACGCCGACCCGATCAAGTGGATCTACTACACGTCCATCCGCAACGAGGTGGGCGAGGGGCACGACCAGTACGTGGACGACATGTACTCCACGCCCGACGGGAAGTCCGTGGTCGTCTCCCGGCCCAGCTTCGCCGACGTCGTCTCCATCGACCTGGCCACCGACAAGATCAACTGGCGCTTTCCCGTGGCCGGTTACCGCGCCGACCACATGGCGGTCTCGCCCGACGGCACCCGGGTCGCGGTCTCGGCGTCCACCGCGAACAAGGTGCAGGTGCTCGACATCGACACCGGCAGGGAAGTGGGCGAGTTCGGCACCGGCGACAAGCCGCACGAGAACTTCTTCACGAACGGCGGGAAGTACATCTGGAACATGTCCATCGGCGAGGTGACCACCTCCCTCGACGACCCAGCCTGGGACTGGACCAAGGGCGACCGCCACATCACCGTTGTGGACGCGACCACGTTCAAGCAGGTCAGAACCATCGACATGCGGGACCGGCTGGACGCGGCCGGGCTGCAGGACTTCTCCGACGCCGTGCGGCCCGCCGCCTTCACGCCCGACTGGTCCAAGCTGTACTTCCAGGTGTCGTTCTTCAACGGCTTCCTGGAGTACGACGTGGCCACGGACAGGATCACCCGGGTGAAGACGCTGCCGGCGAACCCGGCGACGAACCCGGACCGCACCACCTGGCTGCTGGACTCGCGCCACCACGGCATCTCGATGAACCCCGAGGGCACCAAGCTGTGCGTCGCCGGGACCATGGACAACTACGCGACCGTCGTCGACCGGGCCTCCTTCGGCGTCGGCCCGCTCGTCACCGCGTCCACGCCCTACTGGGCGACCGTGAGCGGCGACGGCAAGGACTGCGTCATCTCCGAGGCCGGCGCCGACCGGATCACCGCCATCGACTTCGCCACCGGCCAGAAGGTGCTGTCGGTGCCGGTCGGCGATCATCCGCAGCGCGTCCGGCTGGGGCACGTCCAGGCCGACTGGACGGGCCCGGGCGGGAGTTGAGCGCCGTACGGTTCCCGGGGCGACCCCACTCCCCCCGGGGGCCGTACGGCTCCGGCCGAGGTGGGCTCAGAAGTGGGCCGCCACCCAGGCGGCCAGCTCGGACCGGGCCGCGTTCAGCAGGCCGGGCGAGGGCGCTGTGGCCCCGTTGGTCACCAGCGCGAAGTGCGGGACACCGGAGTCCGTGTCGGTGAGCAGCAGCCGGCGGCTGCCGGTGCCGCCCGGCTCGGGGGCGACGGCGACCGGGGTGGCGGCGCCTGTGTAGGCGGGCGGTGCCCAGGCCGTGCCCAGGTCGGAGACGACGGTGGCGGTGGGGAAGGACGCCGGCAGATGCAGTTCGGTGGGCGCGGTGCCGTCGCCGGAACGCCACACCAGCAGCCCGTACTGGCCGGAGCCCACGAGCCGGGCCACCTCCGGCAGCGACGACGGCACCGGGTTCCAGGTGAGGGTCGTCGAGCCGTCGCGGGAGCGGTCCTCGTAGGTGAAGGCGAGGGCCGTACCGGCCGTCGCGCTCGGGTAGAGACGGTCCAGCAGGCGGGCGTCCTGGCGCAGGGTGACGTCGCCGGAGCCGTCCAGGCGTGCGGCGGAGAGGTCCTCGCCGTTCCAGGCGTCACCGGCGGTGAGCACCTTGCCAGGGTTGCCGTTCATCAGCTCGTGGTGCCGGCCGCTGTAGAGGTCCCACTGCCACTGGGTCCCGGAGAGCACCGGCCCGGAGGCAGCCGGGTCCCTCCACCAGCTCGCCCCCGGCAGGCGGGAGTCCAGGGCCTGGTACATGGCCTTGAGGACGGTGGGTGCCTTGTCGGCGACCGTGCCGGAGAGCGGGTGACCGAACTCGCTGACCACGGCCGCGGTGCCGGCGGCCGCGGCACGGTCGCGGACGGCGGCGAAATCGGCGGCGTACTGGTCGTCGGCGGCCTTGCCCCACATGAGGATGCCGGATATGGCCTTCTGGTCGTAGAAGTGGGTGTTGAAGACGTACGCCGGACCGAGGGTGCCCGCGTCCAGCAGGCCGCCCTCCTGTCTCTGGCTGGAGATGTCGGCGTTCCAGAAGAGGTTGGGCTCCACGAAAGCGGGCTTGTCCTGCCAGCCGGCGGCGTCCATGCCGGCGCGGAACTTCTCGTAGAAGGGCCACAGCAGGTCCTCCTCCCAGGTGCGGGAGGTCTGCCCCGAGTCGTAACCGCCCGCGTAGGGCTCGTTGTACGGGTCGAAGCCGGCGATCTGGCCGAACTCCGTGTCGCTGAGGTGGCGGCGGAGGTAGGTCATGGCAGTGCGGGCGGTGGCGAGGAAGGAGTCCTGGAGGCCGTGGGCGTTGTGCCAGAAGTCGCGCTGCGCCTGCTGCACGGCCGCGTTCTGGGTGATGTTCTGGCCCCAGAAGAGGCAGATGCCGCACGACTCGGCCGGGTAACTTCCGGCGTCGACCGCCCACTTGGGGGCGCCGTCACCGGTGTACCAGCTGCCGCTGTTGAAGAGGTGGCGGGAGTAGAGGTCCTGGTGGAAGTCCGGGAGAACGCGGATGCCCGCGTCCAGGAAGGCGCGTATCTGCTCGGTGACGGCGGCCAGATAGCCGGTGTCCACCTGGCCGCGCACGGGCTCGGCGTGCGCCCAGGAGAACAGGAAGCGGACCGCGTCGGCGCCGCCGAGGGCGCGCAGCGCGGCCGCCGACTTCCCGGCGTCGGCGACCGAGGCGAAGGGCAGGCCGGCGTTCTCCTCCAGCTTGCTCTCGCCGGAGACGTTGTAGCCGCGCAGGACGATCTCGCGCCCCTGGCCGTCGCTGAAGCGGCCCCCCTGCACGGTGAGCGGGGCGCCGTCGAACCAGAGGGAGTCGGCGGGGAGGGCGGGGTCGGCGGTGGCGGGCGGGCGGCCCCCCCCCCCCCGGAAAGCGCAGGGGGCGCCCAGACAGAAGAGCCAACGCGCCCCCAGACGAGCGAAGTCCACCCCCGAGCGC
>NZ_JBEYYJ010000069.1:0-7058 GCF_040645475.1 Streptomyces sp. NPDC046759 | reverse complement strand
AAGAACTCGTACCAGGAGCCGAACAGGGCGCGTTCACGCTCCACCAGCAGCGGCATCGGATCGGAGGCGGTGACCAGCTCCCGCAACGGATGGCGGGCCAGCAGGCCCTTCACCTCCGGCGCGAGGGCCGCGGCGAGGCGCCAGGCGGCGGGGCGGTTCTCGTCGCGCAGGGCCGTCACGGCGTCCAGCACCACCGGCCGCCGCTCGTCCGGTACTCCGGCGGCCGCGCGCTCGTACAGCCGGGCACCCTCCTCCAGCACCAGCTCGGTGTCGATCCCCGCCGGGACCTTGATGCCGGCGTGGTGCTGCCAGGTGGCGACCGGGTCGGACCAGGCCTCCACCGTGTACGTCCAGTGGCCGGGTTCGCCCGCGGTGACGACGGCGCCCCAGCGGTCGGTGCCCGGGGCGAGTTCACGCATCGGCGTCCACGGTCCCGGCCGGCCGGCCGGGTCGCGCAGCACCACGTTCGCCGCGACGGCGTCGTGTCCCTCCCGGAAGACGGTGGCGGACACCTCGAACGACTCACCGGTCACGGCCTTGGCCGGTTTGCGTCCGTGCTGCACCACGGGGCGTACGTCGAGTACGGGAATACGGCCGAGAGTGGTCTCCCCGGACGCGGGAGACGGGTCTGCGGGGCCCGGCGGGCCCGGCGCCCCGGCGGCGGGCTTTACGGCTTTCTTGCCCGATTTTTTCTTTGCCGCTGCCGTGGCCTTGCTGCTTGTCGGGAGTGCTGACGAATGGTGCTTGGCGGGCATGACCGCTCCTGTCCGCGTCAACGTGGGTGTGGGCGGATGGATGTGGGGAGGTGGGTCCTGCGGAGGTGCTGTGGTGCGCCTGTGGGGTCGTACCGGAGGAGCCTTCCCACCCTGTTCGGGTGGGCAATCCGGAACTTTGTTAACTACTCACGCGTATGTCCACACGCAAGACCGGCCCGTTTCTCCGGGTGCCCGGCGGCCGCCTCTTAACGCACCGACACCCCGCCGGGTGCGTCCCCACCGACCCTCCGGTAACCACTACCGTCGAGGGTGACGACGAGACGTACAGCGCCGTGCGTCTCACTCCGTGACGCGTCCGAGGTGGCATGTGAAGGCGATCCGTCGGTTCACCGTCCGTCCCGTTCTCCCCGAACCCCTCCGGCCGCTGAGCGACCTGGCGCGCAATCTGCGCTGGTCCTGGCATGCGGAAACGCGCGATCTGTTCCAGTCCGTGGACCCCGAGGCCTGGGCCGCCGCCGGGGGCGACCCGGTGCGGATACTGGGTCGGGTACGGCCGGCGCGGCTGGCCGAGCTGGCCGGGGACCGGCGGTTCCTGCGCCGCCTCACCGCGGTCGCGGACGACCTCGACGACTACCTGACCGGCGAGCGCTGGTACCAGGCACAGGCCGACGGCATGCCCGCCGCGGTCGCCTACTTCTCCCCGGAGTTCGGCATCACGGCCGCGCTGCCCCAGTACTCCGGCGGTCTCGGTATCCTCGCCGGGGACCATCTGAAGGCGGCCAGCGACCTCGGTGTACCGCTGATCGGGGTGGGCCTGCTGTACCGGCACGGCTACTTCCGGCAGACCCTGTCCCGCGACGGCTGGCAGCAGGAGCACTACCCGGTGCTCGACCCCAACGAGCTGCCCCTCACCCAGCTGAAGGAGCCCGACGGCACCCTGGCACAGGTCACCCTCGCGCTGCCCGGCGGCACGGAGCTGCGCGCCCGGATCTGGCTGGCCCGGGTCGGGCGGGTGCCGCTGCTGCTGCTCGACTCCGACGTGGAGGAGAACGACCTCGGCGAACGCGGCGTCACCGACCGGCTCTACGGCGGCGGCAGCGAGCACCGGCTGCTGCAGGAGATGCTGCTCGGCATAGGGGGTGTCCGGGCGGTGCGGACGTACTGCCGGCTCACCGGACACCCGCAGCCGGAGGTGTTCCACACCAACGAGGGGCACGCCGGCTTCCTGGGCCTGGAGCGGATCGCCGAACTGTGCGCGGACGGACTGGATTTCGACGCGGCGCTGGAGGCCGTGCGCGGCGGCACGGTCTTCACCACCCACACTCCGGTCCCGGCCGGCATCGACCGCTTCGACCGCGAGCTGGTCGCCCGGCACTTCGGGCCGGACGCCGAGCTTCCCGGCATCGACGTCGACCGCGTCCTGCGCCTGGGCATGGAGACCTATCCCGGTGGCGAGCCGAACCTGTTCAACATGGCCGTGATGGGACTCCGGCTGGCCCAGCGGGCCAACGGGGTGTCGCTGCTGCACGGGCAGGTCAGCCGGGAGATGTTCGCGGGGCTGTGGCCGGGATTCGACGCCGAGGAGGTCCCGATCACGTCCGTGACCAACGGGGTGCACGCGCCGACCTGGGTGGCCCCGGAGGTGCTGCGGCTCGGCGCCCGGCAGGTCGGCTCCGAGCGGGCCGAGGACGCGCTGACGGTCGGCGGCTCCGAGCGCTGGGACTCGGTGGCGGACATCGAGGACCAGGAGATCTGGGAGCTGCGCCGCACCCTGCGGGAACAGCTGGTGCTGGAGGTGCGGGAGCGGCTGCGGTCCTCCTGGCGGCAACGCGGCGCCGGGAACGCCGAGCTGGGCTGGATCGACGGCGTCCTCGACCCGGACGTCCTGACCATCGGCTTCGCGCGCCGGGTCCCGTCGTACAAGCGCCTCACCCTCATGCTCCGCGACCGCGACCGCCTGATGGAACTGCTGCTCCACCCGGAGCGCCCGATCCAGATCGTGGTCGCCGGCAAGGCGCACCCGGCGGACGACAGCGGCAAGCGTCTCGTCCAGGAGCTGGTCCGCTTCGCCGACGACCCGCGCGTCCGCCACCGGATCGTGTTCCTGCCGGACTACGGCATGGCGATGGCGCAGAAGCTCTACCCCGGCTGCGACGTCTGGCTGAACAACCCCTTGCGGCCGCTGGAGGCCTGTGGCACGAGCGGGATGAAGGCGGCGCTGAACGGCTGCCTGAACCTGTCCGTCCTGGACGGCTGGTGGGACGAATGGTTCCAGCCGGACTTCGGCTGGGCCATCCCCACGGCGGACGGTGCGGGCACCGACGCCGACCGCCGCGACGACATCGAGGCAGCGGCCCTGTACGACCTCCTCGAACAGCGGATCACCCCGCGCTTCTACGAGCGCGGCCGCGCCGGGCTGCCCGACCGCTGGATCCAGATGGTCCGCCAGACCCTCACCCTGCTCGGCCCCAAGGTGCTGGCCGGCCGCATGGTCCGCGAGTACGTGGACCGCCTCTACGTCCCCGCCGCGCAGGCGCACCGCGCGCTGACCCCGGACACGGCGGTCGAACTGGCCGCGTGGAAGGCGCGGGTGCGGGCGGCCTGGCCCGGCGTGAGCGTGGACCACGTGGAGACGACGGCGACGACGGCCACCGCGGAACTGGGCACGACCGTGGGCCTCAGGGTCCGGGTCGGCCTGGGCGAGCTGAGCCCGGACGACGTGGAGGTCCAGGCGGTGTCCGGGCGGGTGGACGCCGAGGACCGCATCACCGACGCGACGGTCGTCCCGCTGAAGCCGACCGGCGCCCCCGACCTGGAGGGCCGCCGCCTCTACGAGGGCCCCCTCGCCCTGGACCGCACCGGCCCCTACGGCTACACCGTCCGCATCCTGCCCGCCCACCGCCTTCTCGCCGCCGGCGCGGAGCCGGGGCTGGTCGCGGTGCCGTCGGAGGAGGTGGTGGAAGGCGCGGGGGTGCTGCTGCGGTAGGCGCACCGCGGTACGGGGACGGCTGTTCTACGGCGCGGTCGGCCGCGCCGGCCCGCAGCGGCCGTCCCCGCCCGGACGGGTCCGGGGCGTACGGCTTGCGGATCAGTCCTCGGACAGCCCCTCGCACAGCCTGCGCAGCACCGCCCCGCACCGCCGGGCGTAGGCGTGCTGGAAGCCCCGGGTCGCCGGGCCGCCCGCCTTCGCGTACCACTTGGCCGCCTTGCTGAAGGCCGCGACCGTCAGCCAGACCGTGCCGTCGCCCGTGCGATGGACCAGGAAGGCCTCCTCGCCGCTCTCGGGGTGGCCCTCCAGGGTGCCGTAGGCCCAGCCGGCGCGGCGGGCTTCCTGGGCCGTCCAGATGATGCGGCAGGGTGCCTTGATCAGGGCGGCCAGGGTGATCGTGACGTCGACGCCGGGGGCCGCGCGGTCGGCGCCGGCGTCGATGCCCACGCCCAGGGCGCGGTGCATCTCCCAGGTGAGGACCGCTTCCGCGGCCCGCCGGAAGACCTCCTGGCCCTCGCCGAGACGGGTGCGGACGAGCATCGGGTGGAAGCCGGGCGGGCAGTACGTCAGGTCGTCGCGGGTCGCGCCGACCGGCTCGTAGGTGAAGGGCGCCGAGGACATGGTTCACAAGGGTAGGGCGGTACCCGGAAGGCCTTCCTCCCGGGTACCGCCCGCCCTCGAGTTCCGCCGCGTCAGCTGACGTTGACCGCCGACCAGGCCGCGGCCACCGCGTTGTACTCGGTGCTGCCGGAGCCGTACAGGTCCTTGGCGGCGTTCAGCGTGCCCGTGCGGGCCGCCTTGTAGTTCGTCGTCGACGTGAAGTACGTCGTCAGCGCCTTGTACCAGATCTGCAGCGCCTTGGCGCGGCCGATGCCGGTGACGGTGGAGCCGTTGGAGGTGGGCGAGTTGTAGCTGACGCCGTTGATGGTCTTGGCGCCGCTGCCCTCGCTCAGCAGGTAGAAGAAGTGGTTGGCGACACCGGACGAGTAGTGGACGTCCAGGTTGCCGACGGAGGAGGACCAGTAGTCCGCCGAGCCGCCGTCCTTGCTGGGCTTGTCCATGTAGCGCAGCGGGGTGCCGTCGCCGTTGATGTTGATCTTCTCGCCGATGAGGTAGTCACCGGGGTCCTTGGCGTTGTTGGCGAAGAACTCCACGCCGGTGCCCATGATGTCGCTGGTGGCCTCATTCAGGCCGCCGGACTCACCGCTGTAGTCCAGGCCCGCGGTGTTGGCGGTGACACCGTGGCTCATCTCGTGGCCCGCCACGTCCAGCGAGGTCAGCGGGTCGGCGTTGCCCTCGCCGTCGCCGTAGGTCATGCAGAAGCAGCTGTCGTCCCAGAACGCGTTGACGTAGCTGCTGCCGTAGTGGACGCGGGAGTAGGCGCCGACGCCGTCGTTCTTGATGCCGCTCCGGCCGAAGGTGCTCTTGTAGAAGTCCCAGGTCTCCTGGGCCCCGTAGGCGGCGTCGGCGGCCGCGGTCTGGTCGGAGGAGGAGGTGGAGGCGGTGCCGGTGCCGAAGGTGTTGGTCGAGTTGCTGACCAGGGTGCCCTTGCCGGACGTCTTGCGGGCGAGGTTGTAGGTCTTGTGACCGCCACGGGAGGCGTCCGTCAGGTTGTACGACGAGCCCGACTGGGTGGTGGTGAGGCTGACCGTGCCGGAGTACAGCGTCTTGCCGGTGCCGGTCGCGTTCTCGATGGCCTGGTACGCGAAGAGCTTCTTGCCGGTGGCGGCGTCGGTGATGACGTGCAGCTGGTTCGGGGTGCCGTCGTCCTGCAGGCCGCCGACGACGGTCTCGTAGGCGAGGACGGGCTTGCCGGAGCCGGCCCAGATCACCTTGCGGGCGCCGTCCGCGGCGGTCCTCGCGGAACCGAGGGTCTCGGCGGCGGACACCGCCTGCTTCTCGGCCTTGGTGGCGGTGATCTGCGGCTTGAGCGAGGCCACCTTGATGGCGGCCTTGGTCGCTCTGGTGACGCCTTCCGTCTTGCCGGACCTGGCGGTGTGGACCACCAGGTCGCCGCCGAGCACGGGCAGACCCGCGTAGGTGCGCTCGTAGCGGGTGTGGACGGTGCCGTCGTTGTCCTTGACGACGTCCTTGACGATCAGCTTCTCCTTGGCGCCGAGGCCTATCTTCTGCGCGGTCTCGGTCGCCTCGGCCTGCGCCTGCTGTATCAGCGACGTGTGGGCGGCGGTCGACAGCGCGGTCGGCGCGGCGGCCAGGGCCTTCGCGGCGGCACCCGCCGGGGTCTGGGCGGAGGCGCTGGTGGCCAGGCCGGTGGAGATGAGGGCTCCGGCGGCGACGGCGGTGGCGATGGCCACAGTGGTGCGCTTGTGACGCGCATAGAGGGGGCTCACGCAAGCTCCTTCTGGTGGGGGAGTCCGGTCAGCGTGGGGTTACTGGCCGGAGTTGTGGGGTGAAGCTCTGCGGCGGGTGAGGGAAGAGTGACATCAGGGGCGCGTACATGTCAGGTCCCTGAAGTGATGTTGGCCGAAAGTCGACTGTCCGAGAAACGTTGCAGCTGTGTTAACGGGGCCCGTCCGAGGGTGCCGGACCCTCGGACGGACCCCAGTTCCCGGTCTTGTGGCGGCCGGTTTACGGGAATGTCAGCTTCCAGTCGTTGAGCGTCCCCGTGTCGTAGGTGGCCTGATCCTGCACCCTCAATTTCCAGGTGCCGTTGGCCGGTTCGGCGGACGCGTCGACCGTGTAGGTCTGCTTCACGTTGTCCGCCGAATCGGAGGAGCTGAAGTTCTTCAGCCGGTACGCCTTGCCGGACGGACCGATGAGGTCGATCACCAGGTCACCCCGCCAGGTGTGCGTGATGTCGACGCTCACCTGGAGGTTGCCGGGCGCGTTGCCGGTCCTGTCGGAGACGGTGATGCTCGAGGTGACGGCGGGCCCGTTGTCCGGGATCGCGACCGGCGTGCCGTTGTCGTACACACCGCCTCCGCCACCCCCGCCGCCGCCCCCGCCGGAGCGTGAGCCGACGTTGACGCCCGCCCAGGCGTCCTGCACCGCCTTGTACTCGGCGCTGGAGGTGCCGTACAGCTCGCCGGCCGCCGCGAGGGTGCCGGTGCGGGCGGCCGCGTAGTCGGTGGTGGAGGTGAACTTGGTGGTCAGCGCCCGGTACCAGATCTGCAGTGCCTTGTCCCGGCCGATGCCGGTGACCGGAAGCCCGTCCGACGTCGGCGAGTTGTAGCTGACGCCGTTGATCACCTTCGCCCCGCTGCCCTCCGACAGCAGGTAGAAGAAGTGGTTGGCGACGCCCGAGGAGTAGTGCACGTCGAGGTTGCCGACGCCCGAGTACCAGCTGTCGGCCGAGCCGCCGTCCTTGCTGGGCTTGTCCATGTAGCGCAGCG
>NZ_JBEYYJ010000068.1:0-7994 GCF_040645475.1 Streptomyces sp. NPDC046759 | reverse complement strand
CCGTACGCGGTCACTGCCGCGATCGGGCAGCTGCACACGTACGGCATCTCCCCGGACTGGCAGGCCCTCTTCCCGGGCGCCCGGCGCGTCGACCTTCCCACCTACGCCTTCCAACGCGAGCGCTACTGGCTCGACGTTCCCCAGGCGGCGACCGGCGGCGCCCCTGAGGCGACGGACGCCGAGTTCTGGGACTCCGTCGAGAGTGAGGACCGGGCGTCCCTCGGTGCGCTCCTGGGAGTGGATCCCGCCGAACTCGACGTGGTCGCACCCAAGTTGTCCGCCTGGCGCCGGCAGCGGCGCGAGCGGTCCACCGCCGATGGCTGGCGCTACCGGATCACCTGGCAGCCGCTCGGCGACATGGCCGGTGCCGTTCCGTCGGGGACCTGGCTCTACGTGGTCTCCGAGGAGACCGCGTGGACCGAGGCGATCCGCGCCGGGCTCACGGAACTCGGCGTCGAGCTCGTACCGTTCGCCGTGGGCGAGGACGCCGACCGCGACGCGCTCGCCCGGGCCTTCGCCGACACCGGGCGGGGGCATGCCGACGGCATCCTGTTCGCCGCAGCACGAGGAGAAGCGGGGACAAAGGCCCTCCAGCGGCTCGTCCTCCTCGTCCAGGCCCTCGGCGACGCCGGGATCGAGGCGCCGCTGTGGTGCCTGACCAGCGGCGCGGTGTCGACCGGCCCGGCGGACCAGTTGGCCGACCCCGTCTCCGCCCAGCTCTGGGGCCTGGGCAGGGTCGTCGCCCTGGAACAGCCGCAGCGCTGGGGCGGGCTCGTCGACCTGCCCGCCGAGCCCGACTCCCGCGCGCTGGAGCGACTGGCCGGCCTGCTGGCCCAGGTCGACGAGGATCAGCTCGCCGTACGCGCTTCCGGCGTGTCCGGCCGCCGCCTCGTGCGCGCGCCGCAGAGCGCGGCACCGGCGGACGCACCCTGGTCGCCGCGTGGCACCGTCCTGATCACCGGTGGTACGGGTGCGCTGGGCGGGCACGTGGCCCGCTGGCTCGCCGGCGCCGGTGCCGAGCACCTGGTGCTCACCAGCCGTCGGGGTCCCGACGCCCCGGGCGCCTCAGACCTCAAGGCGGAGCTCGAGGCCCTGGGCGCTCAGGTCACCGTCGCAGCGTGCGATGCCGCCGACCGCGACGAGCTCGCCGACCTGTTCGCCCGGCACGCCGTGAACGCCGTGGTGCACACGGCAGGCGTACTCGACGACGGCCTGGTCGATTCGCTCACGCCCGAGCGCCTCGAGCACGTACTGCGTCCCAAGGTGGACGCGGCGCTCCACCTGCACGACCTCACCCGGGACCGCCACGACCTCGACGCCTTCGTGCTCTTCTCCTCGATGACGGGCGTCTGGGGCAACGGCGGGCAGGGCGCGTACGGTGCGGCGAACGCCTTCCTCGACGCCCTCGCCGAGCAGCGCCGGGCGCAGGGCCTGCCCGCGCTGGCCGTCGCGTGGGGATCCTGGGCGGACGGAGGCATGGCCGACGGCGCCGCCGGTGACCACCTGCGGCGGCGCGGCGTACGGGCGATCGCCGCCCTTCCCGCGATCTCCGTGCTGCACGATGCGCTGACCCGCGGCGAGACCTCCGTGACCGTCGCGGACGTGGACTGGGACCGCTTCGTCCCGGCCTTCGCCGGCACCCGCCCCTGCCAGTTGCTGTACGGCGTGCCAGAGGCCCGAAAGGCCCTGGAAGCTCACGCCCGGGCCGCGCGCAGCGCCGACGTGCCCGCGTCCGCGCTGGTCCAGAGCCTCCTCGGCGCCACACCGGAGGAGCAGCGCCGCATCCTGCTGGACCTGGTGCGCGAGCAGGCCGCCACGGTGCTCGGCCACACGGGCAAGGGCGCCTTCGAAGCCGACCGGACGTTCCGCGAGACCGGCTTCGACTCGCTCACCGCCGTCGAACTGCGCCACAGGCTCAGCACGGCCACCGGCCTCAGGCTGCCCACCACCCTGGTCTTCGACCACCCGACCCCCACCGCCCTCGCCCGTCACCTGGGCGAGGAACTCCTCGGCCGGCCCGCGCTGGAGGCGGACGCCGTGCGGGCGACGGCCGCCGCCGCGGACGAGCCGATCGCGATCGTCAGCATGAGCTGCCGTTTCCCCGGTGGCGTCCAGTCGCCCGAGGACCTGTGGGAGCTGCTGAGCTCCGGCCGGGACGCGATGTCCGGCTTCCCCACCGACCGCGGCTGGGACATCGACGCGCTCTACGACCCCGACCCCGACCGGCCCGGAAAGACGTACTCGCGCGAGGGAGGCTTCATCCAGGGCGCCGACCGCTTCGACGCCGGTCTCTTCGGGATCTCGCCGCGCGAGGCGCTGGCGATGGACCCTCAGCAGCGGCTGCTGCTGGAGACCGCGTGGGAGGCCTTCGAGCGCGCCGGCATCGCGCCCGGCTCCGTCCGCGCCGGCCGCACCGGTGTCTTCATCGGCACCAACGGCCAGGACTACGCCGGCGCACTGCGCAACGCGCCCGAGGAGATCGAGGGATACGCGCTCACCGGCAAGGCCGCATCGGTCGTCTCCGGACGCATCTCCTACACGTTCGGGCTCGAGGGCCCGGCGGTCACCGTCGACACGGCGTGCTCCTCCTCGCTCGTCGCCCTCCACCTCGCCGCGCAGTCGCTGCGGAGCGGCGAGTGCTCGATGGCCCTGGTCGGGGGCGTCACCGTGATGACCACGCCGGACCTGTTCGTGGAGTTCAGCCGGCAGCGCGGGCTGTCGCCCGACGGCCGGTGCAAGGCGTTCGCGGCGGGTGCTGACGGCACCGGCTGGGGCGAGGGCGTCGGCCTGCTGCTGGTGGAGCGGCTGTCGGACGCCGAGCGCAACGGGCACCGGGTGCTGGCCGTCGTGCGGGGCAGCGCGGTGAACCAGGACGGCGCGTCCAACGGTCTGACCGCGCCCAACGGCCCTTCGCAGCAGCGGGTGATCCGGCAGGCGCTGGCGTCCGCCGGGCTGACGCCCGCCGATGTGGACGCCGTGGAGGCGCACGGTACGGGGACGAGGCTGGGTGACCCGATCGAGGCGCAGGCGCTGCTCGCCACGTACGGCCGGGAACACTCCGACGAACGGCCGGTGTGGCTGGGCTCGGTCAAGTCCAACATCGGCCACACGCAGGCTGCGGCGGGCGTGGCCGGTGTGATGAAGATGGTGCTGGCGATGCAGCACGGCGTGCTGCCGCGGACGCTCCATGTGGACGAGCCGACCGCGCACGTCGACTGGTCGGCGGGCGCCGTACGGCTGCTGACCGAGGCGGTGGAGTGGCCCGGGACCGCCAAGACCCGCCGGGCCGCGGTGTCGTCCTTCGGTATCGGCGGCACCAACGCGCACACCATCATCGAGGAGGCGCCCGCCGCGGCCGTGGCCGAGCCGGCCCGGGAACACCGCCCGGTGCCCGTGCCGTGGGTGCTCTCAGCGAAGAGTGAAGCGGCGCTGCGGGCCCAGGCGGAGCGTCTGCTCGCCTTCGCGACCGACGACGTGTCGCCCGCTGACGCCGGATTCTCGTCGGCCACGACGCGGTCGGCGCTGGAGCACCGGGCCGCGGTGATCGGCACCCATCCGGCCGAACTGCGTGCGGGGCTGGAGGCCCTCGCGGCAGGCGAACCGGCGGCGAACGTCGTCGCCGGGCGCGCTCATTCGGCTGGCAAGGTCGGGTTCTTGTTCTCGGGGCAGGGTTCGCAACGTCTTGGTATGGGGCGTGAGTTGTACGAGGCGTTCCCTGTGTTCGCTGCGGCGTACGACGAGGTGTGTGCGCTGTTGGACGCGCCGGTCGATGTCGACTCGGAGGGGTTGAACCAGACGGGTTGCACCCAGCCGGCGTTGTTCGCGGTCGAGGTGGCGTTGTTCCGGTTGCTGGAGTCGTGGGGTGTGCGGCCGGATTATGTGGCCGGTCATTCGGTGGGTGAGATCGCGGCCGCTCATGTGGCGGGTGTGTTGTCGCTCGAGGACGCGGCGAGGTTGGTGTCGGCGCGTGCGGCGTTGATGCAGGCGCTGCCGGCGGGCGGGGCGATGGTGGCGGTGCAGGCCACCGAGGACGAGGTGCTGCCGTATCTGAGTGACGGTGCCGGTATCGCGGCGGTGAACGGCCCGCAGTCGGTGGTGGTCTCCGGTGCCGAAGACATGGTGGTGGCCATCGGTGAGGCCTTCGCGGAGCAGGGGCGTAAGACGTCCCGGTTGAGGGTCAGTCATGCGTTCCATTCGCCGTTGATGGATCCGATGCTGGAGGAGTTCGCTGAGGTCACCCGGGGGCTGGTCTTCAACGAGCCGCGGATTCCTGTCGTTTCGAACGTGACCGGTCGGCTGGCGGAGTCGTACACACCCGAGTACTGGGTCCGCCATGTCCGCGAGGCGGTGCGTTTCGCCGACGGCGTCCGGACTCTCCACGACCTCGGCGTGACCACATTCGTGGAGATCGGCCCCGGCGGCGTCCTCTGCGGCATGGCGCAGGGCTGTGTGGACGACGTCGTCACGATCCCCGCGCTCCGGGCCGACCGCCCCGAACCCCGGGCGATCACCACCGCGTACGCCCAACTGCACGTCAACGGCGTGGATGTGGACTGGCACGCCTTCTTCCCGGGTGCCCGGCGCGTCGACCTTCCCACCTACGCCTTCCAGCGCGAGCGCTACTGGCTCGACGCCCCCGCCTCCGCCGGTGACCTGCGCGCGGTGGGGCAGGGCGAAGCAGGTCATCCGCTCCTCGGCGCCGCCGTGCCGCTGGCCGCCGGCGACGGACACCTGCTCACCGGGCGGCTCTCGACGCACACGCACCCGTGGCTGGTGGACCACGCCGTCAGCGGGGTGGCGCTCCTGCCGGGAACGGCGTTCGTGGAACTGGCGATCACCGCTGCCGACGCCGTGGGCTGCGACCTGCTGGAAGAGCTGACGCTGGAGACACCGCTGCTTGTGCCCGAGCGCGGCGGCGTCGCCCTGCAGGTGCGCGTAGGCGCCGACGACGGCGCGGGCCGCAGACCGCTGACCGTGCACTCGCGGATCGACGACGGGGACGCGTACGCCCACGAGGACGACTCCGGGCGGACATGGGCCCGGCACGCGTCCGGCTCGCTGACCGTCGCCGCTGGAAGGCCCGTCGACGGCTCGCTCGCCGCGTGGCCGCCCGTGGGCGCGGAGCCGGTCGACGTCGACGGGTTCTACGACCGCCTCGCCGGCATGGCGCTCGACTACGGCCCCGTCTTCCGGGGGCTGCGCGCCGCATGGCGGAGCGGGGACGACTTCTTCGCCGAGGTGGAGCTGCCCGGCGGGGAGCGGACGCACGCGGACGCGTACGGCCTGCATCCCGCGCTGTTCGACGCCGCCCTGCACACCGTCTGGCTGGGCGCGGTCGAGCCGGAGGCAGGGACGGGGAACGGGCTGCTGCCGTTCGCCTGGAGCGGTGTGCGCCTGGCGGCCGCAGGAGCCTCCGGCCTGCGGGTGAAGGTCTCGCGAACCGGCACCGGCACCTCCGCGGTGTCGCTGACGCTGGCCGACGGCACCGGTGAGCCGGTCGCGCAGGTCGACTCGCTGACGCTGCGCCCGGTGCCCGCCGATCAGTTGCGCGCCGGTTCCGGCACCGACGACTCGGTCTTCGGCCTGGAGTGGACGCCGGTCAGCCTGCCGTCCGCGCCGGTCGGCATGAGGATCGAGACGTACGAGGATCTCGCCGCACTTCGGGTCGCTCACTCGTCCGCGGACACGGAAGCGGGCACGGAAGCCGACGCCGGCACCGCTGCCGGAGCCGTCGCCGATGCTGTGGTCGTGCCCTGCCCGACCGGGTCCGGCGGGGACCTGGCCACCCGGGTCCGTGAGGTCACCCACGCCGTGCTGGAGCTGGTGCAGTGGTGGCTGGCCGAGGAACGCCCGGAGCGCCTGGTGCTGGTGATGCGTACGGGAGACCTCGCCCAGTCAGCGGTCCGCGGACTGGTGCGCTCGGCGCAGAGCGAGAACCCCGACCGCATCGTGCTGATCGAGACCTCAAGCGATGCCCATGCCCATGCCCATGCCCATTCCCATTCCCGGGCCTATGCCTATGCCAGTGCCGACGCGGGCAGCGGTGTCGACGACGCGGGTCTTGCGCGGGTGCTGCCCGGCCTGATCGCGTCGGGCGAGCCGCAGGCCGCGGTGTACGCGGACGGCGAGGTCCGGGTGCCGAGGCTGGACCGCGTCGCGGCGCCCGACGTGGAGCCTGAGCTTTCCGATCTCGGCTCCGGCACCGTCCTGCTGACCGGCGCGTCCGGCGGACTGGGCGGGCTGTTCGCCCGGCACCTGGTCGCCGAGCACGGCGTCCGCAGTCTGCTGCTCGTCAGTCGCCGCGGTGGAGATGCCCCCGGCGCGTCCGAGCTCGCCGCAGAGCTGACCGCGCAGGGCGCCGACGTCACCTGGGCCGCGTGCGATGTGGCCGACCGCGACGCGGTCCGTGCACTCCTGGCCGGGCCCGGGCAGAGCCTGTCCGCGATCGTCCACACCGCCGGCATCCTGGACGACGGAGTCATCAGCTCCCTGACCCCCGAGCGGCTGGACGCCGTGTTCCGGCCGAAGGTGGACGCGGCGCTGAACCTGCACGACCTGGCGGGTGAGCTGTCCGGCGACCTGTCAGCGTTCGTGCTCTTCTCCTCCGTGGCGGGCACTCTCGGCACTCCGGGACAGGGGAACTACGCCGCCGCCAACACGTTCCTCGACGCCCTCGCCGAGCACCGCCGTGCCGCGGGCCTGCCGGCCACGTCGCTGGCCTGGGGCCTGTGGGCGCAGGACAGCGCGAGCGCCATGACCGGCAGCCTCGACCACACCGACCTCACCCGCATCAAGCGCATGGGTCTCGCCGCTATCCCGTCGGCGGACGGCCTGCGGATGTTCGACGCCGCCCTGGCCACCGGTCGGGCGGCGGTCGCCCCGATCCGGCTCGACACGTCCGCCTTCCGCGACGGACAGGGCCAGTTCCGCGACGGACAGGCTCAGTTCCGCGACGGACAGGACCAGTTCCGCGAGGGGCAGGACCAGTTCCGCGAGGGGCAGGGGCAGCCCGTGCCGCCGGTCCTGCGCGGACTGGTGCGGGTCGCGCCGGTGCGGCGTACGGCGCAGAGCGCGCCGAAGGGATCGCTGGGTCAGCGGCTGGCCGGGCTGCCGGAGGCCGAGCGCGAGCAGGTGGTGCTGGACCTGGTGCGTACCGAGGTCGCCGCCGTGCTCGGGCACGCCGATGCACGGTCGGTCGGCGCGGACGACTCGTTCAAGGACATCGGGTTCGACTCGCTGACCGCCGTCGAACTGCGCAACCGGCTCAACTCGGCCGTCGCCATGCGCCTGCCCGCCACCCTGGTCTTCGACTACCCGACCCCGCTCACCCTCGCCCGCTTCCTCACCGCCGAAGCCGCAGGCTCCGGCGAGGCGGAGACAGCCGTGCGAGCGACCCTCTCCACGGCCGACGGAACGGCGGACGAGCCCATCGCGATCGTGGGCATGGCGTGCCGGTATCCGGGCGGGGTGCGTTCGCCGGAGGACCTGTGGCAGCTGGTGCTCTCCGGTCGCGACGCCGTGTCGGGCTTCCCCGAGGACCGAGGCTGGGACGTCGAGAGGCTCTACGACCCGAACCCCGACCAGTGGGGCACCAGTTACACCCGGGAGGGCGGCTTCCTCCACGACGCGGCGGACTTCGACGCCGAGTTCTTCGGTATCTCGCCGCGTGAGGCGCTGGCGATGGACCCGCAGCAGCGGTTGCTGCTGGAGACGTCGTGGGAGGCGTTCGAGCGGGCCGGGATCGATCCGGCGGCGGTGCGGGGGAGCAGGACCGGTGTCTTCGCCGGCGTGATGTACCACGACTACGGCGGGCGCGTGCACACCTCGCCGGCAGGGCTGGAGGGCTACCTCGTCAACGGCAGCGCGGGCAGCGTCGCCTCCGGCCGGGTCTCGTACACCTTCGGGCTGGAGGGCCCGGCGGTCACGGTCGACACGGCGTGCTCGTCCTCGCTGGTGGCGCTGCATCTGGCAGCCCAGGCGCTGCGGAGCGGCGA
>NZ_JBEYYJ010000067.1:0-8067 GCF_040645475.1 Streptomyces sp. NPDC046759 | reverse complement strand
CAAGCAACGGGCCAGGCGCCACGACGTTGGCAAGACCGTCAAACGCCCCGAATCGATCAAGGAGCACCAAGCCCAGCGAGGTTAAACGCCAAGCTGAGGGGCGGCGCCGAAGTCCGAAGGGCCCCGTCGTGAAACACAGGCCCGCCCTCACGGGGCGTCACGGAACACCGCAGACCGGCTACACCTCGCCGGTGGCGAACAGTTCCAAGTGCCCGCACTTGGGGCAGCGGTACGCCTCGATCTGCCGGCGGGGTCGGCCCATCCGCTTGGCGCCCCCGAAGATCCCCCGCTCCAGCGCGCCTTCGATCCAGCGCGCGTAGCCACGCGAGTGTTCGCCGGCGTCCTCGATGAAACCTTCCATCAGGCCGACGGTGCCGCAGTGGGTGCACGTGTAGTTGCTCATCCGATGAGTGTAGGAATATGACTGCAGGAAAAGACATGCGATCCGTGGCTCGTTCGGCGACGAGCCGGGGCTGCGGACCTGGCATCGCAAGAGCAGCACGCCCAGTCTCCCCCGCCTGGCGAGGCGACCAGTCCAGCACCGCCCTCCACGCGCGCACCGTCACCGACGTGCGCGCGGCGCGAGGTGGGCCATGAGGAACAGCAGGAGTCCGCAGGCGGCGACAAGGATCCAGCCGGGGCGGGACGCCTGGGCCAGACCGGCGGGGGTGCTGTGCGCGACCAGGCCGCCGGCGAGGGCGATGCCGAGTGCGGAGCCGATCTGTCGTGCTGTGGACGTGATCGCTCCCGCCACTGCCGCCCGGGCGGGAGGCAGCCCGCTGACAGCGGTGTTGGTGATCGGCGCGTTGGCGAAGCCGAACCCGATGCCGATCAGCAGGTACGCCGTGACAAGGAGGGACAGGCTCGTGTGCCCGCCCAGTCCCACCAGGCACAGTCCGCCGCCCATGATGAAGCCGCCGGCCACGGACAGGGGCAGCCGTGGTCCGGTACGACCGACCAGACGACCGGACCACGGTGCGCAGAAGGCCGCTCCGAGGGCCATGGGCAGGGTGGCCGCTCCGGCGGCCAGGGCCGTGAAGCCGCGGGTGTGCTGGAGGTAGAGGGTGTTCAGCAGCAGTGTCACGTTCAGGGCGACGAAGACCGCCACGGCGCCCAGCACCGCACCGCTGAACACAGGGCTGCGGAAGAGCCGCAGATCCATGAGCGGCTCCTGCCGACGGCGCTCCACCCGCACGAACCCGACCGTCGCCAAAGCGGCGAAGCCGTAGGCGGCCAGTGCCGCCGGGCTCGTCCAGCCGATGCGCGGACCTTCGATGAGGACGCCGACCCAGACGGCGACGAGCACGGTGAGCAGCGCCTGTCCCGGAGCGTCGAGCCGTCGCACCCGGGGCCCCCGGGACTCCGGCACGAACACCGCGCTGAGCACCAGGGCGGCCGCGACGACCGGAGCGTTCACCCAGAACAGGGACCGCCATCCGAGCCCCGCGACGAGAGCCCCGCCCGTGACCGGACCCACTGCCATGCTCAGTCCGAAGACGGACGCCCAGACACCGATCGCCCGCGCTCGCTCCCGCGGGTCGGGCATCGTGTTCACCACGATCGCCAGAGCCACGGGACTGAGCATCGAGGCGCCGATCCCCTGCACCGCACGAGCCGCGACGAGCGCGCCCACCGAGCCGGCCGTCGCACAGAGCAGCGAGGCGGCACCGAACAGAGCCAGCCCCGTCCGGAACACGCGCCGGCGCCCGAACCGGTCCGCCAGCGCACCGGAGGAGATCAGCAGACCGGCCAGGACGATGGTGTAGGCGTCCACGCTCCACTCGAGACTTCGCGTCCCGGCTCCCAGGCCGCGCCCGATGGCGGGCAGACCCACGTTGACGATGGTGGTGTCCAGACCCACCACGAACATGCTCAGGCAGCAGACGGCCAGCACGGTCCAGCGTCTGCGCGCGCTCGGAACGGGTGTGCCGGGACTGGTCGTTGTGGAGGTCATGGCCTGCCTCTTCACCTCGGGGAACACTGCCCGGCCAGGTTCGGGCAGGACGACGGCCACCGCCGAGCTTCTTTGCGAAGACCGCAAAAGACCGGACACTGAGCCGTGTGGACACAGAACTGCAGCGGATACTCGATGCCATCGGGCCGAGGCTGCGCACCCTGCGCAAGGACCGCGGACTGACACTGGAGGCGCTGGCGGACGCCACCGCGCTCTCGGTGAGCACGCTGTCCCGTCTCGAATCAGGCAAGCGGCGCCCGACCCTGGACCTGCTCATCCCGCTCGCGCGGGCGCACCGCGTCGCACTCGACCAGTTGGTGGCCGCACCGGCCACGGGCGACCCCCGGGTCCATCTCACGCCCCTGCGCAAAGGGCACGGCAGCGTCCTCGTGCCACTGACGCGGTACCCGGGCCGGGTCCAGGTCTTCAAGCACGTACTGGCTCCCCGCGAGCAGAAACTGGTGACCCACGACGGCTACGAGTGGCTCTACGTCCTCGCCGGCGAGCTACGACTCGTTCTCGGGGACCGCGCATCCACTCTCCGCCCCGGCGAAGTCGCCGAGTTCGACACCAGGCAACCGCACTGGTTCGGCCCGGCCGACACGCGGCCGGTGGAGATCCTGCACCTGTTCGGGCCGAGAGGGGACCAGGCCGTCGTCCGCACGAGCCCATCGTCCTCGGCCGCTTCCACTGCCGCGCCGTCGTGATCCTGACGAACGCTCCCGGCCGCGGACGAGGGACGCCCTGTGCCACCTGACTGCCTGCCGGCACGCGACGCGCGGAAGGGTCCCGGACCCGGTCCCGTCAGGGGTGAGTTCCGGCCCCTGTGGCGCGGCCGGAGCGGTCGCGGGCCGCGCCGGTGCGGTCGCGGGCCGCGCCGGTGCGGTCGCGGCCGTCGTGGCCCCATGTCCCCGGCACCTGTTCATCGTCCGCGTCTCGGATCGGGCCGGGCGGGCCGGGCCGCGCCCTGCCGTGCCGTGCCGCGCCGCGCGGACGCCTCCGTCGAAAAAGAGTTGTCCCGGCCGCCGCGCTGCCACCAGGATCGGCCCATGACCTCGCTGATCACCTTCCTGCCGCCGACCGCCGCCGTCCGACCAGTGTGCGGCCGACAGCAGTCCTGCCCCTCTCGGAGGCCGACGCCCGCGCACGCATGACCGCGGCGCTGGTCTCGGGGCTGGTCGCCGGCTACGGCATCGCCGTGCCGGTGGGGGCCGTCGGGACGTATCTGGTGGCGCTGACCGCGCGGACCTCGTTGCGGACCGGCGCCTGCGCCGCGCTGGGGGTCGCGACCGCGGACGGCCTCTACGCGCTGATCGCCATGGTCGGGGGCTCCGCGCTGACGCACACCCTGGAGCCGGTCATGGACCCTCTGCGCCTGGCCGCCGGCCTGGTGCTCATGGCACTGGCCGTCCGCGGCGCGGCCACGGCGATCGCCCGGCACCGCAGGCCGTCGACGACCTCTCGGACCGACGCGGCTGCCCTTCGCCCGGCCCGGGCCTTCATGGGGCTGTGGGGAGTCACGATGATGAACCCCGTCACCGTGATCTACTTCGCGGCGCTCGTCCTCGGCAGCCGGACGACGGCGCAGCCGGATCACCTCGCGCGGACCGTGTTCGTCCTGGCCGCCTTCGCCGCCTCCGCCAGTTGGCAGTTGCTCCTGGCGGGCGGCGGGGCCCTGCTGGGCCGGCTGCTGACCGGCAGCCGGGGGCGGCTCGTCACGGCCCTGGCGTCCAGCGCCGTGATGACCGTCCTCGCCCTGCGCATGCTGCTCGCGCCCGGCTCCTAGCCCGGCCCCGCACCAGGAGCGCGGAGGTTCCGATGCTGAAGCGCGCCGGGTGCCGGGCCGGGTCAGCCGGTCGCCAGGGCCTTCAACCGGTCCAGGGAGCCGTTGAAGCGGTCGTGGTCGCCGACGGTCGGGCCGGTGGACGTGTACTGCCACATCGTGTGGTAGGACCAGCCCGACGGCAGCGTCCCGGCGGTGGAGGCGTAACGGGCGATCCACAGCGGATTGCTCGGGGCGAAGCCGGCGTAGTTGCCGGTGCAGCTGGTCCACCAGCTGGTCGCCGTGTAGATGATCGCGTCACGGCTGGTGCGGGACTTGTAGCGGTTCAGGAAGTCGCGGATCCAGGCGATCATGTCGCCCTTGGACTTGCCGTAGCAGTCGCTGCCGTACGGGTTCCACTCGATGTCGAGCACGCCGGGCAGGGTCTTGCCGTCCTTGGACCAGCCCCCGCCGTGGGCCAGGAAGTAGTCGGCCTGTGCCGCGCCGCCGCTCTTGTCCGGGGTGGCGAAGTGGTAGGCGCCGCGGACCATGCCCGCGTTGTAGGGGCCGTCGTACTGCTGGGTGAAGTTGGGGTTGGTGTAGTAGGTCCCCTCGGTGGCCTTCGTGTAAGCCCACCTGACGCCGCTGCCCCACAGGGTCGGCCAATTGACGTTGCCCTGGTAGCTGGAGACGTCGACGCCTTCGATCTCGGTCGCCCGGCCCGTCGTGGGCGGGGTGCCGGTGTCGCCGGCGCGTCCGTCGTGGGCCAGGACGCCGATTCCCATGTACGCGCTGCCGCGCGATGGCACGGTCGGGGCGGACTCGGGGTGGGCCGCGGTCGTGGACAGGGTGAGGAGAAGGCCGGTCAGGGCGCTCATGAGAGCGAGGCGTGAGCGGCCGCGGGAAAGGGTTACGGAGCTTCGCACGGCACCATCTGACACGTAGTCGGGTCGTCACGCACTTCAGGCACCGCCCAACGAACCCATCTCGGCCCGCGCCTGCTCCGTACGGGTGGACCCGGCAGGGCCGACGGGCCGGCCGTGGAAGACGGGGGGTACCAGGCGGTGCCTCCCACGGCCGGCCCCGGCCGGATCAGCCGTCGATGCGGTGCTGGGTCCAGAAGGAGGTGAGGTCGGTGCTCGTGGCGGCCTGGGCGGCGGCCTTGAACTCGGCCGTGGTCGACACGCCGTACCAGTGCGCGGCCGCGTAGTCCTTCAGCAGCTTGCCCATCGCGGTGTCGCCGAGCACGCGGCGCAGGTCGTGCAGGGCGCACTTGCCGTACCCGTAGACGACGGTGGAATAGCGGGAGGAATGCGCGTCCCAGTAGGCCATGGAGTTGGTGATCTTCTCCGCGCTGGAGGCCCAGGAGACGCTGTTCCAGCAGTTGGTGCCGGTCTTGCCGAGGGCGAGGTCGGTGGAGTAGTCGGCGAACGCCTCGTCGAGCCAGGGGCCGTTGTACTCGTCGTCGCCGACGATGCCGTACCACCACTGGTGGCCGATCTCGTGGGTGAGGGCGGTGGAGCTGACCAGGTCCAGGACGAAGCCGGGATACTCCATTCCGCCGAACCAGTAATTGTTGTCGATCACGGCGTCCAGCTCGCCGTAGGGATAGGCGCCGAAGCGGGCCGCGTGGGCGTCCACGGCGGTCTTGGCGGTGCTGAGCATGGACTGGGCGCTGGAGGAGCTGATGCCCGAGACGGAGTACACGTTCACCGCGACGCCGGCCGGCGAGGTGCCGGAGATCTTGGTGAAGGGGCCCGCGGCCCAGGCGAAGTCACGGACTTTGGACGCGGTCGCCGTCGTCACCGTACGGCCGCTGGAGCCGGGTGTGTCGGTGGAGGTGCCGGTGGCCGGGACCAGCAGGCTGCTGGGGTGGTCCAGGGTGACCTTGAAATCGGCGGCCAGGGAGTAGAACGACTCCCCGTTGTCGGTGTACGGGTCGAGGTGCCAGCCGGCGCTGTCGCGGACCGCCAGGACGGGCAGGGCGTTGCCGATGAAGCTGAAGGCGCCGTCGTGGCCGAACCGGTCGGCGCCGCTGGGCACGGTGATGGCGAGGTCGAGGCCGATGGTGGCGCTCTGGCCCTGGGCGAGCGGGGTGGGCAGGTCGACCTTGAGCGCGGTGCAGGCCACGGAGGGTGCCTCCGCGGTGCCTCCGGTGACGTTCGTGACCCGGATCGGCATCGCGTCGCAGGTGCCGTGGTAGTTGTCCCACAGCCGCAGGTAGACCTCGTTGAGCGCGCTGGCGGAGGCATTGGTGAAGGAGACGCTCTCGTGCCCGTTCCAGACGGTGCCGCTGGTGTCGCTGCTGAGGTTCACGGTGTACGAGGGCGCGGCCGGGGTCCGGGTGGAGTCGGCCGGCGGTGGCGCGGTGCCGCCGGAGGTGTCCAGCGCGATGTCGTCGAGGACGAAGCTCGTCTGGAGGCTGGAGTCCTCGGTGCCGGTGAAGGAGAGGCTGACGGTCTGCCCGGCGTACGCCGACACGTCGATCGACTTCCGCACGTATCCGGAGTTCTTGTCGAGGTTCGAGTAGGTGGCCAGGGTCGTGTTGCCGATCCTGGCCGTGAGCTTGTCGTAGGCGGTGGACGAGGTCGTCTCCGCGGTGTCGATGTGCAGCCAGAAGGTGAGCGTGGCCGCGTCGCACCCGGCCGGGACGGTCACGCTCTGGCTGAGGGTGTCCGTGTGGGTGCTGCCGACTCCGTCCAGCCAGGCGTACGAGGTGCCGCCGTGGGCGGTCTCGCCCGAGCGGCTGGTGATGACGGAAGAGGTGGACGCCGTCCACGGCGAAGTCCCGCTCTCGAAACCGCCGTTGGCGACCACCTGGGCCGGAGTGCAGGCGGCGGCCGCGTGGTGCGTGGCCGGCCGGGCGAGGGCGGGGGTTCCGGAAAGTACGAGGGCGGCCACCGCGACGACGGCTGTGGCACCGGCGCCGAGGGCCTTGTGGGGGGTCGTTCTCACACGCTACTCCTTTGCGGCGGCCGGGATTCCCGGCCTGCTCGATGGCCGCCGGCCGGCCGGGGTGCGCCGGGGGCGGCCGCTGACAGGGCTTGCGCGATCACTGCACCGAGCGGTGCGCCGCGTCCTCGGGGAGTCGGGGCGCGGGTGTGCCGAAAGAGTGACAGATTTGACCGGAGCATGCCAGAAGGAGTGCGCTGTGCGGAGATGCCGGACCGGTTCACCGGCGTGGCGGTACCGGTCAGGCGGTGCGCAGTGTCACGAAGACCGCCGCCGGCGTGGCGCCCTGCGGGTCCTGCCAGCCGCGCGCCACGTGACCGATCGCTCCCTCGGGGCGAAGGGGCGGGTTCTCCGGCAGGGGGTTGAGGACCCGGTGGACGTGGAGCACCGTGCCGAGCGGCACGGTGAGGCGAGTGCCCTCCGGGTCGTCGGCCGGCTCGGGGGTGAAGCCGTCCAGGGCGAGCGGCGTGCCGGTGTAGGAGCGGACCACCTCGGGGTCGAGGGCGCCGTCGACACTCTGGGAGTGCGCCTCGGCCGTGCCCTCGATCAGCGACAGCAGCTCGGTCACCAGCACCGGGTCGTGACAGCCGTCGTACACCCAGCGCCTGCCCAGCACACCGTGCTCCATCGTGCCCACGAGCGCGTGCTCCGCCCCGTCCAGCGGTGCCCCGCGATAGCTCAACGGAACCATGTAGGCGCTCGGTTCGGGAGTGGAGGTGTCGGTGACCACCATGAACTCCATGCCGACCTCGCCCGCGGGGTCGTCCAGCCGGAAGCCACCGGACCTGGTCAGCACCGGGGCGTCCGGGCCGCCGCGGTACCAGGGGCGGGAAGGCAGCCAGTCGGTGAGCAGCTCCAGCTTCGTGGGCTTGAGCGTGGTGTGGTGGATGACGGCCATGCCGGGGTTCCCCCTCCGTGGTACGGACGCTGGTCCCCGAAGCTTCGCACACCGTTCCCGCAGGTCACTCCCCCGCCTCGGTCGGCGCCGGGTTCAAGTGGTATGCCGGGCGCGCCGCTGGGCCGCACCGTGCGGCGCGGCCCAGCGGTCTCTCACGGAATTCCGGCTCCCCTCAGCCGGTCACTGTCACGGCATTCACGAATCCCGTGAATCCCGACCCTGCTCCTGCCCCTCGTGGTGCTCCTCGCTCGGCTTCGAACCCTTCGACGAGTGCTCCGGCTTCACCGGGTGGTGGGGGTATTCGGGCTTGACCGGGTGCTCCGGGTATTCGGGCTTCACGGGGTGCTGCGGAAGCTCCGGCTTCATCGGCCGCTCAGGCTTGACCGGAAGCTCCGGCTTCACCGGACGCTCAGGCTTGACCGGAAGCTCCGGCTTCACCGGACGCTCAGGCTTGACCGGAAGCTCCGGCTTCACCGGACGCTCAGGCTTGACCGGAAGCTC
>NZ_JBEYYJ010000066.1:0-8140 GCF_040645475.1 Streptomyces sp. NPDC046759 | reverse complement strand
CTTCCTCACCACCCAGTACCTGGAGGAGGCCGACGAGCTCGCCGACCGCATCGCCGTGCTCAACGACGGCCGGATCGCCGCCGAGGGCACCGCCGCCGAGCTCAAACGGCTCGTGCCAGGTGGCCATGTGCGGCTGCGGTTCTCCGACCCGGTGACGTACGAGCGGGCGGCGACCGCGTTGCGCGAGGCCTCCCGGGACGACGAGGCCCTCGCACTGCAGATCCCCAGCGACGGAAGCCAGCGCGAGCTGCGCTCCATCCTCGACTGGCTGGACGCCGCTGCCATCGAGGCCGACGAGCTGTCCGTGCACACCCCCGACCTGGACGACGTGTTCTTCGCCCTGACCGGCAGCTCCGTGACTTCGCAGGCCACCGACCAGCAGACCGCCGACCAGCAGACCGCCGACCAGCAGACCGCCGACAAGGAGACCGTCCGATGAGCACCGCCGGCCACGCGTTCCGCGACAACCTCACGATGCTGCGCCGCAACCTCCTGCACGCGCGCCGCTACCCCTCCCTCACCCTGAACGTGATGCTCACCCCGGTCATGCTGTTGCTGCTGTTCGTCTACGTCTTCGGCGACGTGATGAGCGCCGGCATCGACGGCGGCCACGCCGACCGCTCCGACTACGTCGCCTACATCGTCCCCGGCATCCTTCTCATGACCGTGGGCATGACCTCGCTCGGCACCGCGGTGTCCGTGGCCACCGACATGACCGAGGGCATCATGGCCCGGTTCCGCACCATGGCGATCTCCCGCGCCTCCGTGCTGGTCGGTCATGTGATCGGCAACGTGATCCAGACGCTGCTGGCCCTGGTGGCCATCCTGGGACTCGGCTTCGCCATGGGCTTCCGCACCGACGCCACGCCGGTCGAGTGGATCGTGGCGGCGGGGCTGCTGACGCTGGTCACCCTCGCGCTGACCTGGGTCGCGGTGGGCATGGGCCTGGCCAGCCCGAACGCCGAGGGCGCCAGCAATATGGGGCTGCCACTGACGATGCTGCCGCTCCTGTCCAGCGCGTTCGTGCCGGTGGACGCCATGCCGGGCTGGTTCCGCTGGTTCGCCGAGTACCAGCCCTTCTCACCGGCCATCGAGACGCTGCGCGGACTGCTGCTGGGCAGCGGGATCGGCACGAAGAACGCCGTGCTGGCCGTCGCGTGGTGCCTGGGGCTGAGCCTGCTGGGCTACCTGTGGTCCAAGGCGCAGTTCCAGCGTGAACCGAAGCGGTGAGTTCGGGTGTCCGGCGGGTGCGCCCCGCTGGGACCGGCCGCGCGGTTCCCCCGCGCCCCCCGCGGGCGCTACCGGCCCCCGGCGTCCGTCAGTTCCCGCAGCGCCTCCGCGCGCAACTCCTCCCGCCCCAGGGCGGCGTACCTCGACCTCGCGTCGTCGTACGCCGCCCTGTCGGCGTGCTCGGCCGCCTCCCGGGACCGGTTCAGGGACAGGGTGGGGAACTCCCGCACCGCCGGCATCCGCTCCGCGAGCGCCACCAGCCGTACCGCCCCCGTCTCGCCCCCGGCCAGCCCGGCGAGGCCGAGCGCCAGCAACACCGTGCCGTACACCGGCAGTTCCACCGGGCCCCGGTCGGTCCCGTCGGACAGCATCCCGAGCAGCCGCTCCCGCAGCTCCCCGGCGAGGCCGGCCACCGGCTGGAGCCGTCCGGCCTGCGCGTGCGCCGCCAGCGCGGCCGACCGCACCTCCTGCGACCAGGGCTCCACGAACGGGTCACCGGGATACAGCAGGCTGTCCTCACGTATCTGCGCGACCGCCCGGCGCCACAGCCCGAGTCCGACCTCGGTCAGCCCCCGGGCGAGCGCGATCTCCGCCCGGGCCGGCAGCTCGGGGCTGAAGATCCGGGTGGTCTCCGACGGCCGGTCCAGCGCCGCGAGCCCCAGCCAGTACTCCGCCTCGTCGACGTCGCCGCGCTGCAGACAGGCGAGCACCAGTCCCCAGTGCACCCCGACGGAGTCCGACCAGTCACCGAACCTGCTGAACTCGGCGAGCGCATCCAGCGCGGCCACCAGATGGTCGTACGCCTCCGCGCCGCGCTCCGACTGCAGGCACAGCTCGCTGATCCGGCCGTGGCTGAGCAGCGCCGTGCTCGGATTGCCGAGCGGGCCCAGCGCGTCGATCATCCGGCGGGCGTACTCCAGCGCGCGCTCCGTCTCGTGCTCGGCTTCCCACACATAACTCGCCACGCACGCCGCGACACCCGCCAGCAGCGGCTCATCGGAGTCGCACAGCTCCTCCAGCCGCGTGTACCGGGGCGGGCGCATGTCCGGTACGGCGCACAGCACGACGGCCAGCGCCCGCACCAGGGTGTCCGGCGGCGCGGGCGGCAGCCGGCGCAGCGTGACCAACTGCCGTACGGCGTGCGGGCCCCGGCCCATGAAGAGGCTCGCCGCGCACACGGCCGCCGCACTGCGGGCCGGCTCCACGTCCTCCGGGTCCCCGGGCCCGGGGCGGAACCGGGACAGCGGCCCGCCGGTCTCGGCGACGAGGGCGGCGAGGCGGGGGTAGTTCGAGTCGGTGGCCCACAACGAGGCCAGTACGGCGGTCAGGGCGGCGGTGGCGGGGCCGTCGGCGCGGGCCAGGGCGTGCCGCAGCGCCAGGACGAGGTTGTCCTGCTCGGCGCGGATGCCCAGCCAGGCGGACACCGGGTCGGAGCTGAACAGGACGTCGTGGCGGGCGCGGCCGAAGTCGCGGGCCCAGGCGAGGAAACGGCCGGTCACCGCCTCCTCCTCGCCGGCCTCGGCGCGCTTGGCGGAACCGAACTCCCGCAGCGTCTCCAGCATGTGGAAGCGCACTCCGCAGGGGCTGTCGCCCACCTTCAGCAGGGACTGCCCGGCCAGCTGCTCCAGCAGCGCCAGCGTGTCCCCGGTCTCGCCGAGGACGTACTCCGCCGCGTCCTCGGTGAAGCCTCCCGGGAACACGGACAGGGCGCGCAGCGCCGCCCGGCCGTCGGGTTCCAGCAGGTTCCAGCTCCAGTCGACCACGGCCCGCAGGGTGCGGTGCCGCTCGGGTGCGTCGCGGGCGCCGCCGCGCAGCAGGGCGAACCGGTCCCGCAGCCGGCGGGAGATGTCGGCCACGGAGAGCACGCGCACCCGGGCCGCGGCGAGTTCCACCGCGAGGGGCAGCCCGTCCAGGTGCCGGCAGATCTCGGCGACCTCTCCCGCGGGCAGTTCCACGCCGGGCCGCGCGGCCCGCGCGCGCTGCACGAAGAGCTCCACCGAGGTCGCACGGGACAGCTCCGGCAGGGCGTACACGGACTCCGAGGTCAGCCCCAGCGGGGCCCGGCTGGTGGCCAGGACCCGCAGCTCCTTGGACCGCGACACCAGCGCCTGTACGAGAGCGGCGGCACCCGCGACGACGTGCTCGCAGTTGTCCAGCACCAGCAGCGCGGGGCCGGCGCCGAGGGCGGCGACGATGCCGCTCACCACGTCGGCGCCGCCCGCGAACTGCCGGCCCTCCCCGGCCCCGACCGACGACGCCACCTCACCGGCCACGTCGTCGTCGGCGGTGACACCGGCCAGGGGGACGAAGTGCACCACGGGTTGTTCGGCCGCCCGGCTCACCGCGTGGGAGAGGCGGGTCTTGCCCAGCCCGCCGGGGCCGACGACGGTGACCACCCGGGCCTCGCGCAGCAGCCCGGCCACGGCGGCGAGGTCGCCGTCCCGCCCCAGCAGCGGGTTCGGTTCGTGCGGCACGCCGTGGCGCACCCTCGGCGCGTCCGCGTTCAGCAGCTCCTGGTAGACGGCCCTCAGGCCGGGCCCCGGATCGGTTCCCAGGTCCTCACGGAGCCGGCGCCGGTAGGAGTCGTACCGGGCCAGCGCCGCGGCCCGGCCGGCGGTGCCGGCCTCGCAGCGCAGCAGCTCCGCCAGCACCTCCTCGTCCCGCGGCAGCCGTTCCGCCAGTTCGGACAGCGGCGCCACGGCCTCCTCCCGCCGCCCGAGCCGGGCGAGCGCGAGCGCCCGGGCGCGGACCAGCGCCCGGTGCGTGCGGACCCGGCCGGTACGCAGCGCCACCACCGGGTCGTGCAGGTCCTCGCCGGTGCCCGCGCCCACGTTCCCGTCCCACAGCGCCAGCCCGGCCTCGGCCTCGGCCAGCGCTCCGTCGTGGTCCCCGGCCCGGGCGCGCCCGGCGCTCGCGGCCTCGTGCAGCAGCAGCGCGGAAGCGTCGACCTGCGACTCCTCCAGAGCCAGCCGATAGCCCGCCGGTGTGCTCACGACCAGATCGGCACCCAGCTGAGCCCGCAGCCGCGACACCAGGATCTGCACCGCCTTGCCCGGCCGCTCGGGCAGTTCCTCCGCCCACAGCCCCTCCACGAGCCGACCCGTGCTGCAGCCGGTGCGCAGCTCCTCCGCGAGCAGTGCCAGCAGGCCGCGCAGCCGGGGCGCGGTGATCTCCCGCCCGCGACAGGCGACACGGGACAGGAGGGTCAACTCTGTGGTCATCCCTGCAGATTAGCCAGCGGTCGGGAAAGGCCGGATGCCCGGAGCACCGTCCCGAGGGTCACGACGGACCTCGCGGGCGAGGAACCCGCAGCCGCCCGGCAGACGCCCTGCGGGCCCGTGGAGCGCTACCCCGTCCCGGTGACCTGCTCGCCGTCCCCGTGGCCGGTGCCTGCCACCTGTCCATGGCCTCCGGATGCGACCTGGTCGGCCGCCCACCCGTGGTGGCCGTACGCGACGGCCTCGCCCGCCTCCTGGTCCGCCGCGAGTCCCTGGAGGACATCCGCGGCCGCGACGTCGGCCTGTGGCGGGCCCGCGGCGCTCACCCCTGCTGCACCCGCGGACTCCCGCGCACGCCTGCTACGTTCGCTGACGTGGTGGAGCGGCGCAGGCAGATGTGGCCCTTGTACGCGGCCGGGTTCACCACGGCCTTCGCAGCGCACGGCATCGCCGCGAACCTCGGCGCCCATGCGAAGGGCGCGGTGACCTCGCTGCTCGTGCTGGGCGGGCTGCTCGCCCTGTACGACGGCGCCGAGGTGGTCCTCAAGCCGGTCTTCGGCACCCTCGCCGACCGGATCGGCGCCCGCCCGGTGCTGCTCGGCGGTCTCGTCGCGTTCGCGGCGGCGTCCGCGCTGTACGCACTGGCGGACAGCCCCGGCTGGTTGTGGGCGGCCCGGCTCGGCCAGGGCGCGGCGGCCTCCGCCTTCTCGCCGTCCGCGTCCGCGCTGGTCGCGCGGCTCAATCCGGCCGCGGGGCACGGCCGTGCGTTCGGCACGTACGGCTTCTACAAGTCCATCGGCTACACGCTCGGCCCCCTGCTCGGCGGCGTTCTCGTCCGGGCCGGCGGCCTGCGGCTGCTGTTCGCCGTCCTCGCGGTGCTCGGCGCGGCCGTCGCCGGCTGGGCCGCGCTCACCGTCCCGGCCGCACCCCCGCTGCCGAAGACCCGGCAGACCGTGCTGGACCTGGCCCGGCGGCTCACCCAACCGGCGTTCCTCGCCCCGACGTCCGCACTGGCGGCGGCGACCGCCGCGCTGTCGGCCGGGGTGGGTTTCCTGCCCGTTTCCGGCCGTGCCGCCGGACTGGGCACCGTAGCTACCGGCGCGGCGGTGTCCGTGCTCGCCGGCTGCGCGGCCGTCGTGCAACCGCGGGCCGGGCGAGCCCTGGACGACGGACGACTCGGCGCGCGTTCCGGCCTGGTGGCAGGGTTGTGGGTCACCGCGGCGGGTCTGGGCTGCGCGACGCTGCCGGGCCTGACCGGCATCCTCACCGCAGCCGCGCTCATCGGCGCCGGTACGGGCCTGATCACCCCGCTCGGTTTCGCGGCGCTGGCGGCGTCGACTCCTCGGGAGCGGCTGGGGCAGACCATGGGGGCGGCGGAGCTCGGGCGTGAACTCGGCGACGCGGGCGGCCCGTTGCTGGTCGCCGTCGTCGCCTCCGGCACCACGCTGGACCACGGCTTCGGTGCGCTGGGTCTCCTCGTGGCGGCGGGGGCGTCGGCGGCGCTGCTGCGTCGGGGCTGAGGCAGGCTGCCCAGGGCCGTTGCACGGGGTGCCCGACTCCGGTGCCCGGCAAGTGCCGGGCCCAGGCCGCTCGACCACCCCGGGGGCTCACGTGCCACGACATCGACACCCTCTACGACAACGTCGGTCTCCCGGACCACAACCGGTTCCGGGAGACCGACGTCACGAGGGCCCCGAATCGACCACCAGCGTCCGCGGTGGGGGCCGGGGCCGTCGCCGGTCAGTCGACGTGCAGGGTGAGGGCCGCGGTGTGGAGCCTGCCGCCCGTCCGGAACTGCAGGAACAGCCGCCAGTCACCGGACCGGGCGAACTCGGCGTGGAAGTTCAGCACCGGCCCGCCGTGATCGCCGTCGGCCTCCGATTCCGGGTGGAGGTGGGCGAAGGCCAGGTCGCCCTGGTGGAAGGCGGTCAGGTGGGCATAGGTGCCGAGATAGGGCTGCAGGTCGGCGACCGGCCTGCCGTCCCTGGTGACGGTGGCGGTCAGCCGGTGGGCCATGCCCGCCATCGGCTCGCCCTGCACCGTCACGGTGTAGCCGTCGACGGTGGTGCTGCCGGACGGCTTCGGCAGGGACGAGACCGGCGCCGTGCCGGGCACCTTCACGGTGCGGCTCAGGACGAGGCTTTCGCCCTTGCCGGAACCGCTGTCCGGGGTGAAGGAGGCGTACAGCCGCCAGGTGCCCGGCCGCAGCGCGGCCAGCGGCGCGCTCCAGGTGCCGTCCCCGGCCATGGTGGGGTGCAGGTGCCGGAACCCGGTGAGGTCGGAGCGGATGGCGTAGAAGTGCATCCGCTTCGTCTGGTCGACGGCGAAGCCGGTGACCGGCCGGCCGTCCGGCCCCGTGATGGTGAAGCGGTACGCGCTCGCCCGCCCGGTGGGGAGAGCCGCGGTGGCGGAGGTCATCCGGTAGCCGTGCTGCGCGGCGGCGAGTCCGTTGCCGGCGGACGAGCCGTCCATGCCGGGCATCGACGCCATGTCGTCGGCCGGGGCCGAGGGTGACGGCGTACCGCTGTGGTCCATGCCGGGCATGGCGGGACCGTGGGCGGGGCCGCTGCCGGAGCCGCAGGCGGCGAGGGTCAGGGTGAGTACGGCGGTGGCGGCGGCCGCCGTGAGGACGTGCCGGGACGTCCGGGAACGCTGGGACATGGAGGTGTGTCTTTCCAGGTGGGCGCCGCCGGGCGGCGCGGGTGAACGGGAGGCCTGTACCGGGTGCGCGGCGACGAGCCGGGCCCCGGAGGTCTCCTCACGTCCGCGCGACGCAGACCTGGAGCAGGAGCAGGCGCCCACCGCCCGGCGGCCCTCGGCGCCGGGTGCCGCCGGACCTCCGCCGCGCCCACGGCAGCACGACGACGGCCGGGAAGACGAGGCCGGCAGCCGCGAGCGGGGGGTGCGGGGAGATGACGGAACGCGTCGTCGTGGCCAGGCACAGCGCGCCCTGCATGGGCTCGCCCATGTGCGCGCCGGGGCGGGCGGCGGTGGCCGCGGAGTGCGCGGACCGTGGGGCGGCCGTGCCGGAGAGGGCGTACGGGGTGGCCTTGTGGTGGACCGTGCCGTGGGCTGTGGCGGCGCGGCCGGCGGGGTGACCGGCCGGCCGGGCGGGTGCCATCGGTGCGACGGCGGTGTCCGGCATGGCCCCGTGGCAGCCGCTCCACGCCGCGGCCGGACCGCCGTGCATGAGGAACAGCCCGAGCAGGACGGCAACCAGAACGGCGGGCCGCACCGGGTGGCGGATGCGGGCCCTGGCCGTAGCGGCGGCGGGCTGCGGGACGATCACGGCTCCACCTTACGGGGACGCCGGTCGGCGACGCGGCTGAGCGGGGCCGACCGGGGGAGGCGACGCGGGCTCGGCGGCCGTGCCACCCGGCCGGTCCGGGGCGGCGGGCGATGCCCGGCTCGGCGTGAAGAGGGTCGGCGTGAAGGAGGGGTCCGGCGTCACCCGCCGCTGCGGCGGCCCGGGTGCTCCGGCCCGCAGGATGGAGATGGCCGTTTTTCTACGTCTCGTAGTAGCTTGAGCGGTCGGAGAGGGCCTGGCCGAGGGAGTGTGGGAGGTGCCTGGTGGCGGGCGGTGAGGGCGGCCGGGGGGAGGCTCGGCGGCGTGCGCGGGGTGAGCTGGAGGGTGAGGTGCTGGCCGCGTTGTGGGCGGCCGGTGGGCCGGTGCCGGCGGTGGTGGTGCAGGA
>NZ_JBEYYJ010000065.1:0-9356 GCF_040645475.1 Streptomyces sp. NPDC046759 | reverse complement strand
GGTGTGGACGTGGACTGGAAGGCGGTGTTCACCGGTACCGGTGCCACCCGTGTCGACCTGCCCACCTACGCCTTCCAACGCCACCGCTACTGGCTCGACACCAGCACCGGCACGCCGGAAGCCGCGCTGACCGCGCTCGGGGCGGAGTCGGCGGAGCATCCGCTGCTGGGCGCATCGGTCGAGCTCCCCGACGGCGGTGTCGTACTGACGGGTCGGTTGTCGCTGCGGACGCATCCGTGGCTGGCCGACCACGCGGTGGCCGGGGCGGTGCTGCTGCCCGGGACCGCATTCGTGGACATGGCCGTACGGGCCGGTGCCCAGGTGGGCTGCGCCGTAGTGGAGGAACTGACGCTGCAGGCGCCGCTGATCGTCGCGGAGACGGGCGGGACCCGGCTGCGGGTGACCGTCGGGGCACCCGACCAGGCCGGGCGGCGTACGCTCACCCTTCACTCCCGGCGGGAAGACCTGTCCTACGGCGACGAGTGGACCAGGCACGCCGAGGGCGTGCTGGCGGTCGCCGCGAGCCCCGTGCCGCCGGTGAGGGATCTGACGGTGTGGCCGCCGGAGGGTGCCGTGGCCGTGGACACGGGCGCTCTTTACGAGGAGTTCGCCGCCGACGGCTACGCCTACGGCCCGGTGTTCCGGGGCGTGCGTGCGGCCTGGCGGCGCGGTGACGAGGTGTTCGTGGAGGCGGTGCTCCCCGACGACCAGCGGGACGCTGCCGCCGGTCACGCGCTGCATCCGGCGCTGCTGGACGCGGCACTGCACGGACTGCGCATGGGTGACTTCCACGGCGCGCGGCGCACTCTCGTGCTGCCGTTCGCATGGCGCGGGATCTCCGTGCGCGCGGGCGGGGCCTCGGTCGTGCGTGCGGCGTTGACGCCGGCCGGGGGTGACGGGGCCTCGGTGGTCGTCGCCGACGGTGCCGGGCGTCCCGTGGCCGTGATCGACTCGCTCGTGCTGCGGCCTGTCGCGCACGAACAGCTCGCCGCGGCGGCGGAGCGTCATGACGACCAGCTGTTCCGCGTCGAGTGGCAGCCGCTGCCGCGGGTCCCCGGGTCCGGGAGCGCCGGGGTGTGGGCCGTGGCCGGCCCCGACGAGGGCAAACTCAGCGTCCACCTCCGCGACGTCCCCGGTGCGCCCGCCGACGTGTCCGTCCACCCGGACCTGGCGGCGCTGGCCGCCGCGATCGACGCCGGTGAGACGGTCGTACCGGACGTGGTGCTGGTGGCCTGTGTCTCCGCTGACGATGACGGCGACAAGGCCCTCGCGGGCACCGCGGACGGTGTGCGTACGACGGTCGAGGGCGCGGTGGCGACCGCGCGGGCCTGGCTGGACGACGAGCGGTTCGCGACGTCCCGGCTGGTGTTCCTCACGCGCGGGGCCGTGGTGACCGGTGCGGGCGAGCGGCCCGACCTGACGAAGGCGCCGCTGTGGGGACTGATCCGCTCCGCGCAGTCCGAGCACCCTGGCCGTTTCGTCCTGGCCGACCTCGACCAGGACGAGACCTCGCGCCCGGCCCTGGTGGCCGCGCTGGCTTCGGGCGAGCCCCAGTTCGCCGTACGCGCCGGGGAACCGCTGGTTCCCCGGCTGCGACCGACGGCCTCCCGGCCATCCGTCGCGGGTCCGCTGCTGGACCCGTCGGGCACGGTGCTGCTCACCGGAGCCACAGGCGGCCTCGGCCGCCTGCTCGCCCGGCACCTCGTCACCGAGCACGGCGTACGACACCTGCTGCTCACGAGCCGGAGCGGCCCGCAAGCCGAGGGTGCCGCCGAACTGCGTGCGGAACTCGCCGTCCTGGGAGCCCAGGTCACCCTGGTGGCCTGCGACACCGCCGACCGCGCGGCGCTGGAACGGCTGCTGGACGGCGTACCGGACGAGCATCCGCTGACCGCCGTGGTGGCCGCGGCCGGTGTGCTGGACGACGCCACCCTGACCGCCGTCACATCCGACCAGATCGACCGGGTACTGCGCCCGAAGGTCGACGCCGCGCTCCACCTCCACGAGCTGACGCGCGAGTCGAACCTGTCGGCGTTCATCCTGTTCTCGGGCGCCGCCGGCACGCTCGGCACAGCGGGCCAGGGCGTCTACGCGGCGGCCAACGTCTTCCTGGACGCCCTCGCCCACCACCGCCACGCGCTCGGGCTGCCCGCCCGCTCGCTGGCCTGGGGCCTGTGGGCCGAGCCCAGCGGCATGACCGAGCGGCTGGGCGAGGGCGCCCGGCAGCGGCTGGCCCGCCTGGGCATCGCGGCCCTGGACTCCGACCGCGCACTGGCGCTGTTCGACGCCGCCGGCCGGGCGGACGACGCCGTGCTGCTGCCGATGCGACTGGATCAGGCGGCGCTGCGCGCCCGGGCCGCGGACGGACAGGACGGCGACGGCGTGGCGACACTGCTGCGCGGGCTGGTGCGGGTACCCGTGGCACCGCGGTCCGCCGCGAGCGACACCGGCGCCGCGGCAGCGACCGGGAGAGCGGGAGCCGAGGGCACAGGCCCGGCGCTGCGGGAACGGCTCGCGCGCCTCAGCGAGGACGAGCGGCACCGAGCCCTCCTCGACCTCGTGCGCGGTCACGTGGCCACCGCACTGGGGCACGCCACCCCGGCGGGCGTGGAGGCGGCACGGCCCTTCAAAGACGTCGGCTTCGACTCGCTGACCGCGATCGAACTGCGGAACATGCTGGGCCGGGAGACGGGACTGCGGCTGCCCGCCACCCTGATCTTCGACCACCCGACCCCGGGCGCCCTGGCGGCGCACCTGGCGGCCGAACTCGCCCCGGCGCGCGCCGCGTCCGCGGTCGAGGACGGGCTGCGCGGACTCGAGGCTCTCGAGTCGGCGCTCACCGGGCTCGCCCAGGAAGACCCGGAGCGCGTCCTCATCCAGACCCGGCTGCGCAAGCTGCTCGCCCAGTGCGAAGGGGACGGAACAGGCAGCGCGGACCCCGCGCTCACCCTGGCCGACAAACTCGACCAGGCCAGCGACGACGACCTCTTCCAATTCATCGACGAGGAACTCTGATCCCTACCGGCCATTCCTGACCGGCCACTGCACGGCACATCACTGCACGGCACCGCACTGCACTGCACGGCACCGCACTGCACTGCACCGCACTGCACATCACTTCACTGAACGCTGTTCGGCGTGGAACGCGGAACACGGAGGGGGAAAGCGTGGCTACGGCAAACGAAGAAAAGCTTCGTGCCTACCTCAAGCGTGTCACCGGGGACCTGCACCAGGCCCGGCAGCGTTTGCGGGAACTGGAGGACGCCGACGCGGAGCCGATCGCGATCACCGCGATGAGCTGCCGCTATCCGGGCGGAGTCGCCGGCCCCGAAGACCTCTGGAAGCTCGTCGAGACCGGCACCGACGCGGTGTCCGCGTTCCCCACGAACCGCGGCTGGGACCTCGACGCCCTCTACGACGCCGACCCGGAGAGCAAGGGCAGGACGTACGCCCGAGAAGGTGGATTCCTCCACGACCTTGACCGGTTCGACGCGGAGTTCTTCGGGATCTCGCCGCGTGAGGCGCTGGCGATGGACCCGCAGCAGCGGCTGCTGCTGGAGACGTCCTGGGAGGTGTTCGAGCGGGCGGGCATCGACCCGACGTCGATGCGCGGCAGCCGGACCGGCGTATTCGCGGGTGTCATGTACGACGACTACGGTGCGGCACGCATCTACGGTGGCACCGCGGCCGAATTCGAGGGCTACCTCATCAACGGCAGCGCCGGCAGCATCGCCTCGGGCCGCGTGGCCTACACCCTGGGCCTGGAGGGCCCGGCGGTGACGGTGGACACGGCCTGCTCGTCCTCCCTGGTCGCCCTGCACCTGGCCGCCCAGGCCCTGCGAGCGGGCGAGTGCACCCTGGCCCTGGCCGGCGGCGTCACCGCCATCGCCACACCGAGTCTCTTCGTGGAGTTCAGCCGGCAGCGGGGGCTGTCGCCGGACGGCCGCTGCCGGTCCTTCTCCGACGACGCGGACGGTACGGGCTGGGCCGAGGGTGTCGGCATGCTGCTGTTGGAGCGGTTGTCGGATGCGCGGAGGAACAGGCATCCGGTGCTGGCGGTGGTACGCGGCTCGGCCGTGAACCAGGACGGTGCGAGCAATGGTCTTACGGCGCCGAACGGGCCGTCGCAGCAGCGGGTGATCCGTGCGGCGCTGGCGAACGCCGGGCTGTCGGCCGGTGACGTGGACGCCGTCGAGGCTCACGGTACGGGGACGACCCTCGGGGATCCGATCGAGGCGCAGGCGCTGCTGGCGACGTACGGCCGGGACCGGGAGGCGGATCGGCCGTTGTGGCTGGGGTCGTTGAAGTCGAACATCGGGCATGCGCAGGCTGCCGCCGGTGTCGGTGGCGTCATCAAGATGGTGCAGGCGATGCGGCATGGTGTGTTGCCGCGGACGCTGCACGTGGGTGTGCCGTCGTCGAAGGTGGAGTGGTCGGCGGGCTCGGTGGAGCTGCTCACTGAGGAGCGGGAGTGGCCGGAGACGAGAGAGCCGCGTCGGGCGGGTGTCTCGTCCTTCGGCGTGAGTGGCACGAACGCGCATGTGATTCTTGAGCAGGCGCCGGAGGTCGAGGCGTCGGCTGTGGTGGAGCCGGTGGCGGTGCCGTGGGTGCTGTCCGCGCGCAGTGCCGGTGCGCTGCGGGAGCAGGCGACACGGCTGGTGTCCCGGGTCGAGGGTGATGCGGGACTGTCGCCGGTGAACGTCGGCTGGTCGCTGGCGATGGGCCGGGCCCATTTGGAGCATCGGGCGGTTGTGGTCGGCCGTAGCCGGGATGAACTCCTCGCCGGCCTCGATGACGTGAATGCCGGGTCGGGTTCTGGTGGCCGGGTGGTGTTCGTCTTCCCGGGTCAGGGTGCGCAGTGGGCCGGGATGGGTGTGGACCTCCTGGATTCCGCGCCGGTGTTCGCGGAGCGGTTCGCCGAGTGTGCCCGGGCGTTGGCTGAGTTTGTGGACTGGGATGCGGAGGCGGTCCTGCGGGGGGCTTCGGGTGCTCCGTCGTTGGCGCGGGTGGATGTGGTGCAGCCGCTGTCGTGGGCGGTGATGGTGTCGCTGGCCGCGCTGTGGCGTTCCTACGGCGTCGAACCCGCTGCCGTGGTGGGCCATTCGCAGGGTGAGATCGCGGCTGCCTGTGTCGCGGGTGCGCTGACCCTCAAGGACGGTGCCCGGGTCGTGGCGCTGCGTTCGCAGGCGATCGCGGCGAGCCTGGCTGGTGACGGTGGCATGGTGTCCGTGGCTCTGGACGCCGGGCAGGCTGCCGAGCGGATCGCCGGCTGGGACGGTCGTATCGAGATCGCCGCGCTCAACGGCCCCACCTCGGTGGTGGTGGCGGGTGAACCGCAGGCCCTGGACGAGCTGATCGCCGCTTGCGAGGCCGACGAGGTCCGTGCTCGTCGTATTCCGGTGGATTACGCCTCTCACACCTCCCATGTGGAGCGGATCGAGGAGGAGCTGGCCCGGGTCCTGGCCGAGGTGCGTCCGCAGACCTCCACGATCCCGTTCTTCTCCACGGTGGAGGCCGACTGGCTGGACACGCAGGCCCTGGACGCCGGGTACTGGTACCGCAACCTGCGCCGCACGGTCCGTTTCGAGGAGGCGGTACGCGCCCTCACCGAGCAGGACCACACCGCCTTCGTGGAGGTGTCGGCGCATCCGGTGCTCGCGATGAGCATCCAGGACACCGCCGACGAGGCAGCCGTCACCGGCACCCTGCGCCGTGACGACGGCGGCCTGGACCGCTTCCTAACCTCCCTCGGCGAGTTGTGGGTCCGTGGCGTGGACGTCGAGTGGGCCCAGGCTTTCGCCGGCACCGGTGCGCACCATGTCGAGCTGCCGACGTATGCCTTCCAGCGCAGCCGCTACTGGCTCGACGTCAGCCCGACGGCCGGTGCCGGCACGGCGGCCGTGGGCCTGTTGGCTGCCGGGCATCCGATGCTCGGGGCGGTCATGGACCTTCCGGACTCGACAGGTGTGGTCCTGACGGGCCGGTTGTCGCTGCGGACGCATCCGTGGCTGGCGGATCACGCGGTCGATGGGGTGGTGCTGCTGCCGGGCACCGCGTTCGTGGAGCTGGCCGTCCGGGCCGGTGACGAGGTCGGCTGCGGGGCGGTCGAGGAGCTGACCCTCCAGGCCCCGCTGACGCTGCCCGAACAGGGCGGGGTCCGGCTGCGGGTCACAGTCGGGGAGCCCGGCGCCGACGGTCGGCGGACGGTTGCCGTGTACTCCTGTGCGGACTCCGCGACGGAGACCACGGCGGAGTCGCCCGGAGACGCCTGGACGTGCCACGCCACCGGTGTGCTGGCGCGGGAGGCCGTCGAGTCCGGTGTCGACCTGGCGGCTTGGCCGCCGTCGGATGCCGTGCGCGTCGAGGTCGACGCGCTGTACGACGAGCTGGCCGGTGCCGGGTACGGTTACGGGCCGGCGTTCCAGGGGCTGCGTGCTGCCTGGCGGCGCGGCGACGAGGTGTTCGCCGAGGTGGAGTCGGCGGAGGAACAGCGGGACGAGGCCGCTCGCTTCGGTATGCACCCAGCGCTGCTGGACGCGGCGTTGCATGCTGCGCGGCTGGGCGGGTTCTTCTCCGACGCGCAGGCACGGCTGCCGTTCGAGTGGCGTGGCGTCTCGCTGCACGCGTCCGGCGCGTCGGCGCTGCGGGTACGTCTGGCGCCGGCCGGTGCGGACGCCCTGTCGGTGGCCGTCGCCGACGCCACCGGACAGCCCGTCGCGACCGTCGGCTCGTTGCTGACCCGGCCCGTCGACCGCGAGCAGCTCGCCTCGGCCCAAGCGGCCCTGCACGACGCCCTGTTCGAACTTCAGTGGACCGCCGCCACGCCGGCGTCGGCGGCCGCGGGGGCGGTCACCTGGGCCTTCGTCGGTGAGTCGCCGATCGGCGGGCCGACGTACCCGGACTTCGACACCCTCGCCGACGGGGACGCCGTACCGGACCTGGTCATCTGCCGCTTCGCGGACTCGGCGTACACCGCGGAGACGACCACGGGCGCCGTGCACACGGCTCTGAGCGAGGCCCTGGAGCTGGTGCAGGGGTGGCTGGCGGAGGAGCGGTTCGCGGGGTCGCGGCTGGTGCTGGTGACCTCGGGCGCGGTGGCGGCCGGTGCCGAGGAGGGAGTAGCAGATCTCGGGGCGGCCGCGGTGTGGGGTCTGCTGCGGTCGGCCCAGACGGAGAACCCGGGCCGGTTCGTGCTGGTGGACGTCGACGCTGCCGAGCCCTCGTGGAGCGTGCTGCCGACGGCCCTGGAGTGGGCGCTGGAGCGGGACGAGCCGCAGCTGGCGGTGCGTTCCGGCGACGTGCGCGTGCCACGGCTGGGTCGGATGCGTGCGCCGGCCGTGGACACGGCCGGCGGCTTCGGCACGGGCACGGTGTTGGTGACGGGCGCGACCGGCACGCTGGGCGCTCTGGTGGCACGGCATCTGGTGACGGCGCATGGGGTACGGCGGCTCTTGCTGCTCAGCCGCAGCGGCCCGGAGAATGCTGGTGCCGTCGAACTGGCCGAGGAGCTGGGTCGGTTGGGCACCGAAGCCTCGGTCGTGGCGTGTGATGTCGCCGATCGCGGGGCGCTGGCCCAGGTGCTGGCGGGCGTACCGGCCGAGCACCCGTTGACGGGTGTGGTGCACACGGCGGGTGTGCTGGACGACGGTGTCGTGTCGTCCCTGACTCCGGAGCGGCTGGCGGCGGTGCTGCGGCCGAAGGTGGACGGTGCCTGGAACCTGCACGAGCTGACCCGTGGCCTCGGTCTGTCGGCGTTCGTGCTGTTCTCGTCGGCGTCCGGTGTGCTGGGCAGCGCGGGACAGGGCAACTACGCGGCCGCGAACGCGTTCCTCGACGCGCTGGCCGCGGCCCGCCGCGCCGAGGGGCTGCCCGCGGTCTCGCTGGCGTGGGGCTTCTGGGAGCAGCGCAGCGGCATGACCGGTGAGCTGAGCTACTTGGACCTCGCGCGTATCGCGCGGTCGGGGCTCAGGGCGTTGTCCTCCGATGAGGGCCTGGAGTTGCTGGACACGGCGATGTCCGCGGGACCGGCGTCCGTCTTTCCGGTGCGGTTCGATGTGACGGCGCTGCGCGAGTTGGGTGCCGGTGTGCCGGCGGTGCTGCGCGGGCTGGCCGGTGCCCGGGTGCGCCGGGCGCGTGCGAGCGAGAACCCCGGTGCTGGTTCGGGCCTGGCGGACCGGCTCGCGGGGTTGTCGCCGGACGCGCGGATGCGGGAGCTGTCCGGGCTGGTGCGTGGCCAGGTGGCCGCGGTGCTGGGGCACGGTTCGGCGGCGTCGGTGGAGGAGGGCCGGGCTTTCAAGGAGCTGGGCTTCGACTCGTTGACGGCTGTTGACCTGCGGAACCGGCTGAACGCGGCGACCGGTCTGCGGCTGCCCGCCACGCTGGTCTTCGACCACCCCACGCCGGCCGCTCTGGTGAACCACCTGCTGGGCGAACTCACCGTAGACACAGGCGAAATCACCGGCGAACCGCTCCCGGTACGAGCCGCGTCGGACCACCAGGATCCCATCGTCATCGTCGCGATGAGCTGCCGCCTTCCCGGCGGCGTGACCACCCCCGAGGACCTGTGGAACCTCGTCGTCGCGGGCATGGACACGATCTCGCCCTTCCCGGTGGACCGGGGTTGGGACCTGGACGGCCTGTACGACCCGGATCCGGAGCAGACGGGCACGTCGTACGTCCGTGAGGGCGGGTTCCTGCACGACGCGGCCGACTTCGATCCCGAGTTCTTCGGGATCTCGCCGCGTGAGGCGCTGGCGATGGACCCGCAGCAGCGGCTGCTGCTGGAGACGTCCTGGGAGGTGTTCGAGCGGGCGGGCATCGACCCCGCCCGGGTACGGGGCAGCCGGACCGGTGTCTTCGCGGGCGTGATGTACAACGACTACGGCTCCCGGCTGGGCGGTGCACCGGAGGGCTTCGAGGGCTACCTGGGCAATGGCAGCGCGGGCAGTGTCGCCTCCGGGCGCATCTCCTACACCTTCGGGCTGGAGGGCCCGGCGGTGACGGTGGACACGGCGTGCTCGTCGTCGCTGGTCGCCCTGCACCTGGCCGCCCAGGCGCTGCGGGCGGGCGAGTGCACGCTGGCCCTGGCCGGCGGTGTGACGGTGATGTCGACGCCGATGACCTTCGTGGAGTTCAGCCGCCAGCGGGGGCTGTCCGCGGACGGCCGCTGCCGGTCGTTCTCCGACGACGCGGACGGTACGGGCTGGTCCGAGGGCGTCGGCATGCTGCTGTTGGAGCGGTTGTCGGACGCGCGGCGCAACGGGCATCCGGTGCTGGCGGTCGTGCGCGGCTCGGCCGTGAACCAGGACGGTGCGAGCAATGGTCTTACGGCGCCGAACGGGCCGTCGCAGCAGCGG
>NZ_JBEYYJ010000064.1:0-9377 GCF_040645475.1 Streptomyces sp. NPDC046759 | reverse complement strand
CCCGTGCCGTGCGCCTCGACCACGTCCACGTCACCGGCCGACACCCCGGCGTTCGCCAGGGCGGCGCGGATCACCCGCTGCTGCGACGGCCCGTTGGGAACGGTGAGCCCGCTGCTCGCACCGTCCTGGTTCACGGCCGAGCCGCGCACGACCGCCAGCACCGGATGCCCGTTGCGCCGCGCATCCGACAACCGCTCGAGCACCAGCATGCCGACGCCCTCGGACCAGCCCGTACCGTCGGCCGCGTCCGAGAAGGACTTGCAGCGGCCGTCCGGCGACAGCCCCCGCTGGCGGCTGAACTCCACGAAGATGGTCGGGGAGGCCATGACCGCGACGCCGCCGGCCAGGGCCAGGGTGCACTCGCCCGCCCGCAGGGCCTGGGCAGCCAGGTGCAGGGCGACCAGCGACGACGAGCACGCCGTGTCCACCGTCACCGCCGGGCCCTCCAGCCCGAAGGTGTAGGAGATGCGCCCGGAGGCGACACTGCCCGCGCTGCCGTTGCCGACCTGGCCTTCGAAGCCGTCGGGTGCCTTGTGCATGCGTGCCGCGTAGTCGTTGTACATGACCCCTGCGAAGACGCCCGTCCGGCTGCCACGCAGGGACTTCGGGTCGATGCCCCCGCGCTCCAGCGCCTCCCAGGAGGTCTCCAGCAGCAGTCGCTGCTGCGGGTCGGTGGCGAGCGCCTCGCGCGGCGACATGCCGAAGAACTCGGGATCGAAGTCGGCCGCGTCGTGCAGGAACCCGCCCTCACGGACATAGCTCTTGCCCTTGCGGTCCGGATCCGGGTCGTACAGGCCGTCCAGGTCCCAGCCGCGATCGGCCGGGAAGCCGGTGACCGCGTCGGCGCCGGCGGCGACCAGGCTCCAGAGGTGTTCGGGGGTGGTGATGCCGCCGGGGTAGCGGCAGCCCATGCCGACGATCGCGATGGGCTCGCGGTCCTTCGACTCCAGTTCCTCCACGCGACGGCGGGCCTGGCGAAGGTCGGCGGTCGCCAGTTTGAGGTAGGAACGGAGTTTTTCCTCGGTGGAATTACGTCCCTCGGCGGACATGCGGCATCAGCTCCCCGTTAAAGTCTTGCTGGTGAAAACGGCCAGTCAGTTCATCCGGTCGTTCGTTGGTTCAGGATTTCCTCAGCTCGTTTTCAAGGGCGCTGAACAGTTCGTCATCGGTGGCCGATTCGAGATCGTCGTCATTCATGTCCTGTGGCGGGCGCGTCCCGGTGGTGTCGCCCAGTCTCGCGAGGAATGACTTCATGCGCACCGTGATTTCCATGCGCTTGATCTCGTCCGTGGCGAGGGCTTCCAGGGTCTTCTCCAACCGGTCGAGCTCCGCGGAGACGGTGGCCGGGGACTGTGCCGCAGGGCCGTCCGCGTGGAGCGGGAGCTCGGCGCGGAGGTGGGCCGCGAGGGCTTCGGGGTTCGGGTAGTCGAAAATGAGGGTGACGGGCAGGCGCAGGCCGGTCGCCGTGGTCAGTCGGTTGCGGAACTCGACGGCCATGAGCGAGTCGAATCCGAGATCCACGAATCCGCGCCCGGGTTCGATGGCGGACATCGTGGTGTGGCCGAGGATAGCCGCTGCCTGGGTGCACACCAACTCCAGGAGGGCGCGCCCGAGTTCGGGCTCGTCCAGTCCGGCCAGTCGCCGCTTCAGCGTGGATTCGCTCTCCGCCGGTCCAGATCCGGCGGCTGCGGCGCGCCGGGTGGGGACGCGGACCAGGTCGCGCATCATCACGGGCACGGCGTCCGGGCCGGCCGGGCGGTTCAGCCTGGCGCGGTCGAACCGGATGGGCAGCAGGGCCGGGGCGGTCGACCGCTGGGCGGTGTCGAGGAGTTGGAGGGCCTGCGCGGTGGGCAGGGGGCTCATGCCGGCGCGGGTCAGGCGGCGTACGTCCGTCGTGGTGAGTCCGCCGGTCAGGCCGGTGACCTGCTCCCAGAATCCCCAGCCCAGGGACACGCCCGGCAGGCCCTGGGCCCGCCGGGCCGTCGCCAGGGCGTCCAGGAAGGCGTTGGCCGCCGCGTAGTTGGCCTGACCGAGGCTGCCGAAGGCGGCGGAGGCCGAGGAGAACAGTACGAAGGCCGACAGGCCCAGGTCGCGGGTCAGTTCGTGCAGGTTCCAGGCTCCGTCGAGCTTGGGCCGCAGCACCGTGTCGAGCCGCTCGGGGGTCAGGGACGACACGACACCGTCGTCCAGCACACCCGCCGTGTGCACCACACCCGTCAACGGGCGCTCGGCCGGTACCCCCGCCAACACCTCCGCCAAGGCGGCACGGTCGGCCACGTCACACGCCACCACCGAGACATCCGCACCCAACTCACCAAGCCCAGACACCAGTTCAGCGGCCCCAGCAGCCTGCGGCCCGCTACGGCTGAGCAGCAGCAGACGCCGTACCCCGTGCCCCGTCACCAGATGCCGCGCCACCAGAGCGCCCAGCGTGCCCGTGGCACCCGTGACCAGCACGGTGCCCTCGCCCCAGCCCGGCCCCTCCGGCCCCTCCGCCGCCGCGGCCGGCACGACCGGCTGCACGCGGGGCACGTGCACCGTGCCGTTGCGCACCGCCAGCTGCGGCTCGTCGCGCTCCACCGCCCACTCCAGGGCCATCGGCAGCACGCTCCACGAGGGCTCGGAGGCGTCGGTGTCCACGAGCAGGAACCGGTCCGGGTTCTCCGTCTGTGCCGACCGCAGCAGACCCCACACCGTGGCCGCCCCGAGGTCGGTCACGTGCTCCTGCGGCACTGCCGCCACCGCGCCCCGCGTGACCAGCACCAGCCGCGACGCCGCGAACCGCTCCTCCGCCAGCCAGCCCTGCACCAGCTCCAGGGCGCGGCGCAGGGCTGCGCGTACGACGGTGGTCGTCTCGCCCTGTCCGGAGGTGCAGTCGACGAGGACGAACGGGGGCAGGGTGTCGCCGTCGGCGAGGGAAGTCAGGTCCGCGAAGGGCCTGACGGCTAGGCCGGGAATCTTGCCCAGGGCGTCGGCCGCGCCGAGTGTGTCGCCGCCGACGATCGCCCAGGGGGTGGTTCCGTACGGGGCTGCGGCGAGGTCGCGGGAGGTCCAGGCGAGGTGGAACAGGGAGTCGTCCGGCCGGTTCTGGGCGTTCGCGGTCTGCCGTAGCTGCTCGGTGTCGACCGGGCGCATGACGAGGCTGTCGACGGTGGCCACGGGGTGGCCGGTGCCGTCGGCCAGGGTGAGGGAGACGGCGTCGGTGCCGTCCGCGGGGGTGACGGCGACGCGCAGGGCCGCCGCGCCGGTGGCGTGCAGGGTGACGCCACGCCAGGCGAAGGGCAGCCGGGGCTGCGGTGCGCCGTCGCCATGGCCGGCGCGGTCGAGGATGGCGAGTCCCACGGCGTGCAGGGCGCCGTCGAGCAGGGCGGGGTGCAGGCCGTAGTGGCTGGCGTCGGCGGCGCGGTCCTCAGGGAGCGCAACCTCCGCGAACGTCTCGTCGCCGCGTCGCCAGGCCGCGCGCAGGCCCTGGAAGAGGGGGCCATAGTGGTATCCGGCGGCGGCGAAGTCGTCGTAGACGTCGGCGCAGTCGACGGGGGTGGCGCCGGCCGGGGGCCAGGCGGTCAGGTCCCGGTCGGGCCGCTCGGCTCCCGCGGCCAGGACGCCGGTGGCGTGGCAGGTCCACACCGCGCCGTCCTCGGGGGTGTCCGGTGTGCCGCCCGGGCGGGAGTGGATGCTCAGCTCACGTCGTCCGGAGTCGTCGGCCGCGCCGACGGTGACGCGCAGTCCGACTCCGGCCGTCGCGGGCAGGATCAGCGGAGCCTGGAGGGTGAGTTCCTCCAGGAGGTCGCAGCCGGCCTCGTCACCGGCCCGGGCGGCCAGCTCCACGAACGCGGCGCCGGGCAGGAGGACGACGTCGTCGACGGCGTGCTCGGCGAGCCACGGCTGGGTCCGCAGGGACAACTGGCCGGTGAGGACCGCGCCGGCGGCGTCGGGCAGGTCCAGTGCCGCCCCGAGCAACGGGTGGTCGACGGCGGTGAGGCCGAGGCGGGTCAGCGCTCCGGTCGCGCCGGCGGTGCCGTCCAGCCAGTAACGACGGCGCTGGAAGGCGTACGTCGGCAGGTCCACGCGGGTGGCTCCGATGGCGGCGAAGACGCGCTCCCAGTCGACGTGCGCCCCCTGGACCCACACCTCGGCGAGGGAGGTGAGCACGCGGTCGAGGCCGCCGTCGTCACGGCGCAGGGTGCTCACGACGGCCGGGGTGGAGGTGCGGTCGCGGCTCTCCAGGGTCTCCAGCACGCCCATGGTGAGAATGGGGTGGGGGCTGACCTCGACGTACACGTCGTGTCCCGCAGCGTCCAGGGCGCGTACGGTCTCCTCGAAGCGGACCGGGGCACGCAGGTTGCGGTACCAGTAGCCGGCGTCCAGCTCCCCGGTGTCCAGCGGCCCGGCGGTCACGGTGGAGTAGAACGGCACCTCGGCGGGGCGCAGTTCGACCCCGGCGAGGATCTCGGCCAGCTCCGGCTCCAGCGGCTCGACGTGGGCGGAGTGCGCGGAGAAGTCGACTCCGGGTACGTTCCACCGCATCACGCCGGCCTGGGCGAGGACCATGCCGAGTTCTCGCAGGGCGTCCGGGTCACCGGAGACGACCACGGTGTTGGGGCCGTTGACCGCGGCGATCGACACGCGCTCGCCGAACGGCTCGGTCCGCTCGCGCACCCACTCCTCGGAGGCAACGATCGACAGCATGCCGCCGGTGCCCGCGAGGGCCCGCAGGGCGCGGCTGCGCAGGGCGACCACCCGGATCGCGTCCGGGAGGGACAGCACGCCGGCCACGCAGGCGGCGGCCACCTCGCCCTGCGAATGCCCGACGACGGCCGCCGGTTCGACGCCGTGGGCGCGCCACACCTCGGCCAGGGAGACCATCATCGCGAAGAGCGCGGGCTGGACGACATCGACGCGGCTGAGCGCCTCCTCGTCGCCGAGCACGTCGCGCAGCGACCAGTCGACCAGTTCGCCCAGGAGGCGTTCGCACTCGTCCATGCGGGCCGCGAAGACGGGCGAGGACTCCCACAGGTCCTTGGCCATGCCGGCCCACTGCGAACCCTGGCCGGGGAAGACGAAGACCACGCGGCCGGCGCCGCCGGGCGAGCTCGGGCCGGTCAGGACGCCGTCGGCTTCCTCACCGCGCGCCAGCGCCCGCAGGCCGTCGATGAGCTGGGTCGCCGACGAGCCGGTCACCACGGCACGGTCGTCCAGGGTGGCGCGGCCGGCGGCCAGTGACCAGCCGATGTCGACGGGGGACGGCTCCCGGCCGCCCTCGACGTGGGTGAGCAGGCGGGCCGCCTGGGCGCGCAGGGCGTCGCCGCCCCGGGCGGAGAGCACCCAGGGGACGGTGGGCAGCACCGTCCCGGCCGGCTCCGGCTCCGCCTCGTCCTGCGGTGCCTCTTCCAGGATGATGTGCGCGTTGGTCCCGCTGACCCCGAAGGAGGAGACGCCCGCGCGACGCGGACGGTCGTCGGCCGGCGGCCACGCACGGGTCTCCGTCAGCAGCTCCACCGCCCCCGCCGACCAGTCCACCTTGGTCGACGGCTCGGTGACGTGCAGCGTCCGCGGCAGCACACCGTGCTGCAGCGCGAGGACCATCTTGATCACACCCGCGGCGCCGGCGGCCGCCTGCGTGTGCCCGATGTTCGACTTCAGCGAGCCCAGCAGCAGCGGCTGCCCCTGGGGACGTACCTGCCCGTAGGTGGCGATCAGTGCCTCGGCCTCGATGGGGTCGCCGAGGGCCGTGCCGGTGCCGTGGGCCTCGACGGCGTCGACGTCCGCCGGGGAGATCCGCGCGTTGGCGAGGGCGGCGCGGATGACCCGCTGCTGGGAGGGGCCGTTGGGAGCCGTGAGACCGTTGCTCGCCCCGTCCTGGTTGACGGCCGTGCCGCGTACGACCGCCAGCACCTTGTGGCCGTTGCGCCGGGCGTCCGACAGTCGCTCCAGCAGCAGGACGCCGACTCCCTCACCCCAGCCCATGCCGTCGGCGTCGTCGGAGAATGCCTTGGAGCGGCCGTCCGCCGCGAGCCCCCGCTGGCGGCTGAACTCCATGAACGCGACCGGCGTGGACATGACCGCGACACCGCCCGCGACGGCCAGCGAACACTCCCGGCGGCGCAGCGCGTGCACGGCCTCGTGCAGGGCGACGAGCGACGAGGAGCACGCCGTGTCCACCGTCACCGCCGGCCCTTCCAGGCCCAGGAAGTACGACAGCCGGCCGGAGAGCACCGCGCCGGAGCCGCCGGTGACGACGTACCCGGCGACGTCCTCGGTGACGTTCCCCGCGGACGGCCCGTAGTGGGAGGGGGCGCCGCCGACGAAGACACCGGTCTGGCTGCCTTTGAGCGACGACGGGTCGATGCCGGCCCGCTCGATCAGCCCCCAGCAGGCTTCCAGGAACAGCCGCTGCTGCGGGTCCATCGCCAGCGCCTCGCGCGGCGCGATCCCGAAGAAGTCCGCGTCGAAGTCGGCGGCCCCGCGCACGAAGCTGCCCTCGTTGACGTACGTGGTGCCCGGCCGCCCCGACGTGCCCTCGGGGTCGTAGAGGCTGTCGATGTCCCAGCCGCGGTCGTCGGGGAACGCGGCCACGGTGTCCACGCCGTCCACGAGCAGCCGCCACAGCTCCTCCGGCGAGTCGGCCCCGCCGAAACGGCAGTTGACGGCCACGATCGCGACGGGCTCGCGCTCGGCGTCCTCGTGCTCCTGCAGCCGGGTGCGCGCCTTGTGCAGGTCGGCGGTGACCCACTTGAGATATTCGCGGAGCTTTTCCTCATTCGCCGTCATGACTTACCGAACTCCCGGTTGATGAAGTCGAATATCTCGTTGTCACTCGCCGTGCCGAGCCGTTCCTCGACATCGGCGCCCGCCGCATCGGCGGCCGGCGCGCTCTCCTCGGAACCGCCCAGCCTCGACAGCAGCACCGCCAGCCGCGAGGTGATCGTGGTCCGCAGGTCCTCGTCCGCCGGAGACAGCGAGAAGACCGCGGCCTCCAGCCGGTCCAGCTCCGCGATGGCCGACCCTGCACCGTCGCCCTCCGGCCCGACCAGCCGGTCCCGCAGGTGGGCGGCCAGGTCGACGGGGGTCGGATGGTCGAAGACCAACGCGGTGGACAGCCGCAGCCCGGTGGCCTTCTGCAGCCGGTTGCGCAGCTCCACGGCGGTCAGCGAGTCGAAGCCCAGCTCATTGAAGGCCCGGTTCTCCCCCACGCCGTCGGCACCGTCGTGCCGCAACACGGCCGCGGCCTGAGAGCGCACCAGGCCGAGGAGGGTGCGGTCCCGCTCCGGCGCGGTCATCGCCCCGAGCCGGTCGGCCAGGGACGCGCCCGCACCGGCATCGCCGCCGTCCCCGGCCGCGGGATCGCCCGAGGTGCTGTCGAGCAGCGCCTGCCGGGCCTCCGGCAGGTCGTCCAGCAGTGGCCGGGGCCGGGCCGCGGCGAAGCCGGGCGCGAACCGCGCCCAGTCCACGTCCGCGACCACCGTGCAGTTCTCGTCGTGGTCCAGAGCCTGCTGGAACGCCTCCAGAGCCAGCTCCGGGTCCATCGCCAGCACTCCGAGCCGACTCATGTGCTCCTCAGCCCCGTTGTCCGTCAACATCCCCGACTCCGCCCACGCACCCCAGGCCACCGAGGTCGCCGGGCGGCCGAGGGCGCGGCGCCGCTGCGCCAGCGCGTCGAGGTGCGCGTTGGCCGCGGCGTACGCGCCCTGGCCCCCCGCGCCCCAGACGCCGGCGCTGGACGAGAACAGGACGAAGGCGTCCAGTTCGTCGTCCGCCAGCAACTCGTCCAGGTGGACGGCGCCGGTCACCTTCCCCGACGCCACCTCCGACAGCATGGTGAGATCCGTCTCCGCGAGGCTCGCGTACGGTGCCGCACCCGCCGTGTGCACGACGGAGCGCACCGGCGACTTGTCGGCCCGCAACCTCTCAAGGAGCCCTGCCAGCGCCACGCGGTCCGTGACATCACAGGCCGCGACCGTCACCCGAACGCCGATTCCGGTCAGCTCCGCACGAAGCTCCTCGGCGCCCGGCGCCTGCGCGCCACGACGGCTGACCAGCACGAGATGCTGGGCTCCCCGCTGCGCCAGCCGACGGGCAACTCGCCCGCCCAGCGCACCGGTTCCCCCGGTGATCAAGACCGTACCCTGCGGCTTCCACTCCCGTACAGCGCGGGTCTCAGCGACCGGCGCGCGCCGCAACCGGAGAGCGAACACGCCCTCCGCACGCAGCGCGAGCTGGTCCTCGTCCCCGGCCGCGCGCGCCGCCAGCACACCCCGCAGCCGCGCCAGCGCACGCTCCTCGGGCGCCTCGGGAAGGTCGACGAGACCGCCCCACCGCTGCGGATACTCCAGGCCGACCACCCGCCCCAGGCCCCAGACCTGCGCCTGCGCCTCCCGCACGACCGTCGGGTCCGCGCCGCCGGCGGACACCGCGCCGCGCGTCGCCAGCCACAGCGGCACGTCCACACCGGCGTCGCCCAGCGCCTGCACGAGCTGCAGCGTCCCGGCGAGCCCCAGCGGAACCTCCGGGTGCCGCGGATGCGGGGTCTCGTCGAGGGCGAGCAGGGACAGTACGCCGTCGAGGGCGCCGATCTCCCCGATACGACGGGCGAGTTGCTCCCGGTCGCCGTCCGCCGCGGTCCAGGCGAGCGGGATCACGGTCGCACCGCCCTGGGCCAGCACCTTGCCGGCCGCCACGGCCCAGGCATCGTCGTCGACCTCTGCCGGAACGACCAGCAGCCAGGTACCCGGCCGGGTGTTCTCGTCCGGTCGCTCCGCGATCCGCTTCCATTCGAGACGGTAGCGCCAACGGTCCAGCGTGGACCGCGTACGACGCTGCTGCCGCCACGCCGACAGCGCCGGCAGCACGCTGCCCAGCGACGACTGCTCCGCCTCGCCTTCGACGTCCAGCGTCGACGCCAGGGACTCCAGGTCCCCGCTCTCGACCGCCTCCCAGAAGCGGGCGTCCACGTCATCGAGGACGGGGGTGGGGACGGCCTCGGCGGGGGGCGCGTCCAGCCAGTAGCGGCGGTGCTGGAAGGCGTAGGTGGGCAGGTCGGTGTGGTGGGCGCCGGTGCCGGCGAAAGCCTGCGCCCAGTCGACGTCGATGCCGTGAACCCATAGCTCACCCAGGGAAGTCAGGAAGCGGTCCAGGCCCCCCTCGTCACGGCGCAACGTGCCGGTGACGACCGCGTCCTCGGCGGTGTCCTGGATGCTCATCGCGAGCACCGGATGCGCCGACACCTCGACAAACGCCGTGTGGTCCTGGCCCGCCAGGGCGCGGACCGCCTCCTCGAAACGAACCGTGCGGCGCAGGTTGCGGTACCAGTACCCGGCGTCCAAAGCCTCGGTGTCGATCCAGTCGCCCTCCACCGTGGAGAAGAACGGGATCGTGGA
>NZ_JBEYYJ010000063.1:0-9653 GCF_040645475.1 Streptomyces sp. NPDC046759 | reverse complement strand
GCTTCTTGCGGCCCTGAGGGCTCCGCACCTTCCGAATCTCGAAGTCCATCGCATCCCCTGAACTGGGGTGTTGCGACGACCACTAGAACGGAAGGAGGGGGTGCCGGGCCCTCGCCCTTGTGCCCACCGGCCGCCCGCTACTGCTCCAGCTCGTCCAGCGCCCCCAGCTGTTGCATCAGCCCGAGCTGGTCCTCCTGCCACCAGATCTCGGCGATCTTGCCGTCGTCGCCGAAGCGGAACAGCGTCACCCCCGTCATGGCGACCTGCCTGCCGGTGGGCGCGATCCCCAGGAAGTCGCCCTTGTGCGTGGCCTTCCAGGTCCAGCGTGCGCAGGCCCGGTCGTCCTGGGCGAGCACGTCCTCGACCGTGAAGGCGAAGTCGAAGGCCGCGCGCCACATCCGGTACTCGGCGCGGGCGTTGTCCAGCCCGATGGTGTCCTGGGGGTTCACCGGGTCGTGGCTGTGGATGTCCTCGTTCAGCAGATCGTTGAGCGGCGGCAGTTCGCCGGACGTCTCCAGCGCCCCGAAGAACCGCCGCACGGTGTCCTCGGCCAGCCGCTCGTCCCGCACGACGTCCAGATCGGTGAACGCCGGCATCTCGTCGCACAGGGCGACCATCCCCTGGAAGATCCTGTCGGTCTCCGGGAGGTTCGAGTTCCGCATCGCTTCCTCGTACGACGCGAACTCCACCACTTCGACGATGTGCGACGCGTCCGAGCGGTCCTTGCCGACCAGCGCGTGCGTCGCCGTCCGCTTGCCCTTGGTCTGCTCCACCCAGTCGTCCATGAGCCGGTTCATCTCGTCCAGCCGGCTCGTCCTGCACTCGATGAGCTGCAAGAAGGTCATGACGCCGCCTCCCGGCCCCCCTGACCCGGTTGTGTCACGCTCATTTTCGCACCGGGACGGCAGCGCCACCCGTCCGCTACTGCGGCCCGTACTTGCGCCCCGTCTTCGACGTGATCCCGCCCAGCAGCCCGCGCGGGGCGACCTTCACCAGGCCCATCAGGGCCTTGTAGCGGGGGTCGGGGATGGACAGCGACTTGCCGCGGGCCAGGTCGGCCAGGGCCGCCGCGACCAGTTTGTCGGCGTCGAGCCACATCCAGCCCGGGATGTTGTCCGTGCCCATCCCGGCCCGCTGGTGGAACTCGGTGCGCACGAAACCGGGGCACAGGGCCATCAGGCGGACGCCGCTGCCGGCCAGGTCCTTGGCCGCGCCCTGGGTGAACTGAACGACCCACGCCTTGGAGGCGCCGTAGGTGCCGCGCGGCACGAAGGCGGCGACGGAGGCGACGTTGACGACGCCGCCCCGGCCCCGCTCGCGCATGGCCTCGGCCGCCGCCGAGGTCAGCCGGAGCACCGCCTCGCAGTGCACCTTGAGCATCCTCAGCTCGTCGGCCATGGTCACGTCCAGATAGCGGCCCTTGTTGCCGAAGCCGGCGTTGTTGACCAGCAGGTCGACCGGGTTCTTCCGGTCGCCGAGGCGGTCGGCCACCGTCTCGATGCCCTTGTCCTCGGACAGGTCGGCGGTGAGCACCTCCACCTCGATGCCGTGCCGGTCGTGCAGTTCGGTCGCCTGTTCGCGCAGCCGTTTGGTGTCGCGCGCCACCAGGACGAGGTCGTGCCCGTCAGCCGCCAGCCGCCGCGCGAACGCGGCGCCGATCCCCGCGGTCGATCCCGTAATCAGAGCCGTTGTCATGGCCCAAGGGTAGTGACCCGGAGCCGGCGCGTCCGCTGCCCTCGTGGGTCCCCGGTGTCCCGGGCGGTGGGCCGCCCGGCGGCCTTCGACGCTCCCGCCCCTGACGGGCCGGCCCGCCGCTCCCGCGGGTGCCGCGCCTCAGCTCCCCTGCCGGGACAGGTACGCGCGGGCGGCGGCCAGCGACTCCCGGTTCAGCGCCTCGCCGGCCGCGAGCAGCTGCGGCAGCAGCTGCCGCTCGGTGGTGACCGCGCGGAACTGCATCGCCACCGTCACCCCGTGGTCCGGCCGGTGCATGACCTCGATCGGATCGCCCGCCCGTATCTCACCCGGCGCGATCACCCGGAGGTAGGCACCGGTTGCGCCCTTCTGTGTGAACCTCTTGACCCAGCCGCGTTCGCCCAGATGGCCCTGGAACGTACGACACGGAATCCGGCCCGAGGTCACCTCGAGCACCAGCTCGGAGCCGACCCGCCAGCGCTCGCCGATCAGGGCGCCGGACACGTCGAGCCCGTCGGTCGTCAGGTTCTCACCGAAGCAACCGTTGGCCAAAGATCGGCCGAGTTCTCGCTCCCAGTCGTCGAGGTCCTCGCGCGCGTAGGCATACACCGCCTGGTCGTCACCGCCGTGGTGCCGCATGTCGCAGACCGCGTCCCCGGCGAGCCCGCCGGCCCCGACCCCCTTGGGGCCCGGCGCCGTCACCCGCACCGGCCCGTCGACCGGCTTCTTGTCGATGCCCGTCACGCCCTGCGGCTGGTCCGTGTACGGCACCGGCTGGGGCCGGCCCAGATTGAGCGAGAGAAGCTTCATGCCCGCACGGTACGGGACCCACCTCAAAGCGTCGAGCGAATATGGCGCACGATCCCCAAGGTGGCCTTATGCTCGAAGGGTGATCGAGGCCCGCCATCTCCGCGTCCTGCGCGCCGTCGCCGCCACCGGTTCCTTCTCGGCGGCGGGGCGCGAGCTGGGCTGCACCCAGCCCGCGGTCAGCCAGCAGATGAAGGCCCTGGAGACCTCGGTCGGCACCCCGCTGCTGGTCCGCAGCGGCCGCGAGATGCGGCTGACCCAGGCCGGAGAAGCCCTGGTCAGGCACGCCTCCGGCATCCTCGCCGGGCTCACCGCGGCCGAGGAGGAGGTCGCCGCCATCGCGGGCCTGCGCGCCGGCCGGGTCCGGCTGGTCTCCTTCCCCAGCGGCAGCTCCACCCTGGTCCCCACCGCCCTGGCCGCCCTGCGCGCCGCCCATCCCGGCACCCGCGTCTCCCTGGAGGAGGCCGAACCCCCGAGGTCCGTGGAGTTGCTCCGCGAGGGTGACTGCGACCTGACCCTGGCCTTCCGCTACGAGGGTGCCGCGGTCGCCGAGGACTGGGGCGACCTGATCGTGCGGCCCCTGCTGACGGACCGCCTGGTCGCCCTGGTGCCCGAAAGGCACCGCCTGGCGCGCGCGGAGACCGTCGCCATCGGCGAGCTGGCCCGGGAGCCCTGGATCGCGGGCTGCCCGCGGTGCCGCGGCCAGCTGGTCGAGGTGTGCGAGGGGGCCGGTTTCACCCCGCGCATCGACTTCGCCACGGACGACTACCCGGCGGTGGCCGGCCTGGTCGGCGCGGGCCTTGGGGTCGCCGTGCTGCCCCAGCTGGCGGTGGAGTCGGTACGGCCCAGGGGTGTGCGCACGGTACGGCTGGAACCGGTGGTGCGGCGCGAGATCGTCGCCCTCACGCTGCCCGACCTGGCACAGGTGCCGGCCGTGGCGGCGACGCTGGAACAGCTGGCCCGGGCGGCGGCGCGTCCGGCGTAGGGATACGCGGCGGAGTCGAGGGCACGCACGTGGCGACGCGGCGTGCCCTGGGTGGAGGGAGTGAGCGCACCCGGTGGTCTGTGGGTGCAGAAACGTTCCTTCAGTGGTCTGGGACGGTGTCCGCGCCGACGGCCGAGGCCGTCACCAGGCGGTTGCGCGCGCGCCCCATCAACTCCTCACGCTCGTCCTCGGTCAGGCCGCCCCAGACGCCGTACGGCTCGCGAACCGCCAGCGCGTGTGCCGCGCACTCCGCGCGGACCGGGCACCTCATGCAGACCTCCTTGGCCGAGTTCTCGCGAGCGCTCCGAGCCGCCCCGCGCTCGCCCTCGGGGTGGAAGAAGAGCGAGCTGTCCACGCCGCGGCAGGCAGCCAGCAGCTGCCAGTCCCACAGGTCCGCGTTCGGTCCGGGAAGGCGGGAGAAATCTGCCATTACGTGACCCCTTGTAGCCGTTTTGGGCGGATACGGTGCCAACGACCGTACATCTCCGGTCTAAGGAGATGAAAATATGACTCATTGCGAATCTAGCCTCGGACACCTCGAAACGGGAAGAAAAGGGGCCGAATGGGGCACTGTTGTGATGAAAAGTTGAGGGTCCGTCGGCCGTATCTGCACCGTGGCGGGCCCCTCACGTAGAGTGCCGAAGACGGCATGTAGCCCCGTAACTCTTTCGAGTGACCGTCGTTGAGAGTGCGGAGGCGGTTGAAAACACAAGCGCTCGGGCAGGCGTCCGAGACGGTCGACCGCACAGGTGACGATTCCGTACCAGCCTGGAGGCTCAAGGTGACGCGCATCAGCTGCGGAGGGCGGTCATGACATCCGTCCTCGTCTGCGACGACTCCCCGCTTGCCCGAGAGGCGCTCCGCCGCGCGGTCGCGACCGTGCCCGGTGTCGAGCGTGTGACGACGGCGGCCAACGGCGAGGAAGTCCTCCGCCGCTGGGGTGCCGACCGCTCCGATCTCATCCTGATGGACGTGCGCATGCCCGGCCTGGGCGGTGTGGAGACCGTGCGCCGCCTGCTGTCCGCCGACCCCGGCGCGCGCATCATCATGCTCACCGTCGCGGAGGACCTGGACGGCGTGGCCCTCGCGGTCGCCGCGGGTGCCCGGGGCTACCTGCACAAGGACGCCTCCCGCGCGGAGCTGCGCGCCACGGTGACGCAGGCGCTGGCCGACCCGACGTGGCGACTCGCGCCCCGCCGCCTGCGCTCGGCCGAGATGGGCGCCGCGCCCACGCTCACCGCGCGTGAGATCCAGGTGCTGGAGGGCATGAGTCACGGCCGCTCCAATGCCGAGATCGGCCGCGAGCTCTTCCTCTCCGAGGACACCGTCAAGACGCACGCGCGGCGCCTGTTCAAGAAGCTCGGCGCCTCGGACCGGGCCCACGCGGTGGCGCTCGGCTTCCGCTGGGGACTGGTCCGGTAGCCGGTGCCCAGCCCCGCGGGGCAGGCGGGGCCGGCCGGCAGCGGGCACCACTCCCGGAGCCGGACGCCTGTCCGCCCCCCTTGGCGGCAGCCGGGCACCTCGCCGGCCCCCTCACCGGGTCTGGGCCGTCCGCCGACCCGAACGCCACACACCTACGGCACCGCGCCCGTCCCTCGCCGCGCGCGGGGCCGGCCGAGCGCCCTCTCGGGGCCGCACCCAGCCCCGGGCCCGCAGTGTTGTGCGGCGGCCGGGCCCGGGCGTGCGCGAAAGTACCCCGCGGCAGCGGTGCCGTTTCGACGGGGTGTGTCCCGGCGTGCCGTACACAGCCGTGCCCCGGCTGCGGCGTCGCGCGGGCACGGCCTGGCTGCGGCGTCGCGCGGGCACGGCCTGGCTGCGGCGTCGCGCGGGCACGGCCCGATCGAGCATGCCGTGGGCGACGGCGCCCCTGACCCCGCTCCGGCGCAGGCGTCGCCCTGCTCCTCCTGGCGGGGACACGTACGTACGGATCCCGGGGCGGGGACCGGCCTGGAGGCGAGTGCCCCGGTGGGGCCGCAAGCGGGTGCCGTGCCGTGCCGTGCCCAGGCGCTGTCGGGCGCCGACGTGGGCGCCGTCATGGGGCTCGACATGGGCGCCGTGGCCGGGGCGGAGGTGGGCGCCGGTGACGCGAGTGTCGGTGACGCGGCCTGACGGGTGTTCCGGCTGTCCGTGGAAGCGGCCGTGATGCGACGCCGACAGGTGGACCCCGTCACACCCGAGGGGGCGTGCCGCAGACCGCCGGCCGGACGAGCCGCCGTGCGCAAGAGCGCAGATCCACTGCGCCAACACCCGTGGTCCGCGCCGCACGGCGACGGGCGGAGCGCGGGCGGCGCGGTCGTACGCGCCCGGGTCGTACGACTGTCCCAGGCGCCGCGGCGGGCGCTGCGCAAGGCGGCCTGCCGGACAGGCGCTGCTCGTTTCGGCGCGGATGCCGCATCCTTGAGATGTGGAGTCTCTCGGGGACGAGTCGGTCGAGCGGAAGGGGAGGGCGCAGGGAATGAGTGCCGGCGCACCTGCTCATAACGCTTCGGTGCACAACCACGAGCACGATGCGACGGACCGGACGGCCGCAAGGCACCATGGACCGATGCGCGACGACGAGGCGGGCACGGCCCACGGGGCGATCGGTGCGCTCGTTCATCGTGCCGTCGACGGAGACGAGCAGGCCACGCACGATCTGCTCGCCCACGTCCATCCTCTGGCGCTGCGCTACTGCCGGACCCGGCTGTCGCGGCTGCCCGGCGACGCGCGCCACTTCGTCGAGGATCTCGCCCAGGAGGTCTGCGTCGCCGTCCTGCTCGCGCTGCCCCGCTACCGCGACACCGGCCGTCCCTTCGAGGCGTTCGTCTTCGCCATCGCCTCCCACAAGGTCGCCGACCTGCAGCGCGCCGCCATGCGCCACCCGGGTTCGACGGCGGTGCCCTCGGACGAGATGCCGGAACGGCCCGACGACTCCCTGGGTCCCGAGGAGCGCGCCCTGCTCAGCAGCGACGCCGAGTGGGCCAAGAAGCTGCTGGCCAACCTCCCCGAGAACCAGCGCGAACTGCTCCTGCTGCGCATCGCCGTGGGCTTGACCGCGGAGGAGACGGGGCAGATGTTGGGAATGTCACCCGGCGCGGTCCGGGTCGCCCAGCATCGGGCACTGAGCCGCCTGCGGGCTCTCGCCGAGCAGTAAGACCCTTGCGTGGAGCCCTGACAGCTCCCCTTGTTGAACAGGCGCGCTTCGGCTTCCGTACGAACATACGAAGCCTGAAGTGACCCCGTACCGTGGAATTTGCTGACGACGCTTCCCGTTAGCATGGACATCCGCACCGATCAAGGCCATTTGGGGAAGGTGTCATGACTGCCAACGTCGACGGAGTGCCCGGTAAATTCGCGACACTCGGGCTGACCTACGACGACGTGCTGCTGCTGCCGGGTGCATCCGAGGTGCTTCCCAACGCGGCCGACACCTCGTCCCGCATCTCCCGCAACGTCCGGGTGAACATCCCGCTGCTGTCGGCGGCGATGGACAAGGTGACCGAGTCCAGGATGGCGATCGCGATGGCCCGGCTGGGCGGCGTCGGCGTGCTGCACCGCAACCTCTCCATCGAGGACCAGGTCAACCAGGTCGACCTGGTGAAGCGGTCCGAATCGGGCATGGTCACCGACCCGATCACGGTGCACCCGGAGGCCACGCTCGCCGAGGCGGACGCCCTGTGCGCGAAGTTCCGCATCAGCGGTGTCCCGGTCACCGATCCGGCCGGCAAGCTGCTCGGCATCGTGACCAACCGCGACATGGCTTTCGAGAGCGACCGCACCCGCCGCGTGCACGAGGTCATGACCCCGATGCCGCTGGTCACCGGTCACGTCGGCATCTCCGGCCCGGAGGCCATGGAGCTGCTGCGCAAGCACAAGATCGAGAAGCTGCCGCTGGTGGACGACGAGGGCGTCCTGAAGGGCCTGATCACGGTCAAGGACTTCGTGAAGGCCGAGCAGTACCCCAACGCCGCCAAGGACGCCGAGGGCCGGCTGCTGGTCGGTGCCGCGGTCGGTGCCAGCCCGGAGGCGCTGGAGCGCGCCCAGGCGCTCGCCCAGGCCGGTGTGGACTTCCTGGTCGTCGACACCTCGCACGGCCACAACAGCAACGCCCTGAGCTGGATGTCGAAGATCAAGTCGAGTGTCGACGTCGACGTGGTCGGCGGCAACGTCGCCACCCGCGACGGCGCCCAGGCGCTGATCGACGCCGGTGTGGACGGCATCAAGGTGGGCGTGGGCCCGGGCTCCATCTGCACCACCCGTGTCGTCGCCGGCATCGGCGTTCCCCAGGTCACCGCCATCTACGAGGCCTCCCTCGCGGCCCGTCCCGCCGGTATCCCGCTGATCGGCGACGGCGGCCTGCAGTACTCCGGCGACATCGGCAAGGCGCTGGCCGCCGGCGCCGACACCGTGATGCTGGGCAGCCTCCTCGCCGGCTGCGAGGAGTCCCCGGGCGAACTGCTCTTCATCAACGGCAAGCAGTTCAAGTCGTACCGGGGCATGGGGTCGCTGGGCGCCATGCAGTCCCGCGGCCAGGGCAAGTCGTACTCGAAGGACCGCTACTTCCAGGCCGAGGTGACCGCCGACGAGAAGCTCGTGCCCGAGGGCGTCGAGGGCCAGGTGCCCTACCGTGGTCCGCTCGCCAACGTCCTGCACCAGCTCGTCGGCGGCCTGCGCCAGACGATGGGCTACGTCGGCGCCGCCACCATCGAGGAGATGGAGTCCAAGGGCCGCTTCGTGCGGATCACCTCGGCGGGCCTGAAGGAGAGCCACCCGCACGACATCCAGATGACGGTCGAGGCGCCGAACTACAGCAGCAAGAAGTGACGCCCACGCGCGCGTGAGGCCGGGAAGGGGCGGCTCCGGAGCATCCGGGGCCGCCCTTGTCGTACCCGTCGGCGATACTGGAAGGCGCTGCAACGCATAGGGAAAGGCCACAGACGTGACTGAGATCGAGATCGGGCGCGGCAAGCGCGGCCGCCGGGCGTACGCCTTCGACGACATCGCCGTCGTCCCCAGCCGCCGTACCCGGGACCCGAAGGAGGTCTCGATCGCCTGGCAGATCGACGCCTACCGCTTCGAGCTGCCGTTCCTGGCCGCCCCGATGGACTCCGTCGTCTCCCCGTCCACGGCCATCCGCATCGGCGAGCTGGGCGGCCTGGGCGTGCTCAACCTCGAGGGCCTGTGGACGCGGTACGAGGACCCGCAGCCGCTGCTGGACGAGATCGCCGAGCTGCCCGCCGAGCAGGCGACCCGCCGCCTGCAGGAGATCTACGCGGCGCCCATCAAGGAGGAGCTGATCGGCGCGCGCATCAAGGAGGTGCGCGACTCCGGCGTGGTCACGGCCGCCGCGCTCTCCCCGCAGCGCACCGCCCAGTTCTCCAAGGCGGTCGTGGACGCGGGCGTGGACATCTTCGTCATCCGCGGTACGACGGTCTCGGCGGAGCACGTCTCCTCCTCGCACGAGCCGCTGAACCTGAAGCAGTTCATCTACGAGCTGGACGTCCCGGTGATCGTCGGCGGCTGTGCCACCTACACCGCCGCCCTGCACCTGATGCGCACCGGCGCGGCCGGCGTCCTCGTCGGCTTCGGCGGCGGCGCCGCCCACACCACGCGCAACGTGCTCGGCATCCAGGTCCCGATGGCGACGGCCGTCGCCGACGTGGCCGCCGCCCGCCGCGACTACATGGACGAGTCCGGCGGCCGGTACGTGCACGTGATCGCGGACGGTGGCGTCGGCTGGTCCGGCGACCTCCCGAAGGCGATCGCCTGCGGTGCCGACGCGGTGATGATGGGCTCCCCGCTGGCGCGCGGCACGGACGCGCCCGGCAAGGGCCACCACTGGGGCATGGAGGCGGTCAACGAGGAGCTGCCGCGCGGCAAGAAGGTCGACCTGGGCACGGTCGGCACGGTCGAGGAGATCCTCACCGGCCCGTCCCACAGCCCCGACGGCTCGATGAACTTCTTCGGTGCCCTGCGCCGTGCGATGGCCACCACCGGCTACAGCGAGCTGAAGGAGTTCCAGCGCGTCGAGGTGACGGTGGCGGACAGCCAGCACAAGCGCTGACGTCCACGACGCCAAGGGCCCGGCCGCCGGTGGGCGGTTTCTAGGGGTCGTCGCAACACGTGGTCGTGTTGATCAGGCCGCGAGCAGTTTATGCAGGCGCTCGGCTGGGGTTTCCCAGCCGAGCGT
>NZ_JBEYYJ010000062.1:0-12545 GCF_040645475.1 Streptomyces sp. NPDC046759 | reverse complement strand
TTCGTCGCTGCGGTTCTCGCCGGTACGGCCGGAGTCGCCGGCGCTCAAGCCGCTCCTCAGACGGTCAAGGCCGCGCCGAGCGTGGTACGGGACGCTGACCAGGCGAACGTGGACCAGGGCGGGGGCGGCGCCGATCAGGCGAACGTGGACCAGGGCGGGGGCGGCGCCGATCAGGCCAACGTGAACCAGGGCGGGGGCGACGCCAACCAGGCCAACGTCAACCAGGGCGGGGGCGACGCCAACCAGGCCAACGTCAACCAGGGCGGGGGCGACGCCAACCAGGCCAACGTCAACCAGGGCGACGGCAAGGTCAACCAGGCCAACATCAACCAGGGCGACGGCAAGGTCAACCAGGCCAACATCAACCAGACCAATGTCAACCAGACCAATGTCAACCAGACCAACAACATCAACCAGACCAACGTGAACCAGGGCGGCGACGGCGCCAACCAGGCGAACGTCCACCAGGGTGGCGGCGGGGCCGATCAGGCCAACGTCAACCAGGGTGGCGGCAAGGTCAACCAGGCGAACGTCCACCAGGGCGGCAAGGTCAAGAAGGGCAAGAAGGCCAAGAAGGGCAAGGTCAAGCAGGTGAACGTGAACCAGGGCGGCGGCAAGGTCAACCAGGCCAACGTCAACCAGGGCGGCGGCAAGGTCAACCAGGCCAACGTCAACCAGTAGCAGTCACGCCCCGGGCCGGGAGGCTGAACAGGCACCCGTGCCGACCGGCCTCGACGACGGAACCCGCCACACGACCGTGGCGGGTTCCGTCGTCTTGTCGTGCCGTACCGGACAGCTCCGCCGGCGCGATATACGAGACGTGAATCCGCTGCCGAAACCGTCCATGGAAATTTCATGGACGGAATTTGAAAGCTCTCACAACTCTCACCCTTTCCCCCTGCAGGCGAGAATTCCGGGGAGAATTCCGGGGAGAATTCCGGGGAGAATTCCTGAGCAGAAGCCCGGTACTACCCCGGTCGCCTCAGGACCGGACCGGCCCAGGAGGGCGGGGCGGGGAGCGTTCCGGCCGCGTGGGCGTCGACCAGCGTGGGCGTACGGCGCTGCGGGGCGGAGCATTCGCCGAGCGCGGAGCGCAGGGCAGAGACGAACTCCAGACAGGTGCCGTAACGGTCCCCCGAGGCCTTGGCCAGCGCCTTCTGCAGGACCTCGTCGGCGGCCGGCGGGATGCCGTCCCGTTCTCGGCTCAGGAGGGGCGGCGGATCGTACTGGTGGGCCCAGAGCAGTTCGAGATGGTCCTCGCACCGGAACGGCGGGGCGCCCGTGAGCATCTCGTGGACCACACAGGCCAGGCTGTACTGGTCGGCCCTGCCGTCCACCGGGCGCCCGGCGATCCGCTCGGGCGCCACGTAGTCGAGGGTGCCGACGAACTCGCCCGCGGTGGTGAACCCCGTCAGCGACAGCGACTTCTTCGCCAGCCCGAAGTCGGTGAGATAGACGTGCTCGGGGTGGTCGCTGTCGACACCCTTGGCGACCAGCACGTTGGCGGGTTTGACGTCCCGGTGCACCAGGTCGCGCGCATGGGCCGCGTCGAGGGCGGACGCCAGCTGGGCCGCGATGCGCAGCACGGCCGGCACCGGCAGGGGGCCCTCTCCGTCGATCAAGGCGTGCAGGTCCCGGCCGCAGACGTAGCACATGGCGATGTAGAGGATCCCGTCGACCTCGCCGGCCTCGAAGACGGGCACGATGTTGGGGTGGTCGATGGCCGCGGCCACCCGGGACTCCTGGGCGAAACGGCGGCGGAAGGCGTCGTTTCGCGTGTACTCCGGGGCGAGCAGCTTGAGGGCGACCGTCCGGCCGAGGCGCAGGTCCCTGGCGCAGTAGACGACGGCCATGCCGCCCCGGCCGAGTTCGCGCTCCACCTTGTAGCCCGCGATCTCGGCCCCGATCAGGCCGGAGGGGCTCTTGGGGGGCCAACTCACGCCTGAATTCTACCGAGTGATCACCTCATGGGCACACGGCGACGATCCTGCGTGCCGCAGGACGAAGGCCCGGGCCTCCCTCACGGGAAACCCGGGCCTCGCCCTGCCGGTCACGTCCGTCACGCCGCGACCGGAACCTCCGGCGCCGCGCCGTTCGTCGCGGGCGCGAGCGCCAGCTCCAGGACCTGGCGGACGTCGGTCACGGTGTGGACGTCCAGCTTGTCCAGCACCTCGGCCGGGACGTCGTCCAGGTCGGGCTCGTTGCGCTTGGGGATGATCACCGTGGTCACTCCGGCGCGCTGGGCGGCGAGCAGCTTCTGCTTCACGCCGCCGATGGGCAGCACCCGGCCGGTCAGCGAGACCTCGCCGGTCATCGCCACGTCGGTGCGGACCAGCCGCCCGGAGAGCAGCGACGCCAGGGCCGTGGTCATCGTGATGCCGGCGCTCGGGCCGTCCTTGGGGACCGCGCCCGCCGGGAAGTGGATGTGCACTCCCCGGCCCTTCAGGTCGCCGACCGGGAGCTCCAGTTCGGCCCCGTGGCTGCGCAGGAAGCTGAGCGCGATCTGCGCCGACTCCTTCATCACGTCACCGAGCTGGCCGGTCAGGGTCAGACCCGCCGCCCCGGTCTCCGGATCGGCCAGGGAGGCCTCCACGAAGAGCACGTCGCCGCCGGCGCCGGTGACCGCGAGACCGGTCGCCACACCGGGGACCGACGTACGGCGCTCGGCCGGGTCCTGGGCGGACTCGGGCACGTGGTGCGGACGCCCGATCAGACCACGCAGGTCGTCCTCGGTCACGGTGAACGGCAGCTTCCGGTCCCCGAGTTCGTGCTGGGCCGCGACCTTGCGCAGCAGGCGGGCGATCGAGCGCTCCAGGGTGCGCACGCCCGCTTCGCGCGTGTACTCGCCGGCGAGCTTGCGCAGCGCGCCCTCGTCGATCGTGACCTCGTCCTCGGCGAGTCCCGCCCGCTCCAGCTGGCGCGGGAGCAGGTGGTCACGGGCGATGACGACCTTCTCGTCCTCGGTGTAGCCGTCCAGGCGGACGATCTCCATACGGTCGGCGAGCGCCTCCGGGATGGCCTCAAGGACATTGGCGGTGGCGAGGAAGACCACGTCGGACAGGTCGAGTTCGACCTCCAGGTAGTGGTCCCGGAACGTGTGGTTCTGCGCCGGGTCGAGGACTTCGAGCAGGGCCGCGGCCGGGTCGCCGCGGAAGTCGGAGCCCACCTTGTCGATCTCGTCCAGCAGGACCACCGGGTTCATGGACCCGGCCTCCTTGATCGCGCGTACGATCCGGCCGGGCAGCGCGCCGACGTACGTACGGCGGTGACCGCGGATCTCCGCCTCGTCACGGACGCCGCCGAGGGCGACGCGGACGAACCTGCGGCCCATGGCGTGCGCGACCGACTCACCGAGGCTGGTCTTGCCGACGCCGGGCGGGCCCACCAGGGCCAGTACGGCACCGCCGCGGCGGCCGCCGATGACGCCGAGGCCGCGCTCGCTGCGCCGCTTGCGCACGGCCAGGTACTCGGTGATGCGCTCCTTCACGTCCTCCAGGCCCGCGTGTTCGGCGTCCAGGACCGCCTTGGCGCCCTGGATGTCGTGCGCGGAGGCGCTGTCATCGGTTCGCTCGTTCCACGGCATCTCCAGGACCGTGTCGAGCCAGGTGCGGATCCAGGACCCCTCCGGGGACTGGTCGCTGGACCGCTCCAGTTTGTCGACCTCCTTGAGCGCGGCCTCGCGGACCTTCTCCGGCAGGTCGGCGGCCTCCACGCGGGCGCGGTAGTCGTCGGACTCCTCGGCGGAGTCCTTGGAGTTCTCGCCGTTCAGCTCGCGCAGTTCCTTGCGGACGGCCTCCAGCTGACGGCGCAGCAGGAACTCGCGCTGCTGCTTGTCGACGCCCTCCTGGACGTCCTTGGCGATGGTCTCGGCCACTTCCTGCTCGGCGAGGTGGTCGCGGAGCGCTTGCGTGGCGAGCTTCAGCCGGGCCACCGGGTCGGCGGTCTCCAGCAGTTCGACCTTCTGTTCGATGGTGAGGAACGGCGAGTAGCCGGAGTTGTCGGCGAGCGCGGCGACGTCGTCGATGGCCTGGACGCGGTCGACGACCTGCCAGGCACCCCGCTTCTTCAGCCAGGTGGTGGCGAGCGCCTTGTACTCCTTGACGAGGTCGGCGACCTGACCGGGCAGCGGGTCCGGGACGCTCTCGTCGACGCGGGCGCCCTCGACCCACAGGGCCGCGCCGGGGCCGGTGGTGCCGGCGCCGATCCGCACGCGGCTCCGGCCGCGGATCAGAGCCCCCGGGTCACCGTCGGCCAGCCGGCCGACCTGCTCGACCGTGCCCAGCACGCCGGTCTTCGCGTACGTGCCGTCGATGCGTGGCACCAGCAGCACCCTGGGCTTGCCCGGTTCCGAGCGGGCGGCGGCCTGCGCGGCCTCCACCGCGGCCCGCACCTCGGCGTCGCTCAGGTCCAGCGGGACCACCATGCCGGGCAGCACGACCTCGTCGTCGAGCGGCAGCACGGGCAGAACGAGCGTGAACGCCGTGGACTCAGTAGCCATGATCTCCCCTTCGGCAGTCAAGTTGAGTTATGCCGACTCAACCGTTGGGGGGTGGGCTGGTGTTCCCCTTGCGTGTTCGCTGTGAGCGATCAAGCGCCGCGGGTTCGCCGCGCCCAGCGGCGCACCAGGGGCCACGTCGCCAGACCGACCGTCAGGGCGATCAGATGGCCCCAGTTCGTCATCGGGTCCTCGAAGGCGATCAGGTCGTTCAGGAGGGTGCCGGCCGTCAGGGTGACGAGGGGCCAGCGGAGCCAGGGGCGCAGCAGGCCGGCGAGGGAGCCGATGCTGGCGGCGACGCCGAAGCTGATGCCGTAGTCGAGGCGGTGCAGCGAGGTGACGGGCAGATGGCCGCACAGGACGGCCAGACCCACGGGGATTTCGGTGGCGAGCGTGGCCAGGACATGCCCGGCGAGGAAGACGCAGGCCGCGCGCGCACCGCCTATGCGCCGCTCCAGCGCGGTGAGCACCAGCACGAACGCGAGCGCGTACGGCGACATGACGCCGCCCGCGATCCACACCGCGCTCGCCAGCAGCACCAGCGCGGGCGTGCGCACCAGGTGGGCCACGTCCGTGCTGGAGTCCTGGTAGAGGGTGTGCACCAGGCCGGGGTCGGCCACGGCGGCGACGACGGAGGTGACGGCCAGGACGGCCGCGTAGGCGAAGGTGAACGGGGTGCCCGCCGGCGTGGGCAGCAGGCGCCACGGGCGGGGCAGCGACGGGACGGGGCGCGGCTCGACGAGCACGGGGGCGCGCCCGGGAGCGGGAGGCGTGGCATACCTCTGCCGGGGCATGCCGTCCAGCAGGTCCGCGATCGCGGGGGCCGGGACGGCGGCGGTGCCGTCCGGAAGGGGCACGCCCAGCAGGGGCGGGGACACGGCCTTCACAGGGCCCGTCGCGGTCCGTTCCACGATGCGGCACTCCTTCCGTCCCGGCCAACCCTTCGTGCTCCAGGGCCCGCTGTCTATGACCGACGCCACGCGAGAGCCGATTCACAGCAACCTCCTACGCTCCGGACGCGTCCGCGTCCGGGCCCGCCCCCACCCCGAGGGTCCGCACATCAGTGCGACATCAGTGCGACCTCGCTAATTCCCGTGAAGGTCAAGGTCCGTTCAAGCAGGATGGACCCATGACTGGCGTGTACGACTTCCCCGTGGTCCTCGACCGGCGCGACGGCCCGTACGGCGAGGTGGTGCTGCGCAGGCACGGGACGCTGCTGCAGATCATCGCCAACGGCTGCTTCCTGATGGACACCTCCGACGGCCGCTCGGAGCGGCTGCTCGTCGACGCCGCGTACGAGGCGCTGGACGGGCGGCCCGAGCCGAAGCTGCTGGTCGGCGGGCTGGGCGTCGGATTCTCACTCGCACACGCCGCGGCCGGCTCCCGGTGGGGGCGGATCACCGTCGTGGAGCGGGAACCCGCCGTCATCGACTGGCACCGGGACGGCCCGCTGGCCGAGATCTCCGCGGGCGCGCTCGGCGATCCGCGCACCGAGATCGTGGAGGAGGATCTCGTGGCGTTCGTCAATGAGACATCCGACACGTTCGACGCACTCTGTCTCGACATCGACAACGGGCCCGGCTGGACCGTCACGGACGGCAACCACAGCCTGTACTCGCCGGCCGGACTCAGCGCCTGCGCAAGGGTGTTGAGTCCCGGCGGAGTGCTCGCCGTCTGGTCCGCCGAACCCTCTCCGGAATTTGAAGGTAGCTTGCGGAATGCCGGGTTCCGACAGGTGCGTACCGAAGAGGTGCCCGTTGCCCGGGGCGTTCCGGACGCGGTACACCTCGCCGTCCGACCTGGATAGCGACAGCACGGCCGATCCCCGTAATGTGCTGCCCTGACGCGGATCATTCAAGCGTCAATCGCAGACATGGGATCACCCCACTGGTTCCGGAAAGCAACAAGCAGGGGCGGGCGATGGAGCAGACACAGACCTCCCAGAGCGGCGCGGCGACGACTACTCCGGGCGCACAGCGCCGGGTGCTGGTCGTCGAGGACGACCCCACGATCGTCGACGCCATCGCGGCCCGGCTCCGTGCTGAGGGATTTCTCGTACAGACGGCGTCCGACGGCCCGGCCGCCGTGGACACGGCCGAGGCCTGGCAGCCCGACCTGCTGATCCTCGACATCATGCTGCCGGGCTTCGACGGTCTGGAAGTGTGCCGCCGGGTGCAGGCGCAGCGGCCGGTGCCGGTGCTGATGCTGACCGCGCGGGACGACGAGACGGACATGCTGGTCGGTCTCGGCGTCGGCGCGGACGACTACATGACCAAGCCGTTCTCGATGCGGGAGCTCGCGGCACGCGTGCATGTGCTGCTGCGCCGGGTGGAGCGGGCGGCACTGGCCGCGACCACGCCGCGCTCGGGCATCCTGCGGCTCGGTGAGCTGGAGATCGACCACGCGCAGCGCCGGGTGCGGGTGAAGTCCGAGGACGTCCACCTCACGCCGACCGAGTTCGACCTGCTGGTGTGCCTGGCGAACACCCCGCGCGCGGTGCTCTCCCGGGAGCAGCTGCTGGCCGAGGTGTGGGACTGGGCGGACGCCTCCGGCACCCGTACGGTCGACAGCCACATCAAGGCGCTGCGCCGGAAGATCGGCGCCGAGCGGATCCGCACCGTGCACGGCGTCGGGTACGCGCTGGAGACGCCCACGCCATGAGCAGCGACGGGCGCCAGGCCGCACGGAGGAGCCCCGGGGACGATCCCTGGGGTGGCGTGCGCCCGTTCTCGATCAAGACCAAGCTGGGCGCGCTGGTCGTGATCGCGGTGCTGATCACCACCGGACTGTCGATCGTCGCGGTGCACACGAAGACCGAGCTGCGCTTCATCACGGTCTTCTCGATGATCGCCACCCTGCTGATCACGCAGTTCGTGGCGCACTCGCTGACCATGCCGCTGGACGAGATGAACGCGGTGGCACGGTCGATCTCGCAGGGCGACTACACCCGCCGGGTGGGCGACGGCCGCCGGGACGAGCTGGGCGACCTCGCGCAGACGATCAACGTCATGGCGGACGAGCTGGAGGCCCAGGACCGGCAGCGCAAGGAGCTGGTGGCGAACGTCTCCCATGAGCTGCGCACGCCGATCGCCGGGCTGCGCGCCGTGCTGGAGAACATCGTCGACGGCGTCACCGAGGCGGACCCGGAGACCATGCGGACGGCCCTGAAGCAGACCGAGCGGCTCGGCCGGCTGGTGGAGACCCTGCTGGACCTGTCCCGGCTCGACAACGGCGTCGTACCGCTGAAGATGCGGCGCTTCGAGGTGTGGCCGTACCTCTCGGGCGTGCTGAAGGAGGCCAACATGGTGGCCTCGGCGCGCGCGGGCATCGCCTCCGGCTCGGGCAGCCACACCCGTACCGACGTCCATCTGCACCTCGACGTCTCCCCGCCGGAGCTCACCGCGCACGCGGATCCCGAGCGCATCCACCAGGTCGTCGCCAACCTGATCGACAACGCGGTCAAGCACAGCCCGCCGCACGGCCGGGTGACGGTGCGGGCGCGGCGCGGGCCGCAGCCGGAGTCGCTGGAGCTGGAGGTCCTGGACGAGGGCCCGGGGATCCCCCGGTCGGAGTGGCACCGGGTGTTCGAGCGGTTCAACCGGGGCGCGGTGACCCGGCCGCACGGGCCCGGCAGCGACGGCGGCACGGGCCTCGGTCTGGCGATCGCCCGCTGGGCGGTGGATCTTCACGGCGGCCGGATAGGTGTGGCCGAATCCGAGCGGGGCTGCCGGATCATCGTCACTCTCCCGGGACTGACTTCCTCCCCGAGTTGACGTAAAGTCCGAGCCGGAAGCACAAGATCCACGATAGTCGCTGCCGTCCGTGCAGCTGGACACGTGTGATCAGGGACGGGCCCGCGCGATCGGCCGCAGACGGACGCGCCGGGCCAGGGCCGGTGCACCCTCCCACATGCGGAACCACGCTTGTTTCCCGCCATATCAAGCCCTGAAACAAGATTTTCGGTGTGACTTACGCGACGATGAACGGGCCCGACCTGACCTTCGCCGTCTTGGGGGCGTAGCCTTTATTTCCGCTGTCCATCACCTTGTGAAGCGGAAGAGGGCGGTTGCCGCCGTGTCGCCACAGTCCCCCAGTAACCCGAGCTCCCCCAGCCTTCGGCCGGGTGGTACTCCCACGTCCGACGAACAGGCCGGGAAGAACCCCGCTGCCGCGTTCGGTCCGAACGAGTGGCTCGTCGACGAGATCTATCAGCAGTACCTCCAGGACCCGAATTCGGTAGACCGCGCCTGGTGGGACTTCTTCGCCGATTACAAGCCGGGTGCTCCTGCCACCCCGGCTCCGGCGGGTACTGCGGCCGCGGGGGCCGCAGGAACCACCACCACGGCCCCTCAGGCCCAGCCCCAGGCTCCGGCTCCGCAGGCCGCCGCCCCGGCCGCCCCCGCGGCGCCCAAGCCCGCCGCGGCCCCCGCTCCGGCTCACGCGGCGAAGGCCGCGGCCCCCGCCCCGGCCAAGCCGGCGACGCCCGCACAGGCGCCCGCTCAGCCGAAGGCCAAGGCCGCCCCCGCCGCCGAGGCCCCGCAGGGTCCCGAGCTGGTCACGCTGCGCGGCCCGGCCGCCGCCGTCGCGAAGAACATGAACGCCTCGCTGGAGCTGCCGACCGCCACGTCGGTCCGCGCGGTCCCGGTGAAGCTGCTGTTCGACAACCGCATCGTCATCAACAACCACCTCAAGCGCGCCCGGGGCGGGAAGATCTCCTTCACCCACCTCATCGGGTACGCGATGGTGCAGGCCATCAAGGCCATGCCGGCGATGAACCACTCCTTCGCGGAGAAGGACGGCAAGCCGACCCTGGTCAAGCCGGACCACGTCAACCTCGGCCTCGCCATCGACCTGGTGAAGCCGAACGGCGACCGCCAGCTGGTCGTCGCGGCCATCAAGAAGGCCGAGACGCTGAACTTCTTCGAGTTCTGGCAGGCCTACGAGGACATCGTCCGCCGCGCCCGTGACGGCAAGCTGACGATGGACGACTTCACCGGCGTCACGGTCTCCCTGACCAACCCCGGCGGCCTCGGCACCGTCCACTCCGTGCCGCGTCTGATGCCCGGCCAGTCGGTCATCATGGGCGTCGGCTCCATGGACTACCCGGCGGAGTTCCAGGGCACCAGCCAGGACACCCTGAACAAGCTCGGCGTCTCGAAGGTCATGACGCTCACGTCGACCTACGACCACCGGGTGATCCAGGGCGCCGCCTCCGGCGAGTTCCTGCGCCAGGTCGCCAACCTGCTGCTGGGCGAGAACGGCTTCTACGACGACATCTTCGAGTCCCTGCGCATCCCGTACGAGCCGGTCCGCTGGCTGCGGGACATCGACGCCTCGCACGACGACGACGTCACCAAGGCCGCCCGCGTCTTCGAGCTGATCCACTCCTACCGGGTCCGCGGCCACGTCATGGCCGACACCGACCCGCTGGAGTACAAGCAGCGCAAGCACCCCGACCTGGACATCACCGAGCACGGGCTCACCCTGTGGGACCTGGAGCGCGACTTCGCGGTCGGCGGCTTCGCCGGCAAGTCGATGATGAAGCTGCGCGACATCCTCGGCGTGCTGCGCGACTCGTACTGCCGCACCACCGGCATCGAGTTCATGCACATCCAGGACCCCAAGCAGCGCAAGTGGATCCAGGACCGCGTGGAGCGCCCGCACTCCAAGATGGAGCGCGAGGAGCAGCTGCGCATCCTGCGCCGGCTGAACGCGGCGGAGGCCTTCGAGACCTTCCTGCAGACGAAGTACGTCGGCCAGAAGCGCTTCTCGCTGGAGGGCGGCGAGTCCGTCATCCCGCTGCTCGACGCGGTGATCGACTCCGCCGCCGAGTCCCGCCTGGACGAGGTCGTCATCGGCATGGCCCACCGCGGCCGCCTGAACGTCCTCGCCAACATCGTCGGCAAGTCGTACGCGCAGATCTTCCGTGAGTTCGAGGGCAACCTCGACCCGAAGTCGATGCACGGCTCCGGCGACGTGAAGTACCACCTGGGCGCCGAGGGCACCTTCACCGGCCTCGACGGCGAGCAGATCAAGGTTTCGCTGGCCGCCAACCCGTCGCACCTGGAGACGGTCGACCCGGTCATCGAGGGCATCGCCCGCGCCAAGCAGGACATCATCAACAAGGGCGGCACGGACTTCACGGTCCTGCCCGTCGCGCTGCACGGCGACGCGGCCTTCGCGGGCCAGGGCGTGGTGGCCGAGACCCTGAACATGTCTCAGCTGCGCGGCTACCGCACCGGCGGCACGGTCCACATCGTCATCAACAACCAGGTCGGCTTCACCGCGGCCCCCGAGTCCTCGCGTTCCTCCATGTACGCGACGGACGTGGCCCGCATGATCGAGGCCCCGATCTTCCACGTGAACGGCGACGACCCGGAGGCCGTGGTCCGCGTCGCGCGGCTGGCCTTCGAGTTCCGCCAGGCGTTCAACAAGGACGTGGTGATCGACCTCATCTGCTACCGCCGCCGCGGTCACAACGAGTCGGACAACCCGGCCTTCACCCAGCCGCTGATGTACGACCTGATCGACAAGAAGCGCTCGGTGCGCAAGCTCTACACCGAGTCCCTCATCGGTCGCGGCGACATCACCCTGGAAGAGGCCGAGCAGGCCCTGCAGGACTACCAGGGCCAGCTGGAGAAGGTCTTCACCGAGGTCCGCGAGGCCGTCACGGCCCAGCCGGCCACCGTCCCGGTGTCGGACCCGCAGGCGGAGTTCCCGGTCGCCGTGAACACCGCGATCTCCTCGGAGGTCGTCAAGCGCATCGCCGAGTCCCAGGTCAACATCCCGGACTCCTTCCACGTGCACCCGCGTCTGCTGCCCCAGCTGCAGCGCCGGGCGACGATGGTCGAGGACGGCACGATCGACTGGGGCATGGGCGAGACCCTCGCGGTCGGCTCCCTGCTGCTGGAGGGCACCCCGGTCCGGCTGTCCGGCCAGGACTCCCAGCGCGGCACCTTCGGCCAGCGCCACGCGGTCCTCATCGACCGGGAGACGGGCGAGGAGTACACCCCGCTCCAGTACCTCGCCGAGGAGCAGGCGCGTTACAACGTCTACAACTCCCTGCTGTCCGAGTACGCGGTCATGGGCTTCGAGTACGGCTACTCGCTGGCCCGTCCCGACGCGCTCGTGATGTGGGAGGCGCAGTTCGGCGACTTCGTCAACGGCGCCCAGACGGTGGTCGACGAGTACATCTCGGCGGCCGAGCAGAAGTGGGGCCAGACGTCCGGCGTCACCCTGCTCCTGCCGCACGGCTACGAGGGTCAGGGCCCGGACCACTCCTCGGCCCGTGTCGAGCGGTTCCTCCAGCTCTGCGCCCAGAACAACATGACGGTCGCCATGCCGACCCTGCCGTCGAACTACTTCCACCTCCTGCGGTGGCAGGTGCACAACCCGCACCACAAGCCGCTGGTGGTCTTCACCCCGAAGTCGATGCTGCGCCTGAAGGCCGCCGCGTCGAAGACGGAGGAGTTCACGTCGGGTCAGTTCCGTCCCGTCATCGGCGACGCCACGGTGGAGCCGGCCGCGGTCCGCAAGGTCGTCTTCGTGGCCGGCAAGCTGTACTACGACCTGGCCGCCGAGCAGGCCAAGCGCGGCGCCACGGACACCGCGATCATCCGCGTCGAGCGCCTGTACCCGCTGCCGGGTGCCGAGCTCCAGGCGGAGATCAAGAAGTACCCGAACGCCGAGAAGTACCTGTGGGCACAGGAGGAGCCGGCGAACCAGGGTGCCTGGCCGTTCATCGCGCTCAACCTGATCGACCACCTGGACCTCGCGGTCGGCGCGGACGTCCCGCACGGCGAGCGGCTGCGGCGCATCTCGCGCCCGCACTCCTCGTCCCCGGCGGTGGGTTCGGCCAAGCGTCACCAGGCGGAGCAGGAGCAGCTGGTGCGCGAGGTTTTTGAGGCGTAACCAGCCCTCCGGCGGTTCAGCCGAAGTGCAGGGCCCGGCCACCTCACGGCGGTTTCTAGGGGTCGTCGCAACACGTGGTCGTGTTGATCAGGCCGCGAGCAGTTTATGCAGGCGCTCGGCTGGGGTTTCCCAGCCGAGC
>NZ_JBEYYJ010000061.1:0-14271 GCF_040645475.1 Streptomyces sp. NPDC046759 | reverse complement strand
AAACGCCCGGTTACATTCCGAACCCGGAAGCTAAGCCTCACAGCGCCGATGGTACTGCAGGGGGGACCCTGTGGGAGAGTAGGACACCGCCGAACTCCTTTTACAGCTCCGGCTCTTGGGCACTGCCCAGGGGCCGGAGCTTTTTTTGCGTTGAGGTAAGGTCAGGGGGCATCGTTGGCTCGTTTCGCACAGGAGGCCCCCGGGTGGAGGTCCAGGAGACCCGTGTCCAGACGGACCGGGTCCTCACCATCCCCAACATCCTCAGCATGGCCCGGCTCGTCGGCGTACCCCTCTTCCTGTGGCTGATCCTCAGGCCGGAGTTCGGTGGTCCGAAGAGCGACGGCTGGGCTCTCCTCGTGCTGGCTTTCAGCGGGGTCAGTGACTACCTGGACGGCAAGCTCGCCCGGCGCTGGAATCAGATCAGCAGCCTCGGCCGGCTCCTCGATCCCGCGGCCGACCGCCTGTACGTCCTGTCCACGCTGGTGGGACTCACGTGGCGGGAGATCCTCCCGATCTGGCTGACCGCCCTCCTGCTCGCGAGGGAACTGATGCTGCTGGTGATGGTGGGCATCCTCCGGCGGCACGGCTATCCGCCGCCGCAGGTGAACTTCCTCGGGAAAGCCGCCACGTTCAACCTGATGTACGCCTTCCCGCTCCTGCTCCTCAGCGACGGACACGGTTGGATCGCGTCACTCGCCGCAATTTTCGGATGGGCGTTCGCCGGGTGGGGTACAACCCTCTACTGGTGGGCAGGAGTGCTCTACGTGGTACAAGTCCGCCGATTGGTTCGTGCGGACGCCATGGCCGATTGAGCTCGGCGATTGTCCGCACGTAACGCCACGATGGCCCGCGGTGGAAAAGTGCGGGACAATCTGGACGGGTGAAGTCGGCTAGACCGTCGTCTCTTGGAGGAGGACGCTTCCGACATGAAGGCCGTCGTGATGGCCGGGGGCGAAGGCACGCGCCTGCGCCCTATGACCTCTAGCATGCCCAAGCCGCTCCTGCCCGTGGCCAACCGCCCGATCATGGAGCACGTGCTACGGCTGCTCAAAAGGCACGGGCTCACCGAGACCGTTGTCACCGTCCAGTTCCTGGCATCACTCGTCAAGAACTACTTCGGCGACGGTGAAGAGCTCGGAATGGAGCTCACCTATGCCAACGAGGAGAAGCCACTCGGTACCGCCGGAAGCGTCAAGAACGCCGAAGAGGCGTTGAAGGACGATGCCTTCCTCGTCATTTCCGGTGATGCCCTGACCGACTTCGACCTCACGGAGCTGATCAATTTCCACAAGGAGAAGGGCGCGCTCGTCACGGTCTGTCTGACCCGGGTGCCCAATCCACTGGAGTTCGGCATCACCATCGTCGACGAGGAAGGCAAGGTCGAGCGTTTCCTGGAGAAGCCGACCTGGGGGCAGGTCTTCTCCGACACGGTCAACACGGGCATCTATGTCATGGAGCCCGAGGTGTTCGACTACGTCGAACCCGACGTTCCGGTCGACTGGTCCGGTGACGTCTTCCCGCAGCTGATGAAGGAAGGCAAGCCGATCTTCGGCTACGTCGCCGAGGGCTACTGGGAGGACGTCGGCACTCACGAGAGCTATGTGAAGGCCCAGGCCGATGTCCTCGAGGGCAAGGTCAACGTCGACATCGACGGCTTCGAGATCTCGCCGGGTGTGTGGGTGGCGGAAGGTGCCGAGGTGCATCCCGATGCCGTACTGCGTGGACCGTTGTACATCGGCGACTACGCGAAGGTCGAAGCCGGCGCGGAGATTCGCGAGCACACGGTCGTCGGCTCGAACGTCGTCGTCAAGAGCGGTGCCTTTCTGCACAGGGCCGTCGTGCACGACAACGTGTACGTCGGGCAGCACAGCAATCTGCGCGGCTGTGTCGTCGGCAAGAACACCGACATCATGCGCGCGGCGCGCATCGAGGACGGCGCGGTCATCGGTGACGAGTGCCTGATCGGTGAAGAATCGATCGTTCAGGGAAACGTCCGGGTCTATCCGTTCAAGACCATCGAGGCCGGTGCCTTCGTCAACACCTCCGTCATCTGGGAGTCGCGGGGACAGGCCCATCTGTTCGGTGCCCGTGGTGTGTCCGGCATCCTGAACGTGGAGATCACCCCGGAACTGGCCGTGCGGCTGGCCGGTGCCTACGCGACCACCCTCAAGAAGGGCTCCACGGTCACCACGGCCCGCGACCACTCCCGAGGTGCCCGTGCGCTCAAGCGGGCGGTCATCTCCGCGCTGCAGGCCAGCGCCATCGACGTACGCGACCTGGAGAACGTGCCGCTGCCCGTGGCCCGGCAGCAGACGGCGCGCGGCAGTGCCGGCGGCATCATGATCCGGACCTCCCCCGGTGTACCGGACTCGGTCGACATCATGTTCTTCGACGGCAACGGCGCCGACCTGTCCCAGGGCAGCCAGCGCAAACTGGACCGGGTGTTCGCACGGCAGGAGTACCGGCGGGCGTTCCCCGGCGAGATCGGCGACCTGTACTTCCCGGCCAGCGTCTTCGACTCGTACACGGGGTCGCTGCTGCGGAACGTGGACACGACCGGGATCGCCGAAGCCGGTCTGAAGGTCGTCGTCGACGCCTCCAACGGCAGCGCGGGGCTGGTGCTGCCCAGCCTGCTCGGCAAGCTCGGCGTGGATTCCCTGACCATCAATCCCGGTCTGGACGAGTCCCGGCCCACGGAGACGAGGGAGATGCGGCGCGGCGGCCTGGTCCGGCTGGGCGAGATAGTGGCGTCCTCCGGGGCCGCGTTCGGTGTGCGCTTCGACCCCGTCGGCGAGCGTCTGTCGCTCGTGGACGAAAAGGGCCGGATCATCGAGGACGATCGTGCGCTGCTGGTGATGCTGGACCTGGTGGCCGCGGAGCGGCGCAGCGGCCGGGTGGCGCTGCCGGTGACCACGACCCGGATCGCCGAGCAGGTCGCCGCCTACCACGGCACCCAGGTCGAGTGGACGACGACCTCGCCCGACGACCTCACGCGCGTGGGCGGCGAGGAAGGAACGATCTTCGGCGGCGACGGCAAGGGCGGGTTCATCGTCCCCGAGTTCAGCAGCGTCTACGACGGTACGGCGGCCTTCGTACGGCTGATCGGCCTGGTGGCGCGTACGCAGCTCACGCTGAGCCAGATCGACGCACGGATCCCGCGGGCGCATGTCCTCAAGCGGGACCTGGCCACGCCGTGGGCCGTCAAGGGCCTGGTCATGCGGCGGGTGGTCGAAGCCGCGGGGGATCGCTTTGTCGACACGACCGATGGTGTGCGGGTGGTGGAGACGGACGGGCGCTGGGTGATGGTGCTGCCCGACCCGGCCGAGGCCGTCACCCATCTGTGGGCCGAGGGGCCCGACGACGCATCGGCGCAGGCCCTGCTGGACGAGTGGTCCGCCGTCGTGGACAGCGCCGGAAGGTAAAGCGGCAGTAAGGGGAGAGGTGCCACCGAACGGCAAAAACCCATGCACGCGCGCGTGTCGGACAGGTGTCCCCGAGGGGGCCTGTCCGGCACGTGGGTGGGGCCATTCGGAGGTACTGCTCGCGACATGCGACGATGTGCGGCATGCCGCAGCAACCCCCCGTTCGGAGCAGCCCCCCGCGGGCGCAGCGCCCGGACGCCTCCATGTCGTTGATCACCAACGTCATGGACCACAGCCTCGACGACGGGTACGCCGAGGCCGCCGCCCGGAGGAAGACCCAGGGCGAGGGTGGCCTGCCCAAGACGCTGAGTGCGAAGCTCGGTCTCGCGGCCGGGCTCGTCCTCGCGGCGCTGGTCGTGACCGTCGGGGCGGCGCAGACGCGGGCCGCGGCGCCCGTGGTGGCCAAGGAGCGCCAGGAACTCATCGACCGGGTGGACAGCGAGACGGCGAACGCGGACAAGCTGGAGCACAGCGTCGACAAGCTCCGGGACGACGTGAGCGCCCGCCAGCGGGTGGCGCTGAAGTCGAGCGGCGGCAGCGCGCAGGTGGATCTGGTGGGCGTTCTGTCGGGCGCCACCGCGGTCCACGGGCCGGGCGTCAAGCTCGTCGTGAACGACGCCAAGGAGGCCAGCACCGGCGGTGACGGCACCAACCCGCGCGAGACGTCGGGGTTCTCCGACACCGGCCGGGTCCGTGACCGGGACATGCAGCGCGTCGTCAACGGGCTGTGGCAGTCCGGCGCGGAGGCCGTCTCCGTCAACGGGCAGCGGCTGACCGCCCTGTCCGCGATCAGGGCTGCGGGGGACGCGATACTGGTCGACAACAGGCCGCTGGTGCCGCCGTACACGGTGCTGGCGGTGGGGGACGGGCAACGGCTGAGCACCAGCTTCCAGAACAGCGCCGACGGCCTGTACCTGCACGCCCTGGAGCAGAACTTCGGCATCCGCGCCACCATCTCCACGGAGGGTGACGTACGGGTGCCCGCCGCACCGAGCGTGATCGTACGTACTGCACAGCCGAGCACCGAGAAGACTGAGAAGGGCACATCGTGATCGCCGTACTGGGCCTCGTCGTGGGAGTGGTGGCCGGCCTGTTGGTCCGGCCCGAGGTTCCGGCGGTCGTCGAGCCTTATCTGCCGATCGCCGTCGTAGCTGCGCTGGACGCCGTGTTCGGCGGTCTGCGCGCCATGCTCGACGGCATCTTCGACGACAAGGTGTTCGTGGTGTCGTTCCTGTCGAACGTGGTCGTCGCGGCCCTGATCGTTTTCCTCGGCGACAAGTTGGGTGTGGGCGCGCAGCTGTCGACGGGTGTCGTGGTGGTCCTCGGCATCCGGATCTTCTCCAACGCCGCGGCGATCCGGCGGCACGTGTTCCGGGCGTGATACCGATGAGCGAGCAGAACGAGCAGAACGAGCGGAACGAGCGGCCGCAGCAGCCCGAGAAGCCGGAGAAGTCCGAGCAGCCGGAGAAGCCGGTGAACAGGCTGCGCAAGGAACTGCCCCAGGAGGAGCCCGCCCCGGCACCGGACGCGCCGACAGCCGCGCAACAGGCCGAAGAGCCGCTGACCGGCCGGCAGCGGCTCGTCAAGGGGCTGTGGCCGCCGCGGGTCACCCGGGCCCAACTCATCGTGGCGCTGCTGCTGTTCGGCCTCGGCTTCGGCCTGGCCGTGCAGGTGGCGTCGAACAGCAACAGCGACAGCGCGCTGCGTGGCGCGCGTCAGGAAGATCTTGTTCGCATCCTCGATGAACTGGATTCGCGTACTCAGCGTCTTGAGGACGAGAGGCAGGGGCTCGAAAAGCAGCGCCAGGAGTTGCAGAGCAGTTCCGACCAGGCCGCGGAGGCTCGCAAGCAGACGGCCGAGAAGGAGAGGCAACTCGGCATCCTGGCGGGCACCGTGGCGGCACAGGGCCCCGGTATCACGATGACGATCGAGGACACGAAGGGGACGGTCAAGGCGGACATGCTGCTCGACGCGATCCAGGAGTTGCGCGCGGCCGGTGCCGAGGCGATCGAGGTCAATGGGGTCCGTGTGATCGCGAGCACCTACTTCACGGACTCGGGCACGAGCGTCAGCGTCGACGGGAACAAGATCAACGCCCCCTATCGTTTCCAGGTCATCGGCAAGCCGCAGGACCTGGAGCCGGCGTTGAACATCCCGGGAGGCGTGGTGCAGACGTTGGAGAAGGAGCAGGCCACGGTGAGGGTCGCGGAGCCTGACAAGATCGTCGTGGATGCCTTGCGACAGGCGAAGCAGCCTCACTACGCTCGGTCGTCCTCCCAGTGAACCGGCGGTGCATGGGGGCCGTCCGGCAGGGGCATGAGGTTGCGGGGGGTCGGCGCACCGAAGGGGTGGCGCGTGGTGGAAACTGTCTGGTGGATACGGACGTTGTGAGAATGTCCGGCTCTGCCGGTGTAGGTAATCAGGGTTCGTCCTGCCCCACGGGCGGGTCTGTTTCGGTCAAGGGGAATCGCCCGTGAAGTTGTTTGCGAAGTTGTTCGGCAAGAGTGCGCGAGAGGGCAGCGACAACGCGACCGCTCGGCACCGCGCGCAGCCTGACGCGGAGGGCCGGCGCCCGCTGTTCCGGGACCAGGTCGCTGGTCCGGGCGGTGACATTTCCGGAGGTCAGGGCGGGGCGTCGGTTGACCCTGCCCAGTCCGGCGGCATAGGTTTCGGGCAACCGTCAACCTCAGGTGCGGGCGGGGGGTACGCCCCCGGTCCGTACGCGTCCAACGCCCCGGCGGGGCAGCCGCAGGAGGATCCGTCCATGTCGGTCCTGGTGTGTACGAGGTGCGGTAACCGCAACGCGGAGAACGCCCGCTTCTGCTCCAACTGCGGTGCGCCGCTGCGCCCGGGAGTGACGCCGGAGCGTGCCGCCGAGACGACGTCCACGATCTCCATCTCCGGGATCGAGGCCTACGACGCGGAGGTCACCGGCCAGACCCAGATGCCGATGCTCTCGCCGGAGGCGCAGGCCGCGGTGGACGCGCTGCCGATGGGCTCGGCGCTGCTGGTCGTGCGCAGGGGACCGAACTCGGGCAGCCGCTTCCTGCTGGACAGCGACCTGACCACGGCCGGCCGTCATCCGCAGAGCGACATCTTCCTGGACGACGTCACCGTCTCGCGTCGGCACGTGGAGTTCCGGCGCGCCTCGGACGGCTCGTTCACCGTGGCCGATGTGGGCAGCCTGAACGGCACCTACGTCAACCGCGAGCGGATCGACCAGGTCGCCCTGGCGAACGGTGACGAGGTGCAGATCGGCAAGTACCGGCTGGTGTTCTACGCGAGCCGTCAGGGCATCTGACCCGCCCCCGGACCGGCGTCCGGGGGAACTCCCAGGGAAGGTCCATGCTTCAAACACCGAGCGGCGGTGCCCGAAGCGGTACCGCCGCCAGGGACAGTGGGCTGATGAGCATCGGCACGGTGCTGAACGTGCTGCGCGACGAGTTCCCCGAAGTCACCATCTCCAAGATCCGTTTCCTGGAGTCAGAGGGTCTCATCGAGCCGCAGCGGACCCCATCGGGGTACCGCAAGTTCAGTACCGCGGACGTGGACCGCCTGGCTCAGGTGCTGAGGATGCAGCGGGACCACTATCTGCCGCTCAAAGTGATCCGCGAGCATCTGGATGCCGTCGGGCGGGGCGAGGCCGTCCAGCTGCCCGTCGTGGGGCGTCAGCGCACCGGGGAGGACGTTCCGGAGCCGCCCGGGACGCCGGCGGTGGCCCGGGTGGGCCGGGCCGAACTGCTGGCGGCCGCGGAGATCGACGACGGTGAGCTGCGGGAGTGGGAGTCGTACGGACTCATCGCTCCCCTGGAGGACGGGGCGTACGACGCCGAGGCGGTCACCGTCGTCTCGCTGGTCGCCGAGCTGGGCCGGTTCGGCATCGAGCCGCGCCACCTTCGGGTGATGAAGGCCGCCGCCGACCGTGAGGCCGGACTCGTCGATCAGGTGGTGGCCCCGCTCAAGCGTCACCGCAACCCGCAGACCAGGGCACATGCCGAGGCCCGTACCAAGGAGCTGGCGGCGCTCACGGTGAAGCTCCACGCGGCACTGGTGAAGACCGCTCTCGGGGTACGGCTGCCCTGATCGCCGGGCGGTGCCGGCGGCCGGATCGGGCACCTGTTCCCGGCCCGACTACCCAAACGTCCCGAGCACGGCCTAGGGTTGCTGTGTGAACGAGCTCGATGTCGTAGGTGTCCGGGTCGAAATGCCCTCCAACCAACCGATCGTGCTCCTGCGCGAAGTGGGAGGCGACCGTTACCTCCCCATCTGGATCGGGCCGGGGGAGGCGACGGCGATTGCGTTCGCCCAGCAGGGCATGGCCCCCGCGAGGCCGCTGACCCACGACCTGTTCAAGGACGTGCTGGAAGCCGTCGGCCAGGAGCTGACCGAAGTACGCATCACCGACCTGCGTGAGGGTGTCTTCTACGCGGAGCTGGTCTTCGCCAGCGGGGTCGAGGTCAGTGCCCGTCCCTCCGATGCCATAGCGCTGGCCCTGCGCACCGGTACGCCGATCTACGGCAGTGACACGGTGCTGGACGACGCCGGCATCGCCATTCCGGACGAGCAGGAGGACGAGGTGGAGAAGTTCCGCGAGTTCCTGGACCAGATCTCGCCCGAGGACTTCGGCACAAGCAGCCAGTGACCGCGACGAGCCGGTGCGCGCGGCGCCCTGTACGGGCAATTGCCACCGGCCATGAAGAGCGTCCTGCGGCCTCCCGTGAACGCATTCGGCTAGCCTTTCCCCGCGGTGGGGCACGGGAAACCACTCTTAGGGTGATTATCACTCGGCGTGCCGAGTGTGGCGATCGTTGACGCACCCCTGGTGACTGCCTACCGTCGTGAAGGCAGGTCAAGGACGGAGGTCGGCGTGAGAACCAGCGGCGACGGTACGGCTGGGGGTGCTCCCGTGCGCGGTTTCGGGGAGAACGGGCCGTACCCGGTTCACAGCAGCGCGGTGGATCACGCTCCGCAGCGGCCGACGGTGGTGCCGAACGGCGGAGGGGCGGCGTCCGTGACATCCGAGCAGATCGGCTACCGGGGGCCCACGGCCTGCGCGGCCGCGGGTATCACCTACCGGCAGCTCGACTACTGGGCCCGCACGGGCCTCGTCGAGCCGAGCGTGCGGCCCGCCTACGGGTCGGGCACGCAGCGGCTGTACAGCTTCCGGGACGTCGTCGTCCTGAAGATCGTCAAGCGGTTCCTGGACACCGGGGTCTCGCTGCAGAACATCCGCTCGGCCGTGCAGCACCTCAGGGAACGCGGTTTCCGCGACCTGGAGCGGATGACGCTCATGAGCGATGGCGCGACGGTGTACGAGTGCACCTCGCCGGACGAGGTCCACGCCCTGCTCCAGGGCGGGCAGGGCATCTTCGGGATTGCCGTCGGTGTGGTGTGGCGGGATGTGGAAAGCGCGCTCTCCCAGCTGCACGGTGAGCGCGTCGACACCGGTGAGACCCTGGTCGGGCTCAACCCCGCGGACGAGCTGGCGCGACGCCGCAACCGGGCGGTCTGACACCGGTCCGCGCCTGCCGCGGGTCCGCGGCTCACTGGTCCTGGTCCCACCGGTCCTGGAACCACGGGCGCTACGAACTGCCGCGCCCGAGGCGGTCGTCGCCGGCCGTGCGGTCTGCGGACGCCGTGTGGCATCGGGGGGCGGCGGTGTCCTGTGACACCGGCCGTGTGATCTGAAGCCGGTCGCTCTTCCCGGGCCGTGCGTTGTCAGTGCCGTGGTGCAGCATCGGAGATGTGAGAAACGCGCCCACCATCCTGCATCTCGACATGGATGCCTTCTACGCCTCCGTGGAGCAGGCATCCAAGCCGAGCCTGCGCGGGAAGGCGGTCGTCGTGGGCGGGCTCGGACCGCGCGGGGTGGTGGCCACCGCGTCGTACGAGGCGCGGGTCTTCGGGGTCCACTCGGCCATGCCCATGGCCCAGGCGCGCCGGCTGGCACCCAACGCCGCGTATCTGGTGCCGCGCTTCACCCTCTACCGGGCGATCAGCGAGCAGGTGATGGCGCTGCTGCGGGAGCTGTCACCGCTGGTGGAGCCGCTCAGCCTGGACGAGGCGTTCGTGGACCTGGAGGCCGGCGGGACGGCCTGGGACGAGGCGTCGGCACGGCTGGCCGGGAGCAGACTGCGCGCGGACATCCGAGCGGTCACCGGTCTCACCGGCTCGGTGGGGCTCGCCGCCTCCAAGATGCTCGCCAAGATCGCCTCCGAGCAGGCCAAGCCGGACGGCCTGGTGCTGATCGAACCCGGGTCGGAGCGGTCCCTGCTCGGGCCGATGCCGGTGCGGACCCTGCCGGGGGTCGGGCCGGCCACCGGGGACCATCTGCGCAGAGCGGGGATCACCACGGTCGGGGAACTGGCCGAGGCGGGCGAGGACGAACTGGTTCGCCTGCTGGGCAAGGCCCACGGGCACGCGCTGTACGCCATGGCGCTGGCCCACGACGAGCGGCCCGTGGTGGCCGAGCGAGAGGCGAAGTCGGTGTCGGTCGAGGACACCTACGACGTGGACATCCACGAGCGGCTGCGGATCGGCCTGGAGGTGCAGCGGCTCGCCGACCGGTGTGTGGGGAGGCTGCGCGAGGCCGGTCTGTCGGGGCGGACCATCGTGCTGAAGGTGCGCAGGTACGACTTCTCGACACTGACCCGCTCGGAAACGCTCAGAGGGCCCACGGACGATCAGGCGGTCGTACGGGAGGCGGCCGCGCGGCTGCTGGACTCCGTGGACACCACGGGCGGGGTGCGGCTGCTGGGGGTGGGTGTCTCGGGCCTGGCCGACTACACCCAGGAGGACCTGTTCGCGCAGGCGTTGCCGTCGCGGGCGGCCCCGGCGCCGGAGGAGGCGGTGGCCGAGGTCGTCGTGGAGCGGCCGGAGCGCGTCGAGCGGCACTGGCGCGCCGGGCAGGACGTGCGGCACGCCGAGTACGGACACGGGTGGGTGCAGGGGAGCGGGCTGGGGCGGGTCACGGTGCGGTTCGAGACGCCGCAGTCCACTCCGGGGCGGGTGCGGACGTTTTCTGTCGGGGACGCCGCGCTGGAGGCCGCTGACCCCTTGCCGCTGGTCGTGGATTCTCCCCACCCGATCGCCCGTCTCGGTCACGTCTCCTCCGAGCCCGCCAGCTTGCCGAAGTCGTGGTCCGGTACGGAGGGCGGCGATCCGACGTCGAGGCCGTAGTGGTGGTAGAGCTGGAGTTCCTGTTCGGGGGAGAGGTGGCGGCCCACGCCGAAGTCGGGGGCGTCCTTGATCAGGGCGCGTTCGAACGGAACGTGGAGAGCACCCTCCACCAGTTCGCTCGGTTCCAGGGGGACGAAGGCGTCGCGGGAGAACAGGCCGGTGCGTATGGCCGCCCACCTCGGCACGCCGGTCGCGTCGTCGAGGTAGACCTCGTCGACGGTACCGATCTTGGTGCCGTCGCGGCCGAACGCCTTGCGGCCGATCAGGTTGCGCGGATCGATGTCGGTCTGCACGGTCCCTCTCCCTCCACGTGGTCGCAATACATCCGTAAGCACTACGAAAGAGCACATTCAAGGAGGCGGCCACTCGAGGACTCGGGCGTTGACCCCGCTGGTAGGCTGACAGCGGCTGCTGACCCCGTGCGGGAGAGTCCTCCGATCCTTCGGAGGCGCCGAAGGAGCAAATCCTCCCCGGAATCTCTCAGGCTCACGTACCGCACGGACGAGGTCACTCTGGAAAGCAGGGCGGGTGTCGACGGCTTCCGCTCTCACCGACGGTGAAAGCCGGCGTCCCTCAGGGCGTCCGGTGAAGCTCTCAGGTTGAGATGACAGAGGGGGAGGCCGTCGGGGCACCCGTGCCGTGGTGCCCTTCGAAGGTCGCGTCAGACCAGGAGGCCTCCGCAATGACCGCCCACCGCATTCCGCTCTCGGAGCTCGAAGCGGGCATCCCCTTCGAGCAGCGCCACATCGGGCCCGACCAGGAGGCGCGGGCCAAGATGCTCGCGCAGGTCGGCTACGGCTCGCTGGACGAGCTGACCGCCGCGGCGGTCCCGGATGTGATCAAGAATGCCGACGCCCTCGACCTGCCGGGCGCCCGTACCGAGGCCGAGGTGCTCGCCGAGCTGCGCTCGCTCGCCGACCGCAACCAGGTCCTCGATTCCATGATCGGCCTTGGGTACTACGGGACCTTCACGCCGCCCGTCATCCTGCGCAACGTCATGGAGAACCCGGCCTGGTACACGGCCTACACGCCCTACCAGCCGGAGATCTCCCAGGGACGCCTCGAAGCCCTGCTGAACTTCCAGACCGTCGTCGCCGACCTCACCGGTCTGCCCACCTCCGGCGCCTCGCTCCTGGACGAGGGCACGGCCGCCGCCGAGGCGATGGCACTGTCCCGGCGCATGGGCAGGAACAAGAAGGGCCTGTTCCTGATCGACGCGGACGCGCTGCCGCAGACCGTCGCCGTCATCCAGACCCGCGCCGAACCGACCGGTGTCGAGGTCGTCGTCGCCGACCTCAGCGAGGGCATTCCGGCCGAGGTCGCCGGGCGCGAGATCAACGGCGTGCTGATCCAGTACCCGGGCGCCTCCGGTGCCGTACGCGACATCAAGCCGGTCATCGACCAGGCGCACGAGCTGGGCGCCCTGGTCACCGTCGCCGCCGACCTGCTCGCGCTGACCCTGCTGACCTCGCCGGGCGAGCTGGGCGCGGACATCGCCGTCGGCACCACCCAGCGCTTCGGCGTGCCGATGGGCTTCGGCGGTCCGCACGCCGGCTACATGGCGGTGCACGAGAAGTTCGCGCGCAGCCTGCCCGGCCGGCTCGTGGGCGTCTCCGTCGACGCGGACGGCAACAAGGCCTACCGGCTCGCCCTGCAGACCCGTGAGCAGCACATCCGCCGCGAGAAGGCCACCAGCAACATCTGCACCGCGCAGGTGCTGCTCGCGGTGATGGCGGGCATGTACGCCGTCTACCACGGGCCGGAGGGGCTCCGGACCATCGCCCGGCGGACGCACCGGTACGCCACGATCCTCGCCGCGGGCCTGAGGGCCGGCGGCGTGGAGACCGTCCACGGCGCCTTCTTCGACACCGTCACCGCGCGTGTGCCGGGCAGGGCCGCCGAGGTCGTCGCCGCCGCCCGGCAGAACGGCGTCAACCTCCATCTGGTCGACGCGGACCACGTCTCCGCCTCCTGCGACGAGACCACCGGGCGGGCCCAGCTGGCCGCCGTGTGGTCCGCCTTCGGCGTCGAGGGCGACATCGAGGAGCTGGACGCGACCGCCGAGGACACCCTCCCCGAGGGGCTGCTGCGCACCGACGCCTACCTCACCCACCCGGTCTTCCACCAGCACCGTTCCGAGACCGCGATGCTGCGCTACCTGCGCAGGCTGGCCGACCGCGACTACGCGCTCGACCGCGGCATGATCCCGCTGGGCTCCTGCACCATGAAGCTCAACGCGACCACGGAGATGGAGCCGGTCACCTGGCCCGAGTTCGGCCAGCTGCACCCGTTCGCCCCGGCCGAGCAGGCCAAGGGCTATCTCACGCTCATCCGGGAGCTGGAGGAACGTCTCGCCGAGGTCACCGGCTACGACAAGGTCTCCCTCCAGCCGAACGCCGGTTCGCAGGGCGAGCTGGCCGGTCTGCTGGCCGTACGCGGCTACCACCGCGCCAACGGCGACGAGCAGCGGACCGTCTGCCTGATCCCGTCCTCCGCGCACGGCACCAACGCGGCCAGCGCCGTGATGGCCGGGATGAAGGTCGTCGTGGTCAGGACCGCCGAGGACGGCGAGATCGACGTCGACGACCTGCGCGCGAAGATCGAGCAGTACCGCGACGAGCTGTCGGTGCTGATGATCACCTACCCGTCCACGCACGGTGTGTTCGAGGAGCACGTCGCCGACATCTGCGCCCAGGTGCACGAGGCGGGCGGCCAGGTGTACGTCGACGGCGCCAACCTCAACGCCCTGGTCGGCCTGGCGAAGCCGGGCCACTTCGGCGGTGACGTCTCGCACCTGAACCTGCACAAGACCTTCTGCATCCCGCACGGCGGCGGCGGGCCCGGCGTCGGCCCGGTCGGGGTTCGCTCGCACCTGGCGCCGTACCTGCCGAACCACCCGCTGCAGCCGGCGGCGGGCCCGGAGACGGGCGTCGGCCCGATCTCGGCCGCTCCCTGGGGCTCCGCGGGCATCCTGCCGATCTCGTGGACGTACGTGCGTCTGATGGGCGGCGAAGGTCTGAAGCGGGCCACGCAGGTGGCCGTGCTCTCGGCGAACTACATCGCCAAGCGCCTGGAGCCGCACTACCCGGTCCTGTACACCGGCCCCGGCGGCCTGGTCGCGCACGAGTGCATCGTCGACCTGCGCCCGCTGACCAAGGCCACCGGCGTGAGCGTGGACGACGTGGCCAAGCGTCTGATCGACTACGGCTTCCACGCGCCGACCATGTCCTTCCCGGTGGCCGGCACGCTCATGATCGAGCCGACCGAGTCCGAGGACATCACCGAGCTGGACCGCTTCTGCGATGCGATGATCGCCATACGCGCGGAGATCGAGAAGGTCGGTACGGGCGAGTGGCCGGCGGAGGACAACCCGCTGCGGAACGCCCCGCACACCGCCGCCGCGCTCGGCGGTGAGTGGGCGCACGACTACAGCCGCGAGGAGGCCGTATTTCCGGCCGGCGTCTCGGCCGCCGACAAGTACTGGCCGCCGGTGCGCCGCATCGACCAGGCCTTCGGCGACCGCAACCTGGTGTGCTCCTGCCCGCCGCTGGACGCGTACGAGGACTGAGCGCGTCGCACGGCTCTCTGAGGGCCCCGTCCGGTCTCCGGGCGGGGCCTTCGCCCCTGCTAGTGCCGCGACCGGAAAGGTTAACCCGCGAACCATTACCGT
>NZ_JBEYYJ010000060.1:0-21608 GCF_040645475.1 Streptomyces sp. NPDC046759 | reverse complement strand
CCCGCGACCGGGAACATCCTGCGCATACGAGGAGTCACCCGAATTCCCTTCCAGGCACGGGCGACGACATGACGAAACAACATCTGCAGCCCCCCCTGCACAGATGTAAAACAAAAATAAGTGGTCGACGGAGACCCTAAAACAGCGTCAGCTCTGGAGACAACGTGACCGTCCTCATAGACAGTTCACGGAACCTGCATGGCAATTTCACGATGAGGTGAAGACGTAGCGTCACAAACATTGAACAACACGCACAAAACGCCAACGGATCTCACACCGGCACCCTGCACGCCGTTCAACTGGTTTCACATTACACCAATTTAGCGAGTCCTTACCTAAAGCAGAGAAGGGAGCGGAAGGCGACACGTTCCTGAAGAGTGAGCCTTTTCCAACCTCGTGATGGAGGCGCCGGGTTGGTCGCGGAGGGCGGTACAAGGAAGTGAAGCTCGTGGTAGACGGGTTCACAACCAAGATCACCCGTTGTCCACCAGGAGCTTCCGTGCTTGTCCACCCGTCCGGGATCGACCTGTCCAGTTCGACCCTGCGGCTCCTCGGGCGTCACCTGCGCCGGCGCCGTCGTGAGATCGGCAGTCGATGGCGACGCCTGTCCGCAGGCCGCCAGGCCCTGCTCACGCTCGGGCACCCGCGGTGCGACGATGTATGCGACGGTGCATCGCGTTCAGGTCGTCGTCCCGCTGCGGGGGCTGCGTGACCGGGGTCAGGACCGCGACCTCCCAGCCGAAGCCCACCAGCAGTCGGCCGTCCGGGGTGAGTTTCACCGCATGGACGGGCGCGGGGAACACCAAGGGATGTCCGGTGGGACGGCCGGTGGTCAGGTCCCACACCCGCACGGTCCCGTTCCGGCTGCCGCTGGCGGCGATCGGACGGCCGTCCGCCACTCCCGTCGCCACCGCTCGCACCTCGTCGGTGTGGCTGATGAGGGGGGCGCCGACGGGGCGCCCGGCGGTCAGGTCCCACACCCGCACCGTCCCGTCCCAGCTTCCGGTACCCGCATGCACAACCTCGCTTGCCGGATAACCCCCACCGCGCAGTGGATCGAGGGCCGGGGGGTGGGCAGGTCCTGCCTTACTCGAATGACATCGCACGTCAACGGTCAATGAAGCTGGCATTCCCACGGCTCGATGTCCGGCTCCCCCGGGGGCAGTTCCCCGGTGCAGTATCGGTAGAGCCAGGCTGCAGCCCGACGCTCCGCGTGCTTCTCGTTGACCGGTTCTCCCTGCTCATCCAGTTCGAGGACGTTGGCGAAGATCGCGATACAGATCTCCATTTGGGAGGGCGACTCACGCAACTCCTGCCAGTAGTCGATTCCTTCCGGCATCGGGTGGCCTACCGACCCCCTGTCGAGCCAGGGTTGCGGCGTAGTCGGCCGCCGTCCCGTTCGTGACGGTTCGTTGGGGTGGTAGGGCAGCAAGACAGGCACGGCTTCCAAGATCATGGAGTTCTCGACGCCCCGTGACCTGCCTGGAAGACCGTGCCTGCCGACGCATCATCGCCGATCCCACCTGTCCTTGACCAGCTCCGCGAGCAACCCGGCGTCGGGCCCGAGGAGGTGCCGGGCCTGCTGAAGCGGCTGGCCAAGGTGCCGGACCCACGCGATCCGCGCGGCGTGCGGCACACGTTGGCGGTCGTCCTCGCGCTGACGGCGTGCGCGGTGCTGGCCGGGGCAACCTCCCTGCTGGCGGTCGGCGAGTGGATCTCGGACGCGCCACCGCACGTGCTGGATCGGCTCGGCGTGCGCGCCGACCCGGTGCTTCCAAGGCGACTGGTCCCCGCCGAGGCGACGGTCCGCCGGCTCCTCGCGCGTATCGACAGCGACGCCCTGGATCGTGCGGTAGGCAGCTGGCTCGCCGACCGTCTACCCGCACAGTCCGGACTGCGCGGACTGTCCGTGGACGGCAAGTCCCTGCGCGGCGCGGCGAAGGCCCAGGGGCGGAAGATCCACCTGCTCGCCGCCGTTGAGCACACAACCGGCGTGGTCCTGGCCCAGCTCGACGTCGGGGAGAAGACTGGAGAGACCACCTGCTTCCAGCCGCTGCTGGACACCGTCGCCGACCTCGCCGGAGTGGTCGTCACCAGCGACGCGTTGCACACGCAACGCGAGCACGCCGGCTACCTCCTCGGTCGCCGGGCGCACTACATTGCGATCGTCAAGGGAAACCAGAAGAAGCTGCGCAAGCAGCTCAAGTCCCTGCCCTGGAAGGACATCCCGCTCCAGGGCCGCACCCGTGACACCGGCCACGGACGCTCCGAGATCCGCCGGATCAAGGTCGCCACCGTCAACAACCTGCTTTTCCCCGGCGCCCGACAGGCAGTCCAGACCAAGCGCCGCCGCACCGACCGGAAGACCGGCAAGACCACCATCACCACCATCTACGCAGTCACCAGCCTGATTGCCGAACAAGCCGCCCCCGCCCGGCTCGCACAGCTGATCCGCGACCACTGGAAGATCGAGGCCCTGCACCACGTCCGCGACACGACCTTCGCTGAGGACGCCTCTCAGTTGCGGACCGGCAACGCGCCCCGTGCGATGGCTACCTGGCGCAACCTCGCAGTCGGGGCTCTGCGACTGGCCGGCCTCACGAATATCGCCGCCGGCCTCCGCCGCAACGCGCGCGGCCCCCGCCGACCCCTCGCACTCCTCGCCCTCACATGATCGGAAAGCGAAGGCCTGCCAACCGCGCCGAAGCCCTGCGGCATGGCCCGGCGGTCATGCTCGCGTTCAGAACGGTCGGCCGCGATTCACCGCCCCGCCCCCAGACACGGGCCGCTGCCGCACGGATTCGGCGCCCGACGAGCCAGCAGCCAGCCAGGCCACCAAGGCGGGAGGCCCTGCGGGCAGCGCGCCTGCTGGTACATACCATCCCGCGCCGAGATGTTGAGCATCAGATCCGTGGCCAAGACCCCCGTCAGCAGCAGCGAGGAGGCCAACAACGAGGCGCCGAGCCGCAGCTGCGTGCCGCGTCCGCTCAGCAGCCGACGGGCCAGCCAGAAGCCGACGGGCAGGCAGAGCGAGTACAGCAGCAGCCAGCCAAGGCCCTCGAAGATGAAGAAGCGAGGGGAGTCTGCCATGTCGTAGGCGGCGGGCCAGGCCACACCGTAGCAGTATGTCCAGGCGTCGGCGATCAGGTTGCTGGCCGTCGTCCCCACGACGAAGCCCACGACCAGTCCGGCCAGGGCGATGGCGCAGCCCACTGCGCAGCCACCCGCCGCGGCAGGCACGTTCTCGGCGTCTGTCTTCCGTCCGTCCACAATCTTGAGCGGACGCACCGCGCGTCACCCCGGTTCCCCGCAATGGGGCCTCAAGAACTCCATGATCTCGGAAGCCCCGCCCCCGGAGCCACCTACCAGACAGACCATCACAAACCGGATGCCACACGACTACGCCGAGGCCCTGCCGGGCGAGCCATCCAGCGAAGCGTCGGAGGGCTCCGGAAGCACCATGACTGAGATGCGAAGGCATGCGAAGAATCTAGCCTCAGCCTTCCGAGGCTGATCGTCGACCTCCCGTCGCAGGAGGCGGCGAACCCTCCGAGGGTGGTGCCGATGGTTACGGGACACCCCTTGGCGCAGGGCGGCCGCTGGTAGCGCGTTTGCGGTATCGACGTCAGCGTGCGTGAGTCGCCAAGTGGTGCGACGGTTGAAGTAGGACTAGGGCCTGGACGGATTGCCTCGGTTAGGCAGCTTGATCTTCACCCATGTGGGTGGCTCGTCTTGTTGCGCCATTTGGGTGACAGTACCGTGTGAAAGGGGAACCAAATGCGTATTCGTCGAATCCTCGCCGCCGTCTTCGCCACGGCAGCCCTCGCCGGACTCGGCCTCGCAGGCGCCGCCACCGCCACCGCCGCCGCACAGGGTGCCCACTCCTACGTCACCCCTAGTCAGTGCAAGGCGGGCGGCGGAACGGCCGATCTGTCGGACAACACCTGTAAGGGCGGTACGCACAACGGGGAGCGGATCGACTGAACCCCACAAGGCGCCCCGCAGCCGCGCGCCGCGGGGCGTTCCCGCGCAACGGTAGCTGACGCGGGGGCCGTCGGCGTCTTCGAGTCAGATCCTGCGTGACTGCCGTCTGAAGGGCGACGGCGTCCACCACGCCGTACTCGGCACCCCACCTGCACAACCTCACCCTGAATGGATAACGGATCTATGCCAATGGCCGATGAGGAGCACGTCTGAGATCACTTTCGGGACAGCCCTTAAATTAAGCGCGAACAAAGGGGTGGTGGGGGCGGTTGTTGCAGGCGTCGTACACCGAGCTGCCCGTCCACGGCGCCGTGAGCGGGACGAGTCCGAGGGCCGTCTCGCAGAGCTTGTTCGGGGACAGGGGCCGGCCGGCGATGTTGATGCGGCTGTGGGTGCCGTCGGCGGCGTGGGCGGGGGCGGCGAGCGCGAGACCCGCGGCGGTGAGCGTGGCGAGAGCGGTGATCGTCTTCACGCCCTGGTCAACGACATGGAATCGGCCCGGGTCACGCGCCTGACGACGGTGCGGTCATCCGATGTACGCCGGTGACACCGCGGCCGTGCTGATCCGCCGCGCCGCTCCCGACCCGTCCGCCGGGACCTCGTACAGATCGGCGCCGTAGTCACCGGGCAGCGCGTACACGACCGTACGGGCGTCGCGCTGGTCGTCCACGCTCCATGGTTCGGCCAGCGGAGTCTCCCGCATGGTCCGCAGGTCCAGGACGCACAGCCGCCAAGGGGCGTCCTTGGGCAGGCCCCTGACCCGCTTCTTGTAGGCGATCCGCGTGCCGTCGGGCGCGAGCGACGGGCACTCGACGTTCGCGTGCAGAGTAGTGACCGTACGGGCGCGCGACCAGATACGTACTGCCCCGGGTCGCGAGCGTCGCGTAGAACGTGCGGTCGTCGCCCGCGAAGGTCACACCCCAGAAGTTGACGTCCGCCGCATGGTAGGTGTGCCCGTCCTTGACGATCCGGAAGGCCTCCAGGGACGGGATCGACTCACCACTCCTCGTGTCGACGATCGCCGCACGCGTGGAGAAGTTCGTGCCGGCGTACGAGTCACCGCCCACGAACGCCGTCCAGGCGGCGAAGTGCCCCGTCGACGAGACCCGGGCGCGTGACGGGATGCCCGGGACGTCGTAGCGGTGCACGATCCGCAACCGGGCGTCCAGAATCAGCGCGCGATGGTGTCCGAGACCGGCCCGTGCACCGCCTGCAGGCACACACCCTTCCCCGAAGCGGCATGGCAGCGGCGCTTCCACCTCACCCGGCAGCATCTCGAGGCCGGCGCCACGCTGCCCACCACGCCGGGCGCGCTCGTGCATCAGGGCGAGGACCTTGGCCGGTGGGTGCGCTCGGGCCGACTGGGCCGGGGACAAGCTCACAGGCGCCCAACAGGGGAGGTGCGAACACGTCCTCGGCATCACACCCGCCGGCGAGGACGAGAAACCGAAACCGCGCCGTACACAGGCCGACAAATGGGCCCTCAACTACGCCGCCGCAAAGCAGTTCCACGAACGCGAAGGTCACCTCCGGGTACCCAGGAAGCACATTGAACGGATCGAACGCTCCCGCGGCGCGCAGTCGTGATCGGTCATCAGCGATTTATATTAGGTCTGTTGTTGGACGTATGCGATCGTCGACGTTCATGTCAGGGATTGATGTCAGAAACAGCCCCGTGATCTGCCGGTCTTCCGTAAGGTTTTGCGCCGTGATGTCACGTGCGTGGTTGTCCTTGGCCCTCAACTTCATTGGCGTGGGCATCGTGGTGTGCCAGCTTGGCATGCTGTACCGCAACACAAAGCAAGATCACGCCAGGCGCCGCAAACAAGCGACCATGGACTATCTGACAGCCAACATGAATCTACGGAAGGCCCTGTTCGAGGATGGGATGCCTCTCGAGCGTGATCACCGGGGCATCTCCGATCGGATCAACCGCTCACTGTCAGGCGATGACGAAGAGACGAAACGGATCACGGCTTTCCTCACGACCTACAACTTCCTGGCTGTGGGCGCGGAGGTGGATGCCTTCGACCGAGACGTCATCCACAAGGCATGGGGCGGCTTCATCATCGCCGTATGGAACAACTACCGGCCCTGGATCGAGGCACAGCGAGAGGAGCACGGCGCACCCAGCATGTACGAAAATCTGGAGTGGCTGGCCGCCAAGATAACAGCACTCCACTCCGTCGCTCCTGCCGGAAGCCGCGGAAACCTGCCCTCGCAGGGGCAACCGGTGTCGTAACAGGGAACTGCCGGGCAGGCCGGTTCTACTCGTCCGGTCCCATGCCTGGAGCAGGTCGAAGAGGCGTCGGTCGCCGTCGAGCTTCAGGGAGTCCACTGGAATGCGGCCGTAAAAGGCCAGGACCACCAGCTCACTGGCCGTGCCCCGGGCGGAGGCGTCGGGCTCATCGGCCGCGTCCGGGTTCTCGACGGCAGCGGTGGCGGGCATGGTGCCGGGTGCGGGCAGACGGGCGGCCCGTGAGCCGTCGGCGGAGAGCCAGTTGCGCCAGGAGCCGCCTTCGGTGACGTGGTAGTCGACGGTGACGGGGCCCTACCCGCACCGGGCGCCGTGGACCGACGGCCAGGCTGAGACCCGCATCACCGAGAACGGGAAGGGGGGCAGCGGCGAGGACCACGAGGAGCGGCAGCCCCGGCTCGGTGCATGGATCAGCAACCAACGGAGCAGGGCCGCCACGCTGTCCCCGGAGCGGGCGGAACAGCTGTCCGCGATCGGCATGCGCTGGATCTGACGGCGAACAAGCTCGGCCGCCCAGGCTCAGCGGCTGCGCCGCCGAGCCGACCGTGAAGCGTACCTTTCCTCCCGGCGCTGCTGTCCGGGTCCGGTCTTGCGGCCCTACGGGATGAAGAAGCCGTGCCCAGCAGGACGAGACGCGAGCACCCGAGCCCTGTCACTCTCCCGCCCGCCACCAGCGATGTTGAGACACCCGGTCGCTCCGGGGAGTACCCGCGCGGCCGACGGAGCCGGGCCCCGCGCCGCCCGGCGCTGCGACCGCCGACCGTGCGGGATCAGCGGCAGGTGTAGGCGAAGGACGCGGACGCCGTGAGCCGGCCGGGTGACTCGATGACCAGCCGGGCGGTCGCCTTACCGGTTCCCCTGCCGTGGAAGGTCCACAGTAGGCGGAGGCTCGTCTCGTCCTCCCCCCTGCCTAGCCGTTCCTCGCGTGGGCCCGAGGAGGTGCCGTCGCTGCGGTTCCACTCGTAGGTGAACGTGCCGGCCGCCCCGTTGGTTCTCACAACCGCCACCACCTCGGCTGTTCCGCCGCATCCGAGAACACTGCCCATCCGCGCCGTCACCTGGGTGATCCGCAGGTCCGCCGTGTGCCGTTGCCAGAACAGCCAGGCCAGCACGATGGCCAGGACGGCTGCCGCCAGGCGGTATCTGCGGAGCCTGTGCAGGAGGCCGCGGGCCTCCTGCCGGCTCCTGTGCTTCGCCGGGCGGTGCCAGACGTCGACGGCAGTGTCCGTCAGTCCCAGGGGCGGGACGCCCGGTCCGAAGCGCAGGACGTCGGACTCGGGCGCGGGCTTGGGCTCGGGAGCGGACTCGAACTCGGGCGCGGGCTCCGGCTCGGGCTCGGCGCTGGTCCAGTGGGCGTCGAGGACGGTCGGAACGTAGGTGGCGTCGTCGACGTCCCTGATGGTCGGTTGCACGTCCGGGTCCTGCAGGGTCGGCTTCACGTCAGGATCCGGTAACTCCCATGGCCTCACCGGGCGCTCGCCCCGGTCCGTCATCCTCGCCCCTCCGTTCGGCTCGCTCTCACAGACCCCGGTGGACCGACATCACAGGGGCTCGCCCTTCACGACCACCGGAACCCCTTGCCGCGGGGTCACAGCCGACGGCGAGGTCGAACCGGTGCCGCTCTGGGTGGTGGTGCCGTTCTGGGTGCTGGTGCTGAGCGACAACGTTCCGGAGACGAGGCCCGAGCCGCCCGGCGAACCGGCACCGGCGCCGGTGCCACTGCCGGTGCCCCCGTCCTTGCCGGACCCGGTGCCTCCAGCCGACCCGGGATTGCCGCCGCCGGCCCCCACGCCCGAGTGGCCGTGACCCGTGCCCCCGGCCGCGTTCCCTTCGGTGGTGCCACCCTGTTCGGATCCGGCGTGGCCTATGGTCCCCGTGCGGGAGTCCACGCCCCCGCCACCGCCGGTGTGGCCGGTGCCCATGGTGTCCGTCCCGCCGTTCCCGTCGTCGTGGGAGTTCGTGTCGCTGTGGTCGGTCCCGTTCTCCGTGGTGGTGTTCTCGTGGCTGTGGTCGGTGTCGCTCTGGGTGCCGGTGTCCTTGTGGCCTTGAGTGTCGGTGTCGCCGCTGCGGGTCCCGTCCTGTGGGCCGGTGCCGCCGTCGGTCTTCGTCCCGGTGTCGCCGTGCCAGCTGTCCTTGTCCTTGTCCGTGCCGGAGCCGGTAACACCCGTGTGTGGCCGGGAGTCCGTGCCGCCGTCCCCGGCCGTACCGCCGGAACCCGAGCCGGAACCGGTGTCGCCATCGGCGCGCGCGATGCCGGCACCGCTGTCTGTGCGACCGTCGCCGTCCTGGGCGCCGGCCGCAGCCCTGTCGGAGTCCGTGGCCGACCCAGCCGGGTGGCTCCGCCCTGTGCCCCGCGTCCCCTTCGCCGAACCGGTGTCCTTCGGCGCGTCGAGCCTAGTGACGGCCTGGGTGTTGGCACCGGCGTGCGCTTCGGCCCCGCCCGCCCAGCCGTTGGGCACCAGGCTCAGCAGTCCCGCCACCGCCACGGCGGCCGCCCCGGTGAGCACATCGCCCCGTCCGCGCAGCCGACTGCGGCGCCGTGCGGTCAGCACGGTCTGCGCCAGTTCGGCCGAGGAGCCCACCAGACGAGCGTCCAGGCGTGAGATGGCCAGCGGCACCAGGGCCGCCGCCACCGCGGCCAGTCGGTTCTGGCCGCGTTCCTCCCAGTCGGCTCCGTACGCGCTCTCGGCCACCCACTCCAGTTCCCGCAGGAAGTCGAGGGCGCTCGGGGGCCGCAGCGCCGGGTCCTTGGCCATGCCGCGCAGGACCAGCCCGCGCACCTCTTCCGGCACCCGGTCCACCGGCACAGGGTCCCCGACGTGCTGGCGCTGGAAGTCCCACACTTCCGGACCAGGGAACGGGGGCACGCCGGTCAGGCACTCGTAGAGGGTGGCGGTCGCCGCGTACACATCGCCGGCCGGGGTGGCAGCCTCCGATTTCCACTGCTCCGGGGGCATATACGCACACGTGCCACTCAGGTTCCGGTGGCGGCCGGTGCGCGTGGAAATTCCGAAGTCCACCAGCTTGGTCCGGCCGTCCCAGTTCACCAGCACGTTCTCGGGCTTGTAGTCGCGGTGCACCACACCGACGCCGTGCGCGGCGGCCAGCCCGAGAAGGGATCCTTTCAGCACGACGAGGGCGGCCTCCGGGTGTGTGTACCCCTCCTTCTTCAGCAGCGCGCGGAGCGCGGCCCCGTACACCAGTTCCATGACGATGGCCGCGCCCTGCTCGGCTTCGACGTACTCGTACAACCGCGTCACATGGGGCGATGTCAGGTCACTGAGCAGCCGGGCCTCCCTGCGCAGAGCGGTGCGGAATTCCTCCCTCGAACACAGTTCCTCATTCAGGTACTTGATCGCGACATTCCGGCCGGTCGCGGTATGACGGGCAATCACCACCCGGCCGCTGCCGCCTTTACCGAGTTTCTTCAGGTCGATGTAGCCGGGAACGGTCCATGAATCGCCACCCTGTTCGGCTTTCCATCCGTTCCGATTGGTCGCCCTTGTCACACTTCCCCCTGGTGTTCCGCTGCACCGATACCCCCCGAATGAGGCACCGATGGAATTTTTCCAGCAAGAAGAGATCCAATAAACCGAGAAATTTCACGGTTCTGCAACCGTCGGTCCTGCCGTTGGTTCAGTTTCGCAGGGCGGGAGTCGTCCTTGTGCGGGCACGGCGTTCGCGGGCCAACTCGGGGGGACGCTGATGACGACGGTGGCCATGTCGTCGTGGCGACCCGCGCCCAGCCACTGGGCGGCCAGCGTCTGCACCCGTTCCACGACCGCTTCCGCCCGCAGACCCGCGCATTCGGACAGGGTCCTCCGCAGGCGGTGCTCGCCGAAGAACCCGCCCCTCAGGGGCCCACGCGCTTCGGTGATGCCGTCGGTGTAGAGCAGGCACGACTCCCCCAGCCCCAGCACCATTTGGACCATGTGCGCCATGACGGCCGGCAGGGCACCCACCAGGGTGCCGTGCGGGGGTACGTCCTCCACCGTGCCGTCGGCGCGGACGATCAGCGGCGGCAGGTGTCCGGCGCCTTTACGGTCCGTGCCCCGTCCACCCGGACGCCCCCGACGACCGGTAGAAGCGGCGACCCGGTCTGCGTGTGCTGCTGCCGTCGACCGAACCGGATTCGCCGCCGGCACCACCTCCCACCGATCCCATGAAGGGTCTCCCCATGCCACTTCCCGAAGCCTCTTCAGCCGACGGCGCCGTCGGGCGCTTCCTGCTCTCCAAGCAGTCCCCGGCCTCTTACGACAACCACCGCTCGTGCGGAGCATCACCGCGCCGAGCTTGCGTCCCAGCAGGACGAAAGCGGTCGACGCGGCCATCCTCCTGGCGCAGACTCTGGTGCCCGAGCCGATGCAGCCGGTCACGCAGCCGGACGGGATCACACGCCGGTCGAGGCTTCGGCACGAAAGGGTCCGGCCCACTGCTACGGGGGAGAGCAGCGGGCCGGACAGCCCCACGATGACACACCTGCTGCAGGCCGACGGCGCTTCATACGGTTCCCAGCATGGCTGTACGAAGCTCGGGCGACGCCCGTCGTACGCGCAAGATTCCTACGGCGTCGATCCGGTACGAGGACTTGTCGTACGTGAGGTGCCGGTCCGGCAGTTGCGGTTGGCTGACTCCGCGGAGTCAGCCGCCCACGGCGGCCATCTCCTGACCGTGGGGCACACCTGCAGCTTCTCGTTTATTTGCGGTGGGTGACACCGTTCGTTGACTAGTGCCGCATCAGGCAATGTTCGCCCGGTTGACGACCTGGCGGAGGGCGGAATCGGCGGTGTGATGGTTCCGGAGATCGTGGGGCCAGGCGCGAAGCCCGGTTCCGGGACCGGAAGGCTCAGGTGAGGGAGGAAACCGGTGCCGTTCAAGCCGAGACCTGACAGGATCCCCCCATGGAGATCCGCCGCATCACTCGGGTCGAGGCTGTCCAGGACGCCGGGCATCTCTTCGATGTGTCCCCTCTGCCGGAGGCGACTGAGCGGTTTCTGGCGGACGAGCGCCACCACCTCCTGATCGCCTATGTCGATGACGCCCCAGCAGGGATGGTCACCGGCGTCGAGATGACACACCCGGACAAGGGCACCGAGATGTTCCTGTACGAGCTGGGTGTGGACGAGCCGTTCCGCGGGCGCGGTGTTGGCCGGGCCCTGGCGTCGGCGCTTGCAGACCTGGCGCGCGAACGGAACTGCTACGGCATGTGGGTGATCACGGACGAGGACAACGTGGCGGCACGGGCGACTTACTGTCGTGCCGGAGGCATCCCGGAAGAGAGGCAAGTGGTGCTCGTCTGGACCTTCGACCAGGCGTAGATCCACAGAGTGGAGCGACCCGCCGCATGAGGCAGTTGTGACGCGCGCTTGGGCCTTCGGGTGCTGCTCCGCGAGGAGGGCGTCTCGTTTCAACGCGTGAAGACCTGGAAGACCTCCCGAGACCCGGACTACGCGGCCAAGAAGGCCCGCGTTGAGCACCTTTATGCGATCACCGACGGCGAGGTCATACCCGAGGAGAACGAGCCCGAAGTCCTCTTCTATCTGGACGAGTTCGGGCCGATCGGCCTCCAGCCCCACCCGGGTCGCCAGTGGGCCGAGCGTGGTGGGAAGCACAAGGACCCCGACCGCGAGCCCGGCCCCGCCGGCGGGCGACCAACACACGCCCGCACGGGGTCCGCCACCTGTTCGCCGCCTACGACCTGGGCAAGGAAAAGCTCTACGGCCACATCAAGCCGACGAAGAACCGCATGAAGTTCCTGGAGTTCTGCCGCTACCTGCGCAGCCTCTACCCGCCCGGGGTCCGGATCGCGACCGTGCTCGACAACTTCTCCCCGCACCTGAGCACGAAGAAGGACACCCGGGTCAGCGACTGGGCGAACAACGTCGAGCTCGCCTACACCCCGACCAACAGCTCCTGGCTGAATCGGATCGAAGCCCAGTTCACCGCCCTGCGCTACTTCGCCCTGGACGGCACGGACCACGCCAGCCACAAGGAGCAGGGCAGCATGATCCGCCGCTACATCATCTGGCGCAACAGGCACGCCGCCGACGCCCGGCTACGCGAGGTGGTCGACCGGGCGAACGTTGCCTGATGCAGCACTATCGGTAGTCGTCCGGGTACGACTGCATCCAAGTGTTGATCTTGTCGCGGGTCGTGACCAGCAGGCTCTGGTGCTTGTGGAGGTTATCGAACGTGAAGTCGCCGCCCAGCGCGTTCTGCATGTGCCTGATCCAGGCGAGCGGCTGCCTGAAGTGGGCTGTGCCCTTCGGACTGACCTTCATCGAGTTGCCGAGGTCGTCGAAGTTGGTCAGGAGACGGTTGAGGAAGTACTGGCAGTTTCCGGGGGTCCCACAGCTGTCGTTGTACGTTGCCTGCAGTACTGCGAAGGCGTCTCGTACCTCTGGCACGGCCGCGCCCGGAGCGGCCGGGGTGGTCGGGTAGCCAGTCGATCTGGCGGTGCTCGGGGTTGGCGAACTCCCGACCTCCTTTGCCGCAGTGATACCGGGCGTCGGAGTTGCTGCGACGGAGGAATCCACGGGCCCGGGCCCGGCGCCCGTGCTGTGTCCACCAGAGCACCCGGCCGTGAGAGCGGCTGCGAGTAGCAGGACGGCCACTCCGGGTATGAGTTGCGTTGTACGCATGGGTTGTCCTCGAGTTCCGGGATGATGACCAGAGCGATACGCGTGCATACCCTGTGCTGGTGTCCGCTGTCCACCTGAAGCAGGCTAGACGCTCCGTCAGGTCTGGTGTGCCGCGCGGCCATGGCCACGATGCACCGTTGGGGCGACCTCTGATGTAGGTCGCCCTAGAACAACGGTGTAGGTCTACTCATCGCTACCGTCGAGCGGCGGAGTTCGGACGCGACGACAGGTCGGCGTGATCGATTGCCTCTATACGACAGGGCGCACGCGGAGGCCGATACTGCGGAGCGGGCCCGTATCCTCTCGCGCCAGGTCAGGGCGCCAGCAGGTGCGGTGCGTGCGGGCCGCGTCCAGTAGTTTTCGCTTCGACGGGTTTACCATGGCGTGCCCGGCAACGGTGACGGTGGGCACCGTCTCGTTCCCGTCGGCGACGGAGCGGACGAACGCCGCTGCGGCCTTGTCCCGCCAGATGTTCCGCCTGGTGTAGCGCAGGCCGGTGAAGAGCAGGCTCAGCCGCAGGTTGATGCAGAACACGCAGCTGGGCTGCCAGTACATCGCGACTCCCTCGCGTTCCTCGGACATGCCCTTCCCCCGTACGGTGTCGCTGTCCTGGCTGCTGGAGCGCCCAGCCTACTGGAGGCCGGGGCCCGTGCCTCGGGGCGTGGCCAGGATCTCGCGGCCGCGGTCCGGGGTGATCAGCTGGGCCAGGACCGGGTCGGCGAACAGGGATATCGGGGCGATATGGTCCTCGCACACCGGGTGCCACAGGCGCAGCGCCGCACGGAGTTCCGGCCAAGCTTCGTCACACAGGGCCGCGCGGGCCGCGCGGGCCTTGACGGGGTCGGACAGCGGGTCGGGTTCCGGCCGCGAGCCGCCGCCCGCGTACAGGGTGACGACGATCGGGCCCGTACGGATCGGTGGCCCGTCGGGAGCCTGGAAGGCCGGCTGCCCGCCGAGGCGGTCGGCGACGGCGTGCACGGCCGCATCGAACTCGGGCCCGCCGAAGGTGAGCCGGAAGCCCGGCTCGGCCGTCCGGGCCTCGTAGTCGGCGACGAGCGCCCGCACAGATGCGGGCGCGTACTCCTTGAGCCGCGGCAGGGGTCGCAGGTCGTGGGGGTGCGCGAGCTGGTCCTGCCGGACCAGCAGCGGCAGCAGTTGCGCGGCGAACAGCGGACTGAGCAGGAGGTCGTCAATCTCCGGGCGGTACCACATCAAGCTCGCGACGTGGCCGCGCCAACCGCCGAGCATCGCCTTCATCTGCATACTCAGCACGTCGGCCCGCTCCCGCCCGTACTCGTGCGCCTGGGCGAACACCGCCAGCGGTCCATCGACCGCCCCGGCCAGCGCATCGCAGCGGGCCCGCTCGACCTCCGCGTCCCAGTGGTCCCGGGTCGCGCCCGGCGGCTTGCGCAGGGCGTGAAAGGACACCCACTGGCGGCGCATCAGGTCGTAAAAGGAGCCGTACCGCTCCAGTCCCTCCCCGGACCAGGAGGCGAGCCAGTACGCCGCCCACTCGCCGTCCTCGTCCACGTCGTCCGGGTCGAGCAGCATGACCGCCGCGTCACCCTCGAGGGACAGGCGCAGGCAGCGCGCGAGGACCTTCGCCTCCTGAACGCCGAACGCCTCCCTACCGTCCTCATCCTCCTCGACATCCTCCTCCGCAAGGTCCTCCCAGACCTCGATCCAGGAGCGGTCGTCGGTGTCCCGCAGCCATTCCAGCTCCCCGGTGCCCGCCAGCCGGTAGATGAAGTTGCCCGCGTCCCGCCACCCGTTGGTGACCAGCAGGAACTCCCGCAGCGAAGGCGGCAGCCGACGCCCCAGCCGGGCCTCGGCCGCGACGACCTCGTCCTCGCTCGCCGACGCGAACCCGAGCCAGCTGTCACGCACGACCTCCGGCGCGAGCGGCGCGTCCATCTCCGGGTCGTGCCCCGCGATCCACTCCGCGCTCCACTGCTCCAGAAACGGCCGCCAAGCCGTGCACTCACCCATCGTCCCCTCCGCCTCCCGCTCTCCGTCGTCCGGCTTCACTTCACCACAGGGGTATGACAACGGGTTGCGGCCCCGGCTCGGCCCCGTCCTTGGCTCGACTACGGCGACGGGGCGTCGGCGCCGTCATCGCCCACCCTCACCTTCTTCGAGCGGGCCGGGGGCTCCGAATCCGGCACCCGGTCGCTTCGTCCGGGGTCGACACCGCAGGCGTGTCGTGGCCACGGCTCACGGCCCCAGTCCCAGCCCCAGCCCCAGCCCCAGCCGGAACGGCACTCCAGCCGGGCGGCCGTTCCAGACGTTGAGCGCGGCGACGCCCCGCAGCAGCTCCAGGGCCTCGCCGATCTCGTGGATCCCGTGACGGCCCACCCGTTGCGGGGAGAGATCAAGACCCGTGACCGCGCCCCGGCCGCGGGCTTCGGGAGAGCCAAAGGTCCCGGTTGCCCGCGATCAGCACGCGCCCGTCCGTGAGGGTGGCAGCCGCGCTCGGGGGGTCCTCGCTGCAGCCGAGGCCGCCGCGTTGCCAGCTCGTGGTCGTCCCGTCGCCGACCCAGACGGAACCGCACAGCATTGTGCGGGTGTCCGTCGCGGACTTGGGTCGGGGGGCCGAGCCGACCAGGACCGGGTGGCCCGTGGAGTCGACGGTCGCGGCAGTGATCGTGCCAGTGCCCATGGCCGAACTGTCCGTCCGCGTCCAGTGGGTGCCGTCCTGGCTGGTGAGAACCAGCGGGAGGGAGTCGTAGAAGGCGCCGGCCTTCGCATAGCCACCCACGGCGAACCAGTGGCCCGACGCGTACAGGACCCTGTGCACCTGCGTGCCCGGTGGCATCCCGGTGACGTCGCCGGAGGTCCAGTGCACGCCGCCGTCCGCGCTGCGCCAGAACGGGATCGTGCCCGTGGAGTGGAAGTCGTAGGCGTTGGTCGCAGCCGCGCCGAAGGCGACGACCTCCCTGCCGTTGACACCGAAGTCGCCCACGGACAGCGACGGCCGCCTCCTCTTCTGCAGCCCGGCTCAGCACGGCAGCTGCGCAGACATCACCCATGCACGCCAGTTAGGACTGGTCAGGCTCCTGGACGGCGGGCCCGCACTAGAGATCCTCGCGGATGCCGGCTACCAGGGTCTGGGCGCCCAGACCGGCGGGCGCGTGGTGACGCCACCGCACCGCAAGTTCAAGAAGAACGCCCCGGACTGGTACGAGGAGATCCATGAGCGGCAACGCAAGGCCCACTCCTCCCGACGCATCCGCGTCGAGCACGGCATCGCGCATTTGAAGAACTGGCGAGCACTGGCCCGCCACCTCGGCCACCGCGAACACATGACCGACACCGTCCAGGCCATCGCCGCCCTGCTGTCCCACCAACAGACCACCGACCTGGCCCCGGCACGAACAATGTGAAACGCCAAACCCCCGAGAGGCCCACGACGCCTCACCACCTACCGTGCACGAGCTTGTTACTGACCTCTTCGGGCTCGTGGCGGCGCACCACACTCTGAACTTCCCCTGATCGGTTCCATCAGGGGTCATCTGGCGGGTGTCGTGATCAGGTCCATGCCTGAGGAGCGGCCGGTGACGAAGCCCGCAGCTTCGTAGACCGGCTTTCCGGCCTCGCTGGCGTGCAGTTGGATGTAGCGGATGCTGGCTTCGTGGAGCCAGTCGACCAGTTCGTCCACGATGCGGCGTGCATGGCCGCGGCCGCGGGCCGCCGCGCGAACTCTTGTACCGCTGCACGGGACGTCGTCAACTTGGTGAGGGGGTTGCCGGTTGGGTGTGCCAGGGTGTGGTGGGGCCGGGTGGCAGCCCTGGTTCATACAGCCACATCGCGTGGCAGATGACCTCTGCCGGGAACCGGAACCCCTTGTACGACGGCCCGGCGGACTCCACGAACAGCCCCTCCCCGAGAAGGTCAGCAAACTCGGCGATCATCCCAGGCCCGAGGCGCCTCACTCAAGTTGACGACGCCTCGGTATCTCCTTCAGGGTGGTTCAGGCGACGGAAGGGAGCTGCTCGGACGAGAAGCCCCCGTCGGACTCGTCGACTTGGGCCCTGGCGGCGGAGAGCAGTTCGGCGGCGTGCTCCGCGTCGTGCTGGCGCACGGCGCGCTCCAGCCGCACCAGCAGCCGTGAGAATTCCAGCGGGGTGTACGCGGTGGCCGCCAGACTCGCGTGACCCGCGGCGATGAGCCTGCGTGCGGAGCCGAGTACGGGAGGTTCGATGGCCGAGTCGGGGATGACCCTCGCATGGCGCACCGTCGGCAGGAGGGTGGCCACGCGCGCCTCGTCGCGCTGTGCCAGAGCCGGGTAGAGGGACTCTCGCGCCTGGTTCTGCACCGCTGTGATGCTCTTCTCGAAGAACATCTGGTCCAGCCGGGCCAGCAGTGCCGCGCCCTGCCCGAGGACGGACGCGGCGGCCTCGTCGCGGATCTGAAGGATCGTTGCGATGTTCTCCTCCTTGAACGGTCCGTGGTGCCCCGTCTGCGGGTCCATGTACCGCAGAATCTGGGCGCCGCCGACCCCCACCCCGTCGGTGCCGGTGTACGTGACGTCGGCGAGGTGGTGGAAACGGAAGCCGGCGGAGAAATAGGTGAGGAGACCGGCCTCGTGCGCGCGGTGCACCAGGGTGACCGCCTGCTCGAAGGTGAGCTGCTCGATGACACAGCGGCTGGGGTAGGTGTCGGCCGTACCGTCCCAGGTCACCTTGTCGAACCCGGCCTCGGCGACCAGCTCGATGCCGAGCAGCCCCACCTCGAACCGGTCCCTGATGGTACGGGGACGTCCCCCATAGGACCGCATCGTCGCGGGCCGGTCGTCAACGATGGGTGTGTTGAGGTTGAAAGCGGCGGACAGGGCCTGGGTGTGGCGGTTGCGCCGCACATTCCCGGCGATGGCGCGCATGAAGTCGATCGCCTCGGTGGCGGTCATCCGCTCCATGGCCAGCTTGCACTCGGTCAGGCCGTCCATGAACAGCGCGGAGCATGCGGCGGACACGGTGTGCACGGTCTTCAGCAGGGAGTCGGCGACATTGCCCTCGAACATGGGGCGGCCCACGTAGGAGGAGACCGGTGCCTGCGCGCCGGTGTGCAGGCGAACCCGGGATATCGACTGCGGTGCCGGGATCCGGTAGGGCTCCACGGCCTCACGGTCCTGAGTGTTGCCCCGCTCGAGGTGCTCGATGTGCACGATCACCCCTCGGAGGTTCTCGCTGCGCCGTGTGGTTCCGAGGAGGTGCCCTTCGCCAGGGTCGGTGATCGACATGTAGCTCTGGGTGTCTCGGAAGCCGGGGCTGCTCCAGGGGCGGACGGGCAGCGGCACTCGCTCACCGTCCGAGGCCAGTGTGTAGGCGAGGTGTATGGCGAGGACCTCGTCCTCGCTGAGGGCCCTGCCGCGTTCGCGGGCCGAGACGAGACACCTGGCCACAGCGGTCAGATAGTCATCACTGTCCAGGTCCGTTTGCTCAGGCCGGTGCGCGGAAACCTGGTCCTGCGCCCGCGAGCGGACATGGACTTCCGCCGCGTCCTCGGTTGTGACGATGCGGAAATCTCCGTCGTCCGGCCGCTCGGTCCCGCTCGTCCCGTGCTCGATGACGTACAGCCGGCGCCACTGCTCCTTCAGCGTGTCGATCCCCTGCTGCCGGTCCGCGACAATGGGCAGGATCGCTGCCATCTGATCGGCGAATTCACCTGCCTCAGCGGGATAGTCCTCCAGCAGCCCCGCCACAAGTTCCTCGACTCGTGTACGCAAGCTCGCTACGTCGTCCGGCCCGCGCAGGGCGAACGGGCGGCGTTGTACGTAGCTCTCGTCGGTGCGGTAACGCGTGGTCAGGGCGGTGCGCTGCCAGGCACAGAGGTTGATCGCGTACTCCAGTACCGCTCGGCGCACCGCTCCGTGCGTGAAACGGCGGATGCGCCCTTCGTGCTGGGTGTGAACGCCACAGGGCATGGTTTTGTCCTTCCGGAGGGGTACTCCGACGTGGTTCGGATTTCGGGCTCGACGGTCGGCGGACCGGTGCGAGGATGGCCGTCATCCCGGGGCATCCGGTGACGGCGGCAAGAAAGATCCCTCAATGCGGGTTTCCGCCTGACCTACGGAGCGCATGTCCGACGAGCCCCGCACATCAAGTAGGCCCGGCCGGCGAAACGCAGTCACTCCCCGAGAACTCGGCACTTGACATCCGCCCTGCCGACATGCAGGAGCCGCGGACGGAGTCGACGTGGGGCGATGGCTCCAGCGGCAGCGCCGGCACGTCGTCTGGCAGGGGCTCAAGACGGGACAGCGTGAACGGCTGACGTAGCCACACCACAAAGCCATCCGTACGCAGTAAGCACGGTTTTAGTACGCTTGATGTACGCAATAAGTCTGCTTCATGGAATAGGGTGCTTGTCCGAGCTGTTCGATGCGGTCGACGCGCTGGTGGCGTCCCGGCTCCCGCTGCCGTCGCCGGCAGATCGCAGGCGGCTGCGCCGGGCCCATGCGCTCACCCTCGACGAAGTGGCCACCGCTCTGGCCGTGCGGCGCGCGACCGTCGGCGACTGGGAATCGGGCAAGACCGAGCCGCGCCCGCCGCAGCGGGAAGCCTACGCGCACCTGCTCAATCAGCTCGCCGAGCTCTATCCCGCCTCCGAGAGCACCGGTAGACCACAGGAAGAGACCCCTGCGCCGCAGACAACCGACGCCGGCACGGCGCCCGAGGCGCCGGCTGTGCCCAGCGGCCCCCTGCCCGAGGCTGCGGTCCCGGCCGCGTCCGACACCACGCCGCCCGCTACCCCCGCCGCCGCTCCCCCACCGGCCGCCCCGGCGCGGGCCGCCCGGCCGTCGCCGGCCTCGCGGGGCAGACCTGGGATGTGCGCATCGCCGTGGCCGGGACGCCGGTGGGGAGCCTGCAGGCCGTGCGCGGCCCGTACTGGACGTCCGACAACCTGCGCGAGCGGATGGCCGATGAGCAGTCCTTCCCAGAGCTGGTGGCCGCGCAGCTCCTGGACGAGAGGGCCACTTCACTTCCGAGTTCGAAGATCATCGACAACGCCCTGGCCGCTCCCGAGGAGGCTGCGCACCGGGGGCGTGAGCGTCTGCGGTCCCTCGACAGCCACGGCGGATCACCGACGTGGGACGACGACGAGAAGGACGGCGACTGGGACGAGGACGGGGACGGGGAGGGGGCGAGGAGCTCACCGCGCGGACGGCTGCGGTGCTGCGCAGGGCGCTCGAAGAGCTGTGCGTGCAGGCGTGGCAGGACGTCGCCGCCGTGGGTGATGCCCCGCTGCACCGGAACGAAGGGCGTGTGCTGGGCCTGCTTCCGACGGTGACCTTCCATCAGCACGGCGTCTGGCGGCCGCAGATGACCCGCTGTTTCGACGACCTGGCCGCCGACCTCGCCGAGACCGGCACCGCATGCCCGCGCTGCACCGGCGCAGCCCGGCCCGGTCGCCACGGAGCCACACGCTCGTCACCGACCAGCCCGTCGAGTCGGGTGGTGATGACCGCGATCCCACCCCCGTCGAGGTTCTCGTCGTGTCGCTCGCCTCGTGCGTCGCCCACTACGCGGCACGCTTACTGGAACGACGGTCGACGACAGACCTGCCCGCGTCGCCGCCGTTCGCTGGTGCCGCAGAGGCGGAACGAGGCCAGGCTCCAGGCGCTGCGTGCCGTGGTCGACCACTGCACCGTGCACGCCACAATGCGGCAACCACCGCAGGTCACGGTCGAGTTCGGCTGACGCGGCCGCACCGCCTGGGACACACGCGGTCACAGCTGGGGGCGGAGTACGTCGTAGGCCCAGGCCGCCAACGTGGTGGGCGTGGTGGTGTACAGGGTTCGCGACTGTTCCGGGACGAAGCCGTCCCGCAGCCCGGTCGACATCCCGACGACCGCTTCGACCAGGCCGTCGGCCATTCCGGATGTGCGCAGCAGGCTACGCATCGCATCGTCGCTGACGCGCTCAGCGCGCAGCGGGCGGCCGATGGCGGCGGACACGATCTCGGCGGCCTGCGGCCACGTGAGGTCGGCCGGGCCGTGGACGGCCTGGACACAGCGTCCGGACCAGTCGGTCGACAGCAGCCGGGTCACGGCGACCTCCGCGATGTCACGCGGCGCGACCCAGGCAAGAGGCTGGTCCAAGGGCAGGATCACGGGAATGACGCCGGCCCGCACGGCATCGAGCTGGAGCTCCAGGTTGGTGAAGAAGTAGCCGCAGCGCAGGTGTGTGACGGTGGCACCGAGGGAGTCGAGGGCGAACTCGGTTCCCGCGAGACCGTCGATGTCACCGGCTCCGTGGCGCCTCTCGGCGCCGACGCTGCTCTGGAAGACCGTCCGCTCGATACCGTTCTCTCTGACGGCGCGCACGACGCTCGCCGTGGCCAACTCGTAGTCCCCGAGCGGATCTTCGCCCACCGACGAGGGATCCACCCAGAACAGGGCGTCGGCCCCGGCAGTGGCGGCCACGACAGCTTCAGCGTCGCGCTGGTCCACCACGACCGCCTCGACCTCGCGACACATGTCGGGCGCGAGCCGCCCGGGATCGCGCGCCAGTACCCGTGGACGGAGTCCGGCCCGCAGGAGCATGGCGACGACGTGTCGTCCGACGTTGCCGGTGGGCGTCGTGACTGCGATACGCATGGCTGGGTGTCCTTTCGACGGTTTCCAGCAGGACGCTAGGGCCTGTGTGATGTTGTGATCAGCCAGTTTCCTTCAGGAGGTCGTTGATCCAGATCATCGAGGCACGGAGGTGGAGGCCGGCGAGGTAGCT
>NZ_JBEYYJ010000059.1:0-22246 GCF_040645475.1 Streptomyces sp. NPDC046759 | reverse complement strand
CCAGACCCTGCTCCTCCACGGCGCAGCCGGCAGCGTCGGCTTCGTCGCCGTGCAGCTGGCCGTCGCCCGCGGCATCACCGTCATCGGCACGGTCGGTGAGAAGGACATCGAGCGTGTCACCGCGCTCGGCGCCACCGCCGTCCGCTACGGCGACGGCTGGGTGGAGCGAGTGAAGGCCGCCGCGCCGGGCGGAGTGGACTTCGTCTTCGACGCCTCCGGTGCGGGCGTGCTCGCCGAGTCCGTCGCCCTGACCGGGGATGCGGGCCAGGTGATCACCATCGCCGACATGTCCGCCCAGCAGCACGGCGTCCGCTTCAGCGCCGGCAGCGCCGACCAGAGCGGGGCATCACTGCCGGAGCTGGTGCAGCTGGCCGCCGCCGGAAAACTCACCGTGCCGATCTGGCGCACCTACCCCCTCGCACAGGCCGCCCAGGCCCACGCCGACCTGGAGGCCCACCGCAACAAGGGCAAGGCCGTCCTGCTGCCCTGACCCCTGGGCCGCCGCCTCGTGTTGCCGGAGGACGAGGCGGCCCCCGGGGCCGTAGTCGGCCACGCACCTCAGCCGACTGCGGTCCCACCCCGAGACCCCAACATGACGCTGGGAGGGGGGCTTGTCGGTGTATGGGGTGACGGCTGGTTGCGCGACGCTTCTCGTCCTGGACGACGTCTTGGCCGTCGCGTTGCAGGACGCCTCGCTCATCTCTCTCGATCGGCAATGAAGCTGATCAAGACAGGTAGCGGTCCTGACGCGCCGGTGCGGGCGTACTGTCAGAGGCATCCCCTCGAATGGCAGGTGGGGGTTCACCGGAGAAACGAACCAGCAAGGGTCCGCCACTGCCTGAGACGACTGCTCGCTCGCGGGGAGCGATGGCGTCACTCACCTCGTTGCCAGTGGCGCGCTGTTGGGCCCGACCTCGGCCTTTTGATGGCGGTCGTGCGGCTGAGTCCCCTCGGTTGCCGGTCTCGGGCGTCGGCTGTACACGCGGTCCCGGCGAATCCAAGGCCACGGCATCGCTTTGAGGCATACACGCTGCGTGTCAGCGGTGCGTGAGGTGCGAGAAAGCGGGAACCGTCCACGGCGTGCGGCGCGCATATGCCCCTCATCCCTTGAAACTAACTCATCTTTTGTGTGCTTGTAGGGCTGAAGTAAGGGCATCCGGTGGCCAGGAGGTTGATAACGATGGTTCCCCTGCTTCTGGTTCTTCTGCTGGCCCTGATCCTCTTCGGCGCGGGCTTCGCGCTGAAGGCACTGTGGTGGATCGCAGTGATCGTGCTCATCGTGTGGCTGCTCGGCTTCGTCGTCCGTTCCGCGGACAGCGGCGGCCGCAAGGGCCGCTGGTATCGCTGGTAGACGAAAGGCACCCGGCGCGAGGAGCGCGCCACGCGCGAGCAATGAGTGGGCCCGGCCGACACGGCCGGGCCCACTGGCGTGAAAGAGACGCTTTTTTGCGGGTGTTGGGAGGGAACGGGCTTATCGGACGCACCGCAGGGTACGTGAGTCATGCACCGGCCCCGCAGATTCAGCAGTGGAACCCTGCTCCTCCTGTCTGCGCGGCCGGTGCGTATCGGGCTTGCTTCTGGTTCGGCCAGGTGGCCAGGGCACGCAGTTCTGCCCCGGCGACTATGTCTACAACACGCCCTCCATCCCGACCGGCGCCAATGTCAGCCACTCGCTCACGGTGGTCGACGGGCCGAGCACCCACGCGGCCGACAGTCGGCGGGCGGTGAACGCGGACTCGAGCACGGCCGTGCGCCGCCGATACAGCCATCCAGTCGTGTCGGTGCCGGACGGCCACAGCAGATCGAGCCGTCAGGCCGCCGCGCCGCGGGATCCGCAGGAAGACCAGGCACCGGGCAAGCTTCGCGGCGTGTTCCGCCGGCGGACCTGACGAGGCACGGGCCACCCCGTCTCAGGCAACGAGAACGTTCCGCAACTCTTGGACGGCGCGCTCGTGGTGGTGCTGGGCGGGGATCGCCTCGTACAGGTCCTGGGCGCGGCGGCGGACCAGGCCGGTGCGGTAGCCGTCCGGAAGCCCGTTCAAGGCGGTGATCGTGCGACGGCAGGCCTGTTCGCTGTCGCCGTCGTGATGGGCACAAGCTGCGGCGTCGATGTGCAGCGGGGTGCGCGTCAGGGTGCTGGTCGGCGCGGACAGCTCCGGGGCGCGCTGCTGGCTTTCGCGGGCGCGGCGGGTGTCTGTAAGCGTGGTGTAGGCGTGGCTGAGGTGGACGTGGTGCTTCTGTTCGCCGTACGTGAGCCACGTGTCCGACCGCTCGGATTCTGGGAGCCTCGCCATGCGGGCGTTGGCGGCCTCGAGCGCGGCGCGGGCCTGCTCGCTTTGGTGGTTGAGGGCGTAGGCGCGGGCGGTGACGGCGGCCGCCAGAGTGGCCGCAGCGGTGGGACGGGAGCCGGCGGCGTGGCGGGATTGGTCGGCGAGGTCGGCCTTCGGGGCGCCGTGGTTGAGCGGGACCATGGCCTCGCGGGCGAGGACCCAGGCGTGCAGCTGGTCGCCGCCGGATTCGGCGGCGGCCCGGGCGGCGGTGGCGAACCAGCTGCGGGCTTCCCGGCGGCTGCCCAGGTCGTGTAAGACGATCGCGGTCATCCCGGCCATCTGCCCGGCCGTGCGGCACAGTCGCGCCCGTTGGGGTCTTCCACGGTGATGGCGGGCAGAGCGCGTGCCAGCACCGCCGGTTCAACCCCGCACAGCTCGGCGAGCACACCCCGCCCTGCTGCGTTGGGCACCCGCCTCCGCGTCGGCCCGCACCTGGCCGCCGTCATGCCGCACAGGGGAGTTGCGGCACGTCCACAGGCGCAGCACATGCGCGGCCGGCTGGCCGTAGCGGGCCGCGACGGGCCGATCAGCGACGCGGTCAGTTCTCCCGCCAGCGGCTTGGTCCGTAGCGCCCCTGCTGCCATGGCTCTCCTCGCCTGCGTGGGTGATGGTCACGTCCGGCTCCGGTGAGACACGCCGCCCCTCATGGTGTGGTGTCCGTCCGGGCAGCCGGGGCAGATATCTGCACCATGGCCGCCGACGTGCGGTGATCCAGCACGTGTCTGACTGCCTTACCCCCGCGAGTGGCTTCGCTGCTGCTCGCTGCGGGGTGTGCCGGCCTGGCTGGAGCTCGAATTCGAGGTCGAGGAGGTCGGTGAGTTCGACTTGGAGGCCGTGGGCGCGGCGGCCGTTGTCGCGGAAGTAGACCTCGCCGACGGCTTGGGCGGTGATCTGGTGGAGCTGGTCTTCGGCGAGGCCGGTTTCCTGGGCCGTAGAGGGGCGGGCGGCGTGGTGGGGTGGCAGGGCGAGGGTGAGGTGGTGTATGCGGGCGCCGTCGGTGCTGGCGGGGCGGCGGTGTAGCCGAAACGGGCGTGGACGTCGATCATGATGCCGCCGGTGGCGGCCGCGGTCTGCTTCGCCTTGGCCCGGATCTGGTGCTGCCAGCGGGCGCGGACCTCGCGCTCCAACCGGACGGCGCGTGGTCTGCGGCGGCCGGGCGGCGCGCGCCGGGCGGGACTGGCAACCGGGGCCGGGGTCGTAGCGGCGGCGGAGTCATCGGGCGCGGTGGTGTCGGACGCGGCCGGGGCCGCAGCCTCGTGCATGGGGCCGGTGGGCACAGGTGGGGCCTCGGGCGCCGTGCCGGCGTCGGTTGGCTGCGGCGCAGCGGTTCCTTACTGCGCCGCGGTGGCTTCCTGCGGTGTACCGGTGCTTTTGGGGGCGGGGTAGAGCTCGGCGAGCTGCTTCAGCAGGTGCGCGTAGGCCTCCCGCTGCGGCGGGCGCGGCTCGGTCTTGCCCGACTCCCAGTCGCCGACGGTCGCGCGCCGCACGTCCAGAGCGGCCGCCACTTCGTCGAGGGTGAGCGCATGGGCGTGGCGCAGCCGCCTGCGCTCCGCCGGCGGCGGCAGGGAGGACCGGGACGCCACCAGCGTATCCACCGCATCGAACAACTCGGCCATGAAGCACCTCCACCCTCACCGTAGCCGTTGAAGCACACCTAGACCGTACTCTCAGCGGGCATTGACCGTGCATTGCGCGTACGGCGGTCGACGTGGGTGGATGTCGGCTCCCGGCGTGCAGGGTGGCACGCAGTCCCGCGGCACGCGCGGCCTGGTCTTGCCCTTCGGGCCGCTCGGCCGTCAGCTTGGCGGCGAAGCCGGGACGGAAGCCGCCGGGTGCAGTCCCTCGGGGCCCGGGGACGTACTGTTTGGTGGCTCGCTCGGGAAGAGCCCTGTCACTGCCCCAGCCGTTTGCTGCTTCTCCAGCAGCTTTGCTGCGCTCCCGCGGTCTTTGTCGGCACCCGGGTTGACCGGCATCGAGTCGAAGAGCGCGTAGATGCAGCGCAGTGCTTCGCAGGCGTCGCGTTCCGGGTCGCCCAGGGCCCTGCGGCTGTGGTTCCGGTCGTTGCTCGTGGCCGTCTCGGTGCCCCGGAGCGGGGAGGGCCGGGTCCTCACCGGGCGCGGGCACGCGCCCGGGCGGTCGGGTGAAGTCTGAGGCGGTGATCCGGTGCGTCCATGCGCCGTCGACTAGGGGCAGGACGTGCCGGTCGGCCAGCCGGAAGTACTCCAAGGTGATCTCGGTCGGCACGAACACGGTCGAGGGACCAAGGGCTGCAGGCAGAAAGCCGGCCGCGGAGTGATGGCCATGAGCACCTCGCGCCGGTTCCCCGTGCTCGCTTCGGCGGCTGGGCGCTCTGCCCGGGGGACAGGGCGGAGCAGGGATCTCCAGGCGAAAGGACCCTCCGTGCGGGCGTCGGCAAGATCGGCCCGCAGGAGCCATGGGACTTGCTGTGCTTGACCCGGCGAGACGTCTACCCGGCCCAGCCAGGATCGGACCGTCGCCTGATCGATGCCTGCCTCCCGGGCGAAGTCGCACCTCAGAACGCTTTGGTTCCCCGACCGGTTGTGCGGCCAGGGTGGAGCGGGCGGCGCTCTGCGGCGGGTAGCTCTGCGGGCCGGTGGGCGACGGGGTGATGTGGCCGGTGAAAGTCTGCGGGGAAGTGTCAGCTGGGCATCGTCATCTAAATGTCAGTGGTGCAGCCTCGGTGACCTGGTAGTTGGCACTGATGGATGGTGCTCACCTGTTGCTGACATGGGTGACGAAAGGCCAGGTCATTCTCACGCCGACTGCTATAGCAGGTGCGGGGTTTGTGCTGGTCGGAGGTGGTGGGCCGTAAGGGAGCGTAGCGAGTTTGCTGGCCATGGCGGTCCTGGTCGTGCACGCTGCCAGGGTTACGGTGCCCGCCTTGGCCGGTCCGGTCGCCTGGCTGTCAGCCCGGCATGATGAAGGAGATCTTGGGGGCCTTCCCGTGCGTTTCGCCGTCCAGGCCGGTTCAGCAGCCGTAGGACCGCGGCCGGCAAGCCCCTGCCGTCTCGGTGTCGCATGAAGGAGAACCGCATGAACCATGCCCAGTTCATCGCCCTGGGACGGTCCCTTCGCGTCGCCGGAGAGCACGGGCAGCGACTCGAAGACCACGACGCCGACACCAACACTCAGGAGATCCGCCAGGACCTCGAGCGGGCCCTGGCCCTGCTGGACGACGCGGTCAGCACCTCCAAGCCGACCACCCGCTGTCCCGAGCACCCGGGCGGCCTCGTCGACCCGGACGCCGCGGACCTGTGTCTGCTGTGCGAGACCCGCCGGCGATCGGAGACGCGCGTACCGAATCCGCGCTCCGCCGGCGGGGAGGACGATGAGGCGTCGGCACGCGTGCCCTCGAGCCACAGGATCCGTGAGGACCAGCCGCAGCCGAGGAAGCGCTGGGTCCCCGAGATGTGGAACGGGCTGGCCTGGCAGATGTGCGGCACTCCCCGCCACAGCGAGCCCGAAGCCGAGCAGTACCTGAGCCGGCTGTACCAGGGTCCGCAGGCAGCGCCGGCCTATCGGCTGGTGTACGCCTTCACCGACCACAGCGTCGTCCGGGTTTGGGGTACCCCGGCGCTCCGCCAGGTCGAACTTTGAACGACCAGCACCCGGGCAGCGAGGCACGCGTCGATCTGGCGGCACTGGCCCTGCGCCGGGCTCGCGAGGACGCCCGGCGGGGCCGCTTCACCGAGCGCGCGCGCCCCCGCCGTCCGCCGGCAACGCGTGCGGGGACGGACCCCGCCGGTCCTTCTCGCGCGAGTCCTGCTTGACCTGTTCGCCGTGTCCGAGGCCTCGCCGCTGCCAGCCTGGCATTCGGTGGCCGGCCCCCTGGCCCAGCACGTGGTCCCCACCGACTTCGACTCCGAGACCGGGACGCTCACCCTGGCCGGCCCCTCGGCTGCCTGGCTGACCAACACACGGCTCGTGGCGGACCGGCTGGTGCAAGGGCTCAATGACGTGCTCGGTGCGGGCACGGTGCGCCATATCCGTCTGGTGAAGGAAAACCCCTCCCAGGTTCCTTTGCTGCCCCCGATGCCGGACAGCTTACGTACACCACGACCGGAGCCGACAACTGCGCCGCCCGACCCCGCCATCGAGGCGGCTCTGAACCGACAGGCCCGTCAACTCCCGTGCGAAGCAGACCAACCCCTCCTCCGGTGGGCAGGCCGAAACGGTGATCATGCAGACCCGAGCGTGGCTACTCTGACCTGATGCCGCGTGCTGCGGCCAGCGGGACCTGGGAAACGGACATGGGGGAGAGGGAACCGGGGTGACCATCGACGACAACGACGCCGCACTGCACCATCCGCACGATCTTGAAGCGGAGAAGGGAGTGCTGAGGGCGATGCTGCTGTCCAAGGACGCGATCGCCGACATTGTCGACACCCTCCACGGGCACGACTTCTACCGGCCCGCCCACGATCTGATCTGCACGACGATCCTCGACCTGTACGGGCGGGGCGAGACCACCGACCCGCTCGCCGTAGCCGCCCGCCTCACCCAGCAGGGCAGCCTGGAGAAGGCCGGCGGCTCCGCCTACATCACCGCCCTCGTCAACGGGCCTTCCTCTGCTCGGAGCTGGCAGACCAATGCCGACCGCGTACAGAACGCGGCCATGCTGCGCCGAACCAAGATCGCCGCGATCCACATCGAGAACCTGGCCTCCGATGCCGACCTGGACGCCGTGGACCGCATCGCCGACCAGGCGCAAGCCGAGATCTTCGCCGCCACCACCCGGCGCCCCCTGCTACCGCCGGCCAGCCCGCTCGGCGACGTCATGGAGGACACCCTCGACTGGATCGAGGCAACCGGCGGCCGCGACGCAACCCTGCCCGGCGTGCCCACCGGCTTCACCGACCTGGACTCCCTCACCGGCGGACTCCACCCCGGCCAGCTCACCGTCATCGCCGCCCGGCCCGCTATGGGCAAGTCCACCCTCGCCCTCGACTTCGTCCGCTGCGCCAGCATCAAGCACAACCTGCCCAGCGCCGTGTTCTCCCTCGAAGCCGACCGCAACGAGATCGGCATGCGGCTGCTGTCCGCCGAAGCCCGCGTCGCGCTGCACCACATGCGCTCCGGCACCATGACCGACGAGGACTGGACCCGCCTCGCCCGACGGATGCCCGACGTCAGCGCCGCCCCGATCTACATCCAGGACGGCGCCTACTCCAACGTCCACGACCTGCGCGCCCACTGCCGCTACCTGCAGGCCCGGGCAGGCGTTCAGCTCATCGTCGTCGACGCCGTCCACTTGCTCACCTACGGCACCAGACCGCTCGGCTCCCGCTACGAGGAAATCTCCGAGATCGCCCGCTGCCTGAAACTCCTCGCCAAGGAACTCCGCCTGCCGATCGTCGCGATCTCCACCCTCAACCGCAGCCCAGAGCAGCGCACCGACAAGAAACCCATGATCAACGACCTGCGGGACTCCGGCGCCCTCGAGGACAACGCCGACCTCGTCATCCTCCTGCACCGCGAGGACGCCTACGAGAAGGACTCCCCCCGCGCCGGCGAGGCCGACTTCATCGTGGCCAAACACCGCCACGGACCCACCGCGACCATCACCGTCGCCTTCCAGGGCCACTACTCCCGCTTCGTCGACATGGCCCAGACCTAACCCCTGCAGCTGTAGGTTCTCAGATCCCGTGTCATTTTCTCAGTCGCGATGTCATGTGACTGGCCGAACTGACACGGATTGAGAATCGCTGGCCACTGCCGTCACTCGTTTGAGGACTCCGTTGCCAGCGGGATACCGCACCGCGGGCAGCCGTTTGCGTGGTCGTCCTGGCAGACGTAGCCGATGGCACCTTCCACGCACCATTCGGCGGCCTCCTCGGACAGCAGGTCGGGCCCGGCAAGGAGCAGCCGACGAAATTCCGTGGTGTCCGCAATGTCGGCCGGCCGGTTGGTGAACCACTTGTCGAACCAAGGCTTGTCCCGGTGTATGCGCCAGTGCGCATTCTCCCGGTCGTCGACAGCCGTAAGGAACCGATCGACGATGCGCCCCCAACTCGGTGCTCCGAACCAGCCGTTGTCGGACGCGCAGAAGGATTCGATCAGGGTTCGCAGGCCGAACTCCTTCTCGGTAAGGCAGTACCTTCGCCCCCATGAGATCGCGACCTGTGCCATCCCCGCGAGTTCTACGCGCGGATCAACCTCGTGTGCCGGGTCGTCAGGGTTGTGGCAGGCCAGCCCGAGCTCGAGCACAGACTGCCCGGTCGGTAGAACCCGGGACGGGTTGACGATCGCGAGACCGAGACCGATCCAGTCGACATGGTCGAACGACAGCATCGAGCGCACGAGTCGGGTGGTTGCCGTGTTGATCCGCATCATTGTGCCGTCGTGCAGCGGACTCTTCCCGGCATGCCAGTTCTCGACGGGTGTGTTGCGCCACACGGCGAGCGTGATGCGGGTGGCAGCGAGCCACAGCAGGGCGTCGTCGTCGAGGTGCCCGAACCGCTTGGCACACTCCTGGGCGCCGTAGGTGATCAACTCTTCCGGTTTCGGCCACCTGTGGCTGTCGGGCCCTTCAGGCCCTTCAGGCGCGTACTCGTAGTCGTCGGCGTACTCGTCGAGGATCGCGCTCAACTCGGCGGCGCTGTAAGCCTCGCTGTACTCGGAGCTGTCCGGCTCCTCGACGGTGTACATGTCGTGGTCCCAGGAGACGTACACGTCGCCCCAGAGCACGACGTCATCGCACTCGCTGGCGTTGTCCGTCACAACCGGCCTGATGGTGATCGGGGCAGTACGCCCGTCGGTTCGCTCGCCGTCCTTCTTGGCTGCCCATGCGGTGATGACCCCGAGCGGCTTCGGAAGGAGAGGGCCGACCTTGGTGATGCTGAACGGCTCGTCGTCGTCATCGGTGTCGAACCGGCTGTTGACGAACGCGACCGCCTCGGAGGGCGTGCTGACGATGGACTGGGTACCACTCTCGTTGTCAACCACTCGCCACAACGCGCTGTTCTTCACGATGCTCTCCGATCGCGGTGAGTGCACCCGGGGCGGGTGCGATGCGCCGGGTCGCTCGGCACTGACTCCAATTATGGGCTGATCAACCCGTCCGTAGTCCCGCAGGCCCTTGTCGGCGACGACGCTCGGGACGTTCGTGTGCAACGAAGGTGTGTGAGTGGGTGGAACGGATGGTTGCCGATGCAGGTTCGTGACGCCCCGGGCCGCGTTGCAGCCTGCTGGCCAGCCTGAGGAAATGACACCGATCTGAGACAGCCGCCTGCCGACACATCGTGAGACTCAAGGGAAATATCCAGGTCACAGGGTCGGCGCCTGACACTGAAGTTGAGAACCTACAGCAGCACACCGCGAACGAGAGGAACCATGGCCACCAGATCGACGACGCGGGCCCGCCCCCCCAACCCAAGCAGGTAGACAAACCAGAGGCACCCAAGCGGCTGGCACCAGGAACAGAAGTTTCCCGAGAGCTATGGCTACTGAGCGGGAACGAATGCGCCTAGCCTGGCTGCGGAACGCGGCTGCTCAACGAGAATGACGACTGGGTAGGCGAGATCGCACAGATCCGCGGTGCCAAGAAGGGGTCCGCACGGTTGGACTCCTCTATGACCAATAAGGAGCGCGCGGACTTCGACAACCTGCTGATCCTCTGCCCCACGCACCACGAACAAGTGGACGGCAAGAACGGCCGTACCCTCCACACCGTCGCTGACCTGACGCGCATCAAGCAGCAACACGAGGACCGCTTCCGGCGCGTGATCACTGTCATCGCGGAGAGCCAGGACGAATACGTCGACCTGACCCGACGCAACCGCGTGACGCCGTGCACGACGCTCGCGCGCCTCCTGCCCGACCAGGATGAGGAAACGGCCGCCTGGAACGCTGAGGTGGCCAACCGGTTCGCCGACGAGCTGCGCCGCGTCACACTCGCCGCCCGTGGACTGCTCAGCACGGTCCCATCGCGCCGTCGTTACAGACGCTGCACGATCTCCTACCGCAGCGTGCCGCTCTTCCGCTTGCGACAGACCTTTGGCGTGGCGGTGGCGGTGCCCGGCAAATCCCGCTCTTTTGTAGATGTCCGGGGTACGCGCCGCCAGGCGCGGGTAGTGTCTGTGTCAGCCGAGTCCGGGTCTTCGTTCGTAGCGAGGACACCAACTGGCACCCCAACTTGCCTCTTTCACCGTCCGGGGACGCGGCCGCACCGTGTCCACCAGCGGGTTCCTGTCTGTGCGCGTGCGCCGCCCGTCCGGTGTGCCCCGCGCTCTTCCTCTTTTGGAGTCCCGCGATGACGTCATCGCCGACCGTGGCCCGGGCCATCGAGTTCCTGTGCGAACACACCTCCAGCAAGAGCCGCGTGCTGGCCCTGCTGGCGCACGACCACGGGCCCAGTTCTCTGACCGCCGTTCTGACCTGCAAAAACCCTGAGCACGCCTTCGAGGCGACAGGCATTCTGCGCCGGGTCCTGGCGCTGCGTGACGCCGCAGCCGTCGATGACGAACTGACCGCTCTGACGGCCCAGATGCCGGATGCACCGGCCGGCTCCCTGCGCCAGGCCGTCACGCGAGCCGCGAGCGGGACCTGGCCCGCAGAACCCGGCACCTTGCTCACGGCGACGGACCCGGACTCGGAGCCGTTCGACGACGAACCGGATTCCTCGGCAGCGCCCGCAGCGGCGGGCCATCCGCGGCTCAAGGACCTGCCGGGGAAGGTCGTGCGGATCACCCACCTGCGCGAGTTCCACATCACCGACGAAGACGCGCTCCTTCACGCCGCTGCCCGCCGCGGCTGGGAACCGCTGCCGGCGTCCGAACTCGGCGACGACGACCCACGCGACCTGGCCGGCGCCGTGATCACCCTCACCGAGGACAGCGACGTCACTGGCAGCCAGACGCTGGAAGACCAAAGCTCGGCAGAGGTGCTGAGCGTCGAAGACGGCGACGAACTGGCCGACTGGAGCGCAGCGCCCGTCGTCACCCGGTTCGTCCACGGCTGGCGCCTGCGCCAGCAGCGCAAAAGGCCCGCAGCCGGTGAGCAGACGCCGAACTTCGCAGCCCTCTTCGCCGTACGGGACTGCCCCTGCAAGGGCGAGGACCCCGACTGCGAGGAGTGCGGCTGGCAGCTCACCCCCCGCACCGCCGACCTGCTCCACACAGCCCTCGTTCTCCTCGCAGACCAGGCCTACGACGACGCACACCGCCTGGGGGACCAGTTCCTGCCGGACGCCGACGCCACCACCTGGGAAGTCTTCGACCGGCTGCCTCCGCTCACCTGGACGGCCGACCACCGATGGCGGCGGCGCATGGCGCGCGCCTTCGACGACCTGGCCGCAGACCTCGCCCGGGGCAAGTGGCCCGAACCCACCTGCACTGCGGAGGAGATGGCCCTGCACCTGGCCATCGAGGACGCCCCCACCCACCTGGAAGATCGCCCACCCACGGATCCCCACCACACGCTCCCCGAACACGGCGACGACTACAGCTGGGACGACTGTGCCGATCTGCTGTTCCAGGACCACGACGTCCTGATGCTCTTCGACCCGAAACTCGGCGGTATCGCAGACCCGGAGGACCTAGCGAACCAGTCCATGGGTGTGGGCGACCTCAGGGCGGCCGCCTGGTTCGAGCCCTTCGGCAGCCACAGCGTCCGCGATCCCGGGCGAGGCTTCCGCCGGTAGGGCACAGCGCCTCCACGCCGGGCGCCGTGAGACCCCGAGCCGGGGCTTGAGCGCGGAGTTCGCAGGTCGTCCGCCCGAAGACACCCTGCAGCACGCATCCAAAGGCCGGTCATGCGGGCGGAGTTGCGTCTGCGGGGACCATCCGAGGCGGCAGTCCCAGTGTGGGCGATCGAGAGAAGCGCAGCGCCGTTAACCGTAGCTTTGCGTCGGCGACGAAGCGGTGGGATGCCGGCGCACTCGCCTTGGACGTTTTGCCTTGCCGTCTGCTCTACAAGGAAGGAACGGCACAACGGGAGCATGAGAGTGATGACCAGTGAGAAGAAGTTGCGGCTGGCGACTGTCCTGAACTCAGTTCAGGATGGTGAGTGTGATGCCGGGCCGGGGCACCCACTTTGTCCTGACTGGAACGGACCTCGAAAATACGGCTGGATACCGTCGATCAATTTCGGGCTGTGGCGTACTGCCCGTGGGAAGGCCTTGGACGTCAGACGTCGGTCCGTGGTCAGGGGGACGGAGCAGTGAGCAAGGTACGGCATGAGATAGAAGCCGAGTACCGGCAACTGCAGCAAAGGCTTCTCGCCCGTCATGGTGAGACGGCCCGGTATGAGGCAGGGGATGAGAACTTCGGTGCCGAGTACGCCCGGCTGCTCCAGGCGGCCGACGAGCTCCTGGCATTCGAAAAGACCATCCCCGCCAAGCTTGCTGAGCCCGAGCGGCAGCTGAGCGAGCGCATCGTGCGGATCTCGTGGCTGGGGCAGACCGCTGTCGCGCTCGCGCTGATCGTGCTCACCTTCGCCCTGGGGCACTCGGCTTGGTGGCTGGTGGTGCTGGTACCCCACTGCATCGCCACACTGTCCCTCTCCTTCCAGAAGGTCACGGACAAGAACCACCGCTTCTACCGGCACTTGACCATCGGCCTGCACCTGGAGTGCTTGCTGGTCGCGCTCATTACCTTGAGCGTGATCTCACTGTGGTTCGTGATCCTCGCCATCATCGGGTGGCTCGTCCTCGCCGTCACCGTCAGCGAAGGACCGGGCGACGCGGTCAAGAAGGGACAGTCCAGGTGAGCCTGAGCGACGACTACAGCTACAAGATACGGAGCTTGGACAGCCGCATCGAGGACCTGGAAAACGACCTGGAGTCACTGAAGACAAGCTTCGGCTACATCGACGACCTCGAACACGAACTCCGCAGCATCCGCAGCGCGGTGAGCGACGCCGACGACAAGGCCGACGAAGTCCGCAGCAACCTCGAGGACCTGGACACCGAAGCCCGCGGACACATCGCCGACACCGGCCGGGCCCTGAAGAAGCTGACCGCGCGCATTCAGCTGATGGAGGCGAACCTGGCGGCCGCGGACAAGATGCCCCGCGCCGACTTCGACTCGTTTCCCGCTTCGTGGCGCGCCCTTGGCGTACTCGCCGGCAAAGCCCGCGCAGCCCGCGCCATGCTTCTCACACACGTTGAGCGGGACAGCAATTCCTCCTCCATCCGCTCCCACCAAGAGGCCGTCGAGCAGCGCAACGAGCAGTACGCGGCAGTCCTGACTGCTGCCGAAACCCTGGCCAGCACAGCGTTCGGCACACCCCAGCACGAGCAGGCCAGCCAGGCCTTCACCACGGCCCGACACCAGGCTGACCAGTACGCTCGAACGGCAAGCCACCGTGCCCCCTACGCCCGGCGTGCGCGGGCCGCGCTGGCCCGGGACCGTGAGACGCGGGTGCGCGACGCCGAGCTCCTCACCGAAGGCATCGAGGCTCAGAAGCAGCTGTACCAGAAACTGCGCAATCGCATCGCGGAGGCGATCCGGGCCAGGTCACTGCTGCCCATGTGGTTCGTGACGGTGCTCGGCCCGGTTGCGCCGACCCGCAAGACAGAGGACTGGCTGGAGGCAGCGACATCCCTGCTTGCCTACCGCATCACCTACGACATCACCGACCAGGTCCTCGCCCTGGGCGGAGAACCAGACGACGACGATCCCGGGCGAGATCAATGGCGTCAGGAACTGACCGAGGCACTGCGCCACTGGTAACGCCCGGCGAGCATGCCGTCGCGGCACAGTGCCGCGACTGACCGAGGTGGTTGTGGGCACGCTGAGGCAGATTCATTCCATGATTCGGTCGACGAACAAGCCGGCGGCGGTTGCCCCGGCGGTGACGGCCACGGGCCAGGAATTCACGGTGAGGATGGCGAACAAGCTGGCGCCGATGCCGGTCAGCGCGACGAACAGGAAGATTGTGGCGGAGCGCTGGTTGAGCAGCCCCTTGCTCTTGCCGACTTGGTATGTCTGGACCTGAGAGCACCACGATCCTGCTGCCGCTGAATACGGCAAGGCCCTTTCCCGGGCAGTCCTTGGCGGTGCAGGCGATGCTGGCGTTCCACCGCACGACCGCGCCACTGCGCGGTGCGGGCCTTCTGACCGCAGGCCTCCGCACTGGCCGTGCCTTGCTGAGCTGGTGCCAGAACGCTACGAAGCACGGTGGGCGGGCAGTCGGTGATGGGGAAGACGTGGCGCGAGCCGCCCGCGGAGCATGGTGCGTGGTCAGAACTCCTTGGGGCGCCAGCCTGTCGCGTACTTCTCGTACAGAGCCAGAGCGGCCGCCAGGTCCTCGTTCAGCTCGACCGTCCCCTCCTGCAGGCACTGCTGCAACAACGCGACGGCCTCGGCCAGATGCGCTTCCCCGCCGTAGACGCTCACCAGGGAGTCCCACCTGAGCTGCTTCTCGGTCCGCACGGCCACGCTACCCATCGTCTGGCTGTGTACCGGCGCCACTCCGCTTTCCAGCAGGCGCGCGACGACGCGGGCATCGAAGGCCGGCTCAAGGACAGGCGGACCGTCTGCTGCTGCCACAAGGACCGTTCGCAGCAGCATCCGCTCGTCGGCAAGGTCCTCGGGCCCAGCCGTGCGGAGCTGGGAGGCAAGTTCCTGCCTGAGCAACCGGGCGGATTCATCTGGAATCAAGCCCTGCTTGCCTGGACGGCCCGCGGCGATGTCGAGCAGAAGGACCTTTCCGTACAGGCTCGGGATGCCGTGAAAGAGGTTGCGGACGGTGGGATCAACCGCGTCGCCGCGGAGGTTGCGCAGCAGAACACTCACCGGGCTCAGCACCGCCCATTCACCGCCGGGGGAATACATGCCCGTGGAGCCCAGCCGGACCCGCGGCAGCTGCCGCATCAACGCCGCAGCCGTAGACAGCACGCTCTCCTCAGGCAGGTCGCGACAATGGGGGACCGGACGCTTGAGCGTGTCGTCCAGCAGGGCATCCGGCACCTGCCCCAGTACCTCGTCGAGCGCGCTCTCGTCGCCGATGCAGGCCACGGCCTGGTCGATGCCCGCAGCGGGTGCCCGTCCGGCCGGAAGCCTGCGATGGAGATAGAAGTCCAGCACCGTGCTGCAGGCGACCCGCCGGTCCCGCTCCCAGGCCGGGATCCAGTCAGAGCCGTAATTCGGGCCGCCGAAAAGCCGCTCGGCGGCCGGGAACAGCAGGTGGACGACCGTCCGGGCGTGGCCGTTCAAGAGGCCGGTGAACTCTTCCACGAACGCTTCCTCACGTGCTGCCCGGTCCGTGCTGGGCCGGTACATCGTCTTGGCTGGCGCCAGCAGGTCTGCGGCAGTCGGCAGCATCGCGTGCGCTGCGGGATAGCGCACGCGAAGGGCCTCAAGCGCCAGAACGTCGACCAGATTCACCTCCAGACCCAGGCTTCGCACGGCCAGTGGCACCGATGCCAGATACCGCTTCACATCCCGGATGGTGGAGAACATCGGGAGAATCAGTTGCACGAGCACGTCCGGCCACCGCGACGCATGGAACAGCCCGGACTCGATCCCGTCGAGCGCCTGTGCCAGTCCTTCCGCGATGACCGGGGAGAGTGCCTGCGTGGGCAGCGGCGGCACCTCCACCGACATCTTCACGATCTTCTCCAGGTACGCGGATCCTCTGACCGCCTCATCCGTCAACGCCGCCTCCACCACCTCGCGGTCGAAGCACAGGACGTAGACGATGTTCGGGAACGAGCCGGTCAGACGCACCAGGCGGAAGAGATCTCGGATCTCCTGCTGTGACAGCCGGTCAATGTCATCGATGAACACCACGATCCGTCCTGGCAGTTTGATCAGGAGCTCAGTGAGCTGCGCTCGTTGTTCATGGATGGTCCCCTGTTCCTCGCCAAGGAGTTTCGACGTCCCCGCGGCGACCGCGCTTGCGCCGTCCAGGACGACGCCGGCTCCGGGGACGAACTTCGGTGGCGACAGGGCGGCTGAGTACCTGCCCAGCCGCTCAGCGACGGTGCGGCCCGCGTCCTTGAGTTTGTCCTTCAGCCGGCGCCCGTCCCGCAACTGCCCGGCCAATTCGTCGAAGAAGAACCGCATGAGCTGGTCCGTGCCGGAGAAGAACCACGGGTTGAACTGGACGACGTGCACGTCATCGACCGCGTCCAGAGCGCTGCAGGTGAGATTCGCCAGCGACGTCTTGCCCGAACCCCACTTCCCCGTCAGTGCGACAACTGCGCCGTGCTTCGCGGACGTTCGACGGATTTCCACGGCGAACACATCAGCGAGGTCCGCACGCTGCAGCAAGTCCTGGCTGGCGTCATCGATCGGGTCATCTCCGCTGAGAAGACTGCCGACGTGGATCGATGCGTTGTCCCTCATGCCCCACCCGTTTTCGGTCCTAGAGCCAGCGAGCGTAACGCCACCCTCTGACAGTGAGGCGGCGGCTGGGTACGCCGACGCCTTGGCCACGGCGGATGCGGCCAAGAAGGTCACGGTGTAGGCAGCGAGGCCCCGGTGGGGATGAGGGCGGTGCCGCCGGTGAGGGTGTACCACTTGTCGGCGCCGATGTACTGGACGGCATGCATGCCGCCATCATGGCTGGATCTGGTGCAAGCCTTCGCGGCGGCCTGCGCCATGCAACCGCCTCACTACGCGAATGGCTGTGGACCTGGGCTGACGGTGGCACCGTCTGGGAGGACTTTCTATGACCGCCCTTCTTTGCACGGTCGCGCTCTGACGTCCATCTCATTGAATCGCGAGGTGCGCTGGTGCGCATCCTTCTACTCCCTCGCGTGGTGCGTCTCACAGGGTTCGGGGCTCGGCCTTCAACCCGCAAGCTGAGCAGGTATCTTGGGGGCGGGCTCTCTCTCAAGCTTCATCAGTTGAGAGGGGACATCTCATGCACAACAGCAAGCCCAGCAAGCGGCAGCGACTCCTTGAGTTCGCGGTCCACGTCGCAGTCCAGGCGACGGGCACCGTTATTGGTGGCCTGATTCTCGCCTGGCTCGGCCAGCAGTAACGGGAGAGGGCCAAGTCCCCGCACCGGCCATCCCCTGGCCCACGCGGGGGCGGGACCAGTCCGCCAGAGGCGTAAGTCACCAATCAGCCCCCAGTTGGCGGCTTGCTGCCATTTCACCAAGCTGCGGACAGAAACGCACAGTCACGCTAGAGTGACTGACGGCTGACTTCGCCAGCCTGTGCGACTCCGGAACTCAACCCACGCTGTCTGGGAGTTGGCCAAGGATCTCCGATTCGCGAGTGGTTGGGTCATGCCGTTATCACGGCGCTGCGCGTGGGGCACGCCGAGAAGGAGATCGGTCCGTGACCAGGGGCAACGCCCGCAAGAAGACCGTGCGCCAGCGGATGAAGGAGACTGGGGAGCCGTACGCCCTGGCTGCCCGAAGCGTGCCGCCCCCGCCACCTCCTGGGCCTGGCAGTGGTATCGCATCTGCGTCAGAGCCTGACCCCGATCGCTGCCAGCAGTGTGGAGCCCGGAACAGGGCCAAGCATCCGCTGTGCCTGGCGTGTCGTCGCGACCTTGTCGCGGACGAGTTCGTTGAGAACCTGAGCCGGCCCGGTACACCGTGGGAGGCTATGAGTGGCGGCGTTGCCGACCTGTGTCGGTGGAAGTGTCGCGCATGCTCCTCAACGTGGTCGGCTAAGCTCAGTAGCCGTACGGGTACCAACCAGACCGGCTGCCCTGAGTGTCACCGGACTTCCAATAGGGCCCCGTCTCCCGCCAAGTCCCTCAAGGCGCTACGGCCCGACATCGCACGCCAGTTCCGCCGCAACATCGAGATGCCGGGCCGCGGTCCTGATCGTCTCGGTCCGGCTAGCCACTATCTCTGCGAATGGGAGTGCGACAGCGCGCATCTGTGGTCCGCGCGGGTTGTTGACCGGACCGCAGGAAATGGTTGCCCCGATTGCAGGACTCACGGCCGCTCCCGGTTGGAGTTCGAGGTCGCAGCGCTGCTGTCTGCCGCTACCGGGCTCGTCGTAGAGCTTCATCAGACAGTCACGCTTGCCACCGGACGACGCCGCGAGGTAGACCTTCGGCTGCCCGAAGTGCCGCTCATCATCGAGTTGGACCCGATGGGGAGCCATGCGTCCTCGGAGGGCGTCGATCGGGATACCCGTAAGACGCAGCAACTGATTGCCAATGGGCATGCCGTCCTTCGAGCACGTCATCGCGGCCTTCCAGTGCTAGGCGTAGACGGCTACGTGCACGTCGAAGTAGCGCCAGGGCTCAACGCCTGGTCATGGGCTCGAGTGATCGGGCGATCGCTCGATGCCCAAGGCATCGCTTGGAAAGACCTTGACCAGGATGGGATCACAAGCGCACTTACCGCAGCAACCAGGAGGTGGTCCGAGGTCTGCGCTGCGCCTCCTAGCCCATCGGCTCGAGACGCTGCCCCACATCTTGCGGACGAGTTCCGGCGCAATCTTGATCACCCAGGCCGAGGTGTGGACTGGATGCCGCCCGGCTGCACAGACCGTTGCGTCTGGCAGTGCCAGATGTGTTTGCGTACCTGGGAAGCAAGGCTCGATAAGCGGACGCTGCGCGGACAAGGGTGTCCGGACTGTGGGCGGCAGAAACTCGCTCAAGCGATCATCCGTCCGAAGTCCGGCGAGTCGCTCGAGGATCGCGAACCGGACGTTGCTGCGGAACTCGTCAAGGTGATCAGCGACCCGCTGATGACCGCGCAAGATCTCCGGCGAGGCAGCGGGCTGAAGTGCTTGTGGCAGTGCTCGGTCTGTGGCCACGAGTGGGAGGCGACTCCAAACGTGCGCACAATCCCAGGTCGGAAGAGTGGCTGTCCTCCATGCAGCGTGAAACGCCGCGGCGCAGCACGCCGGCGCCCCGCTGCAGGGCAATCGCTGGCTGACCTCAACCCCGACCTCGCGAAAGAGCTGGTCAAGGTAATCGATGACGCGATGCTTACAGCTTGGGATATTGGGCCAGGTTCCGGGAAACAGTGTCTTTGGCGCTGCGCAGCCTGCGGCCACAAGTGGACCACTACTCCCGACCAGCGGACGAAAAGAGGTACAGGCTGCAAAGCTTGTTGGGAGCGCCGCCGAAGGGGTCGCGCCAAGTAGGCGGTGGAGGCACGGAGCAGATCGTGCTGCGGGAATGAGGAAGCGAAGCAGGCCGGGGAGTCAAGAACCACCGGCCTGTCCGCCGCTGGCGCCATGCCGGCATATCGGCGGCCTGTATCCGGCGGTTGCCAACCGGTGCGTGAAGGAGCAGGCCGCATTGGATCAGCGGTTCGTGCTCGGCGCCGCCTCCAGCGTCGGGTCCGCGTCCGTGAGCCTCACGATCCTGTGATGCCAATACCACCGCATGTTTCCTGCTTGCCTGCCGTCAGCATCCTCCTCAGCACCTCGGTGGGCATTTCCGCCCACCGGGCCACCTCCTCCAGCGGCACCCCACTGTTCACCGCCGCCACCGCGGTCCGCTTCTGCTGGGTGAACGCCTCGATGCGTTCCTTCCTTTCGCGGAGCTCCTTCGGAATCTCCGCGTGCGCCGAGTCGAACGGCTCCTCAATACCGACCACTGCCGGGAACGGCTGGTCTGCCGTCCCGATGCCGTAGACGGGAACATCGGGGACGAGCGGCAGCACGATCACGCGGGATCCCCCCTTCGGGTTGAGCATGGCGGGCAGGTGCGGCGTCCTGCGAGTGATCGCATAGGGTGACCATCTCCATTTGGACAGCCCGTCAGGAGCGCACATTCATGCCGGGCTGCCTCGTGCGGCCGTCGAGCCATGGGCTCCTCTCACGAGGGGCGAATGACGAGTGGCTGGGCCTGGCCATCAGAACCGCGCGTAGCGGTTTTCAATGCAGTTGCGACATATGTGGATCGCATCTTCGTCGGGGCCGATGTCGAGGACAGTCCCGCAACCACCTTCACAGTCGATCAAGTTCTTGAATACGGTGCCGCACGAGAAGCACAGGGGCGTTGCATCGGGCTGGCCCGCCGCGGTCACCGCTTCGATCACCAGAGCGCCTATTTCGCAGTCCGGACACTCGACCACCGGAGAGTCTCCACCGTCCTTGATGGCGGAGTAGTTGTCCAGCCCCAAGATGATCCATGCATAGTTGGCGGCTGCGGACTCTGGATCCTGCGGCCATACCTGGTGGCAGAACAGGCAGGTCGGGCCCTCGTCCCTGCCGTTAGCGACCAAGGCCCACTGCTCGCAGTCGGGGCACTTCACCGTCACGTCGGTGACCTTGGCCAGCTCGCTCCGGAGGTTATTCATGCGCTGCTTGACCAGCGTCTCGATGCCCTTGAGTTTCAACCGGAACGAGTCCATGTCTTGCTCGACGCCCTTAGCTTCGGCGGGTTCGAGTTCCGGGATGAGGTGTCTGTGGATGAAAGCGATCAGGAAGTCGAGCACCCTCGCCGCACGCGACTCGATGGCGTACGCGTTGTGCATCAGCCCGTAGTGCTGAAGGGCGTTGCGGTGGTCCGATAGGTCTTTGATCCGTTTCCGGTCGTCCTCTTCGATTGCGAGGCGGGCGATGTTGCGGAGCCGGTCGAACGCGTCCAGGGTGCCGCAGCTCTTGAAGTCGCCCTTCTGCCACGCGTCGTGAGTCGCCTCGGTGGGGTCGGCGAAGATAAGGCTAAAGTGCTCGCGCGCCAGACGGGCCTTGAGCAGTACCTCGGTGGCCGCCTGAAGGTGAAGCACCGTGTACTTGAGGTCACGGGCGCTCGGAGGTGTCGCACCTTCCGTCAGGTGTTGAAAGACGCTCACCAGGTAGTCCATGCCGTTGGACACGGGAGTGTAGGACACGTCCGGCCGAGGGGACGGACGCTCCGCCTTCTTCGCACTCTCGACGGGCATGGCCGCCGGTGCCGGGATTTGCTCCGCGCTGCCTTCGGGCTCGTCGGGCAGCTGCGGTCCAGGCCGATCGGTCATTGGGTTCCTCCAGCAGGTAACGCGATTCCAGGGAGAACATCCGGCATGACCGCTACACCCGTGCTCCCCGAGGCTGTAAGGAAGGCAACGACTTGTAGACACGGAATAACAGTCACGACCGTTCGCCCGCCCTTATCGTCGCTCTTGGCCACCGCCGCTGCACGTCATTTGCACGCTTGGCCAACACCCGGCCGCCAGAAGGCTCACCACGGGGACCTCTGGACTGATACACCAAGGGGACCAAGGTCACGAAATGTTGATCCTCTCTGCCGACGCCTCTCGTCCTGCTCCAGGCGGTCGAGATGCGCCGGCTGCTGGCGGAGGCGGGGCTCGAGATCAGCGCGGGGAAAGTGTCGGCGCTGTGGTCGGCGACTGATGGTCTGCGGGGGAGTGCCAGTGGGCATCGTCGTCTGAGTGTCAGGCGTCTCAATCCAACGCATCGAACAGCGACTGCTGAGCGGGGGCTGGAAGCAGCAGGCTGCCGTACCGACCGTCGTCCAGCGCGTGACGGCACGTGTCCCGCAGGGCGAGTCTGACAGCTCCGGCCCCCAGTACCCGTCGCTCCAAGACCACAGGACTCCGAAGGCAACGGGCATTGCCGGGCGGCGGCGTCCCTACGACGCTTCTGCCTGCAGCGGCCAGCTCAGGGTGGCAAGCCCCGTTGGACTGCCGATGTGCACGTACTGCGTGCGGCCGTGGGTGTGGACGATGTTGGTGACCGGCGCCGCGGTTGCCTGGGGAGTGGGTCGCATCGGCCGCCTCACTGGGGCTGCTCTTCCTTGGTGTGGCCCGAGGTATCCACGCCGCCTCCACCATATGGCAGCCCACCGCTGAGCGAGGAGCCTCGTTCAGCTACGCCTTTGCCGGGAAGCGGAGTCGACCGGACGGCTTCGCCTGGGACGCACGGCAGCGTGACCGATCAGCGCTGCGTTCGGGAGGCCGCCGCCGTGTCGCTTCCAGGGGTGGTACGAGAGGTTGCGAAATGTGTGTGCATGGTGAAGGGATCGTGTGTAGGATGCGCGCAGACCGCGTGCGGGTGGGGTGCTTGAGGCGGTTATTCACC
>NZ_JBEYYJ010000058.1:0-22431 GCF_040645475.1 Streptomyces sp. NPDC046759 | reverse complement strand
CCCACCGTCTTGTGCGGCGCTGGCGGCCGCGCTCCGGGGGGCGGCGTCCCCGGCCCGGCGCCGCGCCCGCCGCCCCCGCCCCCCACGGCCGTGGCCGGCCGTCGGCGCGCCGGCCGGCCACCGAACGCGGCTCCACACAGTCGGCGTGCCAGGCCACGACGGGCCCACTGACGGCCAGGCACCCCGAGGGCGTCGCACCGTCACTGCCCCTGCAGCGCCGCCAGCACCTCCGCGTCCGACAGCTGCTCGAAGTCCTCGTACCACTGCCCCACCGCGCTGAACCCGGCCGGCCGGTGCGGGCAGAGGATCGTGTCGGCCTCGCCGGCGAGGTGCTCGAGGGAGTCCGGCGCGCCGACGGGGACGGCCAGGACCAGGTGCGCGGGCCGGCGGCGCCGGACGTGGCGCAGCGCCGCGCGGGCGGTGGCGCCGGTGGCCAGACCGTCGTCGACCACGATCACTGTGCGGCCCGCCGGGTCCGGTGCCGGCCGGTCGCCGCGGTAGCGCTTCTCGCGGCGGCACAGTTCCTTCCGTTCGCGCTCGACCGCCCCGGCCATGGATTCCTCGGTCAGGCCGAGCCGGTCCAGGGTGCCGGTGTCGAAGAGCGGCGGATCGTCGGCCGCGAGCGCGCCGACGGCGAACTCCTGGTGGTGCGGGGCACCGATCTTGCGGACGACGAGCACGTCGAGCGGGGCGCCGAGGGCGCGGGCGACGGGCTCGGCGACGGCGATGCCGCCGCGCGGCAGGGCCAGGACGAGCGGGTCGACGAGGTCGCCCCGGTCGCGCAGGTCGCTCAGCAGCCCGGCGAGTTCCCGTCCGGCTTCGGCACGGTCCCGGAAGCGCATGGCCGTCCTCCTCCGCGGTGCCTCTCCTTCCATGGTGCTACGGCGCGGACCCACCCGGAGAATCGAACACCAGAGCTATACACTGAGTGCATAGTCAGCGCATGCCTCTTTCGACCGACACGACCCCGACGCCGAAGCACGCGATCAGTAAGATGCGCCGAACCGCCCGGAGGTTGCGCCCGGCCGCGCTCGCCCCGGCCGCCCTCGGCCTGGCACTGACGCTGTCCGGCTGCGCCCAGGTCGACACGACCGCGCCGAGCGGCGCGCGGGCCACGGTGGCGCAAGGGGCGCCGGCGAGGTTCGGGGCCGTCGACTGCCGCGAGGCCAAGTGCATCGCGCTCACCTTCGACGCGGGGCCCAGCGAGAACTCGGCGCGGCTGCTCGACATCCTCAAGGCGAAGCGGGTTCCGGCCACCTTCTTCCTGCTGGGCAAGAACCACATCGAGAAGTACCCGCAGCTGGTCAAGCGGATGGCGGCCGAGGGGCACGAGGTCGCGAGCCACACCTGGGACCACAAGATCCTCACGCGGATACCGGACGCGCAGATACGGGAGGAACTGCAGCGGCCCGACGACGCGATCGAGCGGCTCACCGGGCGCAGGCCCACGCTGATGCGGCCGCCGCAGGGCCGCACCGACACCGATGTGCACCGGATCTGCAAGGAGCTGGGCCTGGCGGAGGTGCTGTGGAGCGTGACCGCCAAGGACTACGCGACCAACGACTCCGAGCTCATCACCAAGCGGGTCCTCGACCAGGCGTCCCGGGACGGGATCATCCTGCTGCACGACCTCTACCCGGGGACCGTGCCGGCCGTGCCGGGCATCATCGACGCGCTGAAGGCGCGCGGCTACGTCTTCGTGACGGTTCCCCAGCTGCTGGCGCCCGGCAGGGCGGAACCGGGCAAGGTCTACCGGCCGTGACCGCTCGGCCGATCGGATGAGGCGGGGGTGAACGCACAGGCGACCGGCGTCCATTGCCTACGATCGTGCCGTGCCGATCTTCTCCTTCGCCCGTACGGCCCCGCTCCCCCTCGACGAGGCGTGGCGCCGGCTCACCGAGTGGCCCCGCCACGCCGACGCGGTCCCGCTGACCCGGGTCAGGGTGCTCACTCCCGGGCCCACGGGCGTGGGCACCCGCTTCGTGGCCCGTTCGGGCGTCGGCCCGCTGGCCTTCGACGACGTCATGGAGGTGACGGTCTGGCGCCCGCCCGTCGCCGGCGAGGGCGGGCTCTGCCGCCTGGAGAAGCGCGGGCGGGTGGTGCTGGGCTGGGCGGAGATCGAGGTCCTTCCGGGGCCGGGCGGCCGCAGCCGGGTGGAGTGGCGGGAGGAGCTGAGCGTGCGCTTCCTGCCCCGGCTCTTCGACGGCGTGCTGGGGACCACGGCCCGCGTGATGTTCGGACGAGCGGCGAACCGGCTGCTCAGGCGGGCGTGAGCCAGGGCCCCCGCGGACGGCGGCGAAAACGGCCCGTCGGCCGGTCGGGTTTCCGCACCGCCGGGCGCATGCCCGGCGGTCAGGCCACCGACCCGATCCGCGTCGCCGGCCGCGGCACCGTGTCGTGGTGGATCGGGGTGTGCGCGCCCGTGAGCGCGACCCCGCTGCCGCCGCGCCGGTTCGCCACGATCTCCGCGCCGATGGACAGCGCCGTCTCCTCCGGCGTACGGGCGCCGAGGTCCAGGCCGATCGGGGAGCGCAGCCGGGCCAGTTCCAGCTCGGTGACGCCGACCTCGCGCAGCCGCTCGTTGCGGTCGAGGTGGGTGCGGCGGGAGCCCATCGCGCCGACGTAGGCGACGGGCAGCCGCAGGGCCAGCTTCAGCAGGGGGACGTCGAACTTGGCGTCGTGGGTGAGGACGCACAGGACGGTACGGCCGTCGACCTCGGTGCGCTCCAGGTACGTGTGCGGCCACTCGACGACGATCTCGTCGGCGTCGGGGAAGCGGGTGCGCGTGGCGAACACCGGGCGGGCATCGCACACCGTGACGTGGTAGCCGAGGAACTTGCCGACGCGCACCAGGGCGGAGGCGAAGTCGATCGCACCGAAGACGATCATCCGGGGTGCCGGCACGGAGGACTCGACCAGCACCGTGAGCGGGGCGCCGCAGCGCGAGCCCTGCTCGCCCGTCTCCAGGGTGCCGGTGCGGCCCGCGTCCAGGAAGGCACCGGCCTCGGCGGCCACGGCGCGGTCCAGTTCGGGGCGGGCGCCGAAACCGCCGTCGTAGGAACCGTCGGGGCGGACGAGGAGGGCCCGGCCCCTCAGCTCGGCCGGTCCCTCCACGATCCGCGCCACCGCCGCCGCCTCCCCACGGACGGCGGCGGCCAGCGCGGCCGCGACCACCGGCCGGGCGGGACCGTCCGCCCGGACCGGCGTGACGAGGATGTCGATGATGCCGCCACAGGTCAGGCCGACGGCGAAGGCGTCCTCGTCGCTGTAGCCGAAGCGCTCCAGGACGCTCTCGCCGTCCTCCAGCGCCTGCCGGCACAGCTCGTACACGGCGCCCTCCACGCACCCGCCGGAGACCGAACCGATGGCCGTGCCCTCACTGTCGACGGCGAGCGCGGCGCCCGGCTGCCGGGGCGCGCTCCCGCCGACGGCCACCACGGTGGCGACGGCGAAGTCACGTCCCTGCTCGACCCACCGGTTCAGCTCGTCGGCGATGTCCAGCATGTTCGGCCTCCTGATCAGGTCATGGATGCGTGGCGGGCCCGGGCGTCAGTGGACGCCCAGCAGGGCCCGGAGCGGATGCAGGGAGAAGTAGACGAGGAAGAGCGCCGTCAGACCCCACATGAAGCCGCCGATCTCCCGCCACTTGCCCTGCGCGAGCTTGATGACGGCGTAGGAGATGACGCCGGCGGCGACACCGGGGGTGATGGAGTAAGTGAACGGCATGATCACGACGGTGAGGAAGACCGGGATCGCGACGGAGCGGTCGGCCCAGTCGACATGACGGGCGTTCATCATCATCATGGCGCCGATGGTCACGAGGGCGGCCGAGGCCACCTCGCGCGGCACGATCGCCGTGATCGGGGTGAAGAACAGGCACAGGGCGAAGAACCCGCCGGTGACCACCGAGGCCAGCCCGGTACGGGCGCCCTCGCCGACGCCGGTCGCGGACTCGACGAACACGGACTGGCCGGAGCCGCCCACCACGCCGCCGACGACGCCGCCGGCACCGTCGATGAACAGCGCCTTGGACAGGCCCGGCATACGCCCCTGGGCGTCGGCGAGGTTGGCCTCGGCGCCGATGCCGATGATGGTGGCCATCGCGTCGAAGAAGCCGGCGAGGACCAGGGTGAAGACGATGAAGGTGACCGTCATGTAGCCGACGTCGCCGAGGCCGCCGAAGGACACCTTGCCGATGAGCGAGAAGTCCGGCATCGACACGGCGCCGCCGTGCAGTGCGGGGCCTTCGCCGTTGGCCCAGGCCTTGTCGTCGGTGAGGCCGAGCGCGTTGACGACGACCGCGAGAACGGTGCCGGTGACGATGCCGATGAGGATGGCGCCCGGAACCTTCCGGGACTGCAGCGCGAAGATGAGGAGCAGCGTGACGGCGAAGAGCAGGACGGGCCAGCCGACGAGCTCACCGCCGTCGCCCAGCGTGACCGGGGTCGCCGTGCCGGCGTGCACGAAACCGGCCTTGACCAGGCCGATGAACGCGATGAACAGACCGATGCCGATCGTGATGCCGTGCTTGAGCGGCAGCGGGATCGCATTCATGATCATCTCACGCAGTCCCGTGACCACCAGCAGCATGATCACGACGCCGTAGGCGACGCACATGCCGAGTCCCTGGGCCCACGTCAGGTCCTTGGTCCCCATGACCAGACCGGCCAGCACACCGGAGACGGACAGTCCGGCGGCCATGGCGAGCGGCACCTTGCCGGCCCAGCCCATGAGGAGAGTGGTGACCGCCGCGCCCAGCGCGGTGGCCGTGACGAGGGCCTTCTGGCTCAGCGAGTCGCCGGACCTGTCCGCGCCACTGAGGATCACCGGGTTGAGCAGAAGGATGTACGCCATCGCCATGAAGGTGGTGACGCCACCGCGGACCTCGGTCCCGATGGAGGATCCTCTTTCGGATATGTGGAAGTACCGGTCGAGCCACGACCTGCCGGCCGGCGGACGCGAACCCGCGCCCGCGTCTTCGGCGGTGGTCGTGGGCTCCACTGACTGCTGGGTCATGGTGCCATCTCCCAAGGTTCAAAGGGGCACCCGTGCAACCGCCCTGTCGGGCACGGGATTTGGGAATGGACGACCCGGGGGACGGCCCAGGACGAACAAGGGTGGTTCTTCAAGGACCGCGAGCGGTGCGGAACTCAAAGGTGGTTCCTCCGGGCGGCGCGGCGGAGTGTGTGACGTTCCCTGCGCCGCCCGGAGAGCTTTTCGCTGTTACGCGGTGCCCGTCAGGTGCTCGGGCCGCACCGGAGTGCGGTTGAGCTCCAGCCCGGTCGCGTTCCGGATCGCCGCGAGGACGGCCGGGGTGGACGACAGGGTCGGGGCCTCACCGATGCCGCGCAGCCCGTACGGGGCGTGGTCGTCGGCGAGTTCGAGCACGTCGACCGGGATGGTCGGCGTGTCGAGGATCGTGGGGATCAGGTAGTCCGTGAAGGAGGGGTTCCTGACCTTCGCGGTCTTCGGGTCGACGATGATCTCCTCCATCACCGCCACGCCCAGGCCCTGGGTCGTGCCGCCCTGGATCTGGCCGACGACGGAGAGCGGGTTGAGCGCCTTGCCGACGTCCTGGGCGCAGGCCAGTTCGATGACCTTGACCAGGCCGAGTTCGGTGTCGACCTCGACGACCGCGCGGTGCGCGGCGAAGGAGTACTGGACGTGTCCGTTGCCCTGGCCGGTGCGCAGGTCGAAGGCCTCGGTCGGCCGGTGCCGCCACTCCTCCTCGACCTCCACGGCCTCGTCCTCCAGGACGTCGACCAGGTCGCCGAGGACCTCGCCGCCGTCGGTGACGACCTTGCCGCCCTCCAGCAGGAGTTCGGCGGTCGCCCAGGCCGGGTGATAGGAGCCGAACTTGCGGCGCCCGATCTCCAGGACCTTCTCGCGGACCAGCTCGCAGGCGTTCTTCACGGCGCCGCCGGTGACGTACGTCTGCCGGGAGGCCGAGGTGGAGCCGGCGGAGCCGACCTGGGTGTCGGCCGGGTGGATGGTCACCTGGGTGACGCCGAGTTCGGTGCGGGCGATCTGCGCGTGGACGGTGACACCGCCCTGGCCGACCTCCGCCATCGCGGTGTGCACGGTCGCGACGGGCTCGCCGCCGATGACCTCCATGCGCACCTTGGCGGTGGAGTAGTCGTCGAAGCCCTCGGAGAAGCCGACGTTCTTGATGCCGACCGCGTAGCCGACCCCGCGTACGACGCCTTCGCCGTGCGTGGTGTTGGACAGGCCGCCGGGCAGCTGCCGTACGTCGGCGCCCTCGCTGGACTCCCACTGGCGCTCGGGCGGCAGCGGCATCGCCTTGACGCGGCGCAGCAGTTCGGCGACCGGGGCCGGGGAGTCGACCGGCTGCCCGGTCGGCATGATGGTGCCCTGCTCCATCGCGTTCAGCTGCCGGAACTCCACCGGGTCCATGCCGAGCTTCTTCGCCAGCTTGTCCATCTGCGCCTCGTAGGCGAAGCACGCCTGGACCGCGCCGAAGCCGCGCATGGCGCCGCAGGGCGGGTTGTTGGTGTAGAGGGCGATGGCCTCGATGTCCACGTCGTCGACGACGTACGGGCCGACACTCAGCGAGGAGGCGTTGCCGACGACCGCCGGGGAGGCGGAGGCGTAGGCGCCGCCGTCCAGGACGATCCGGCACTTCAGGTGCGTGAGCTTGCCGTCCTTGGTGGCGCCGTGCTCGTAGTACAGCTTGGCCGGATGGCGGTGGACGTGCCCGAAGAAGGATTCGAACCGGTTGTAGACGATCTTCACCGGCTTGCCGGTGCGCAGGGCGAGCAGGCAGGCGTGGATCTGCATCGACAGGTCCTCGCGGCCGCCGAACGCGCCGCCGACGCCGGCCAGCGTCATGCGCACCTTGTCCTCGGGCAGGCCGAGGACGGGCGCGATCTGGCGCAGGTCGGAGTGGAGCCACTGGGTGGCGATGTAGAGGTGGACGCCGCCGTCCTCCTCCGGCACGGCGAGGCCGGACTCGGGGCCCAGGAAGGCCTGGTCCTGCATGCCGAAGGTGTACTCGCCCCGGACGATGACGTCCGCGCGCTTGGCGGCCTCGTCCGCGTTGCCGCGGACGATCGGCTGGCGGTGCACGATGTTGGGGTGCGGGACGTGCCCCGAGTGGTGGTCGTCGCGGTTCTCGTGGACGAGGATCGCGTCGGGGGCGGTCGCGGAGGCCTCGTCGGTGATGACGGGCAGCTCCTTGTACTCCACCTTGATCTTCGCGGCGGCACGGCGGGCCGTCTCCGGGTGGTCGGCGGCGACGATCGCGACCGGTTCGCCGTGGTGACGTACCTTGCCGTGCGCGAGGACCGGGGTGTCCTGGATCTCCAGGCCGTAGTTCTTCACCTCGGTGGGCAGGTCGTCGTACGTCAGGACCGCGTAGACACCCGCCGTGGCGAGGGCCTCGGAGGTGTCGATCGAGACGATCTCGGCGTGCGCCACGGTGGAGCGAAGGATCTGGCCCCACAGCATGTCCTCGTGCCACATGTCGGACGAGTACGCGAACTCGCCGGTGACCTTGAGGGTGCCGTCCGGGCGGAGCGTGGACTCGCCGATGCCGCCCTTGGTCTGGGAGCCCTGTGTGATCTTCGTCGGTGCGCCGTTCGCCGGCATGGTCAGACCCCCTCGGACTGACGGGCGGCCGCCAGGCGGACCGCGTCCATGATCTTCTCGTAGCCCGTGCAGCGGCACAGGTTGCCCGACAGCGCCTCGCGGATGTCGGCGTCGGTCGGGTTCGGGTTGTTCTCCAGCATCTCGTCGGCGGCGACGAGCAGACCCGGCGTGCAGAAGCCGCACTGGACGGCGCCCGCGTCGATGAACGCCTGCTGGATCGGGGAGAGTTCGGTGCCCTCGCCGGTCTGGGAGTCGGTGCCCTTGGCGGCCCACTGCTTGGCCTCGTCGAGCGAGGTGCCGTGGGACCCGCAGGCGCCGCTCGCGCAGCCGCCCTCGGCGCGCTGCTTCGCGTAGTCCGCGAGGCCCTCGACGGTCACGACGTCGCGGCCCTCGACCTGCCCGGCCGCGACCAGGCACGAACACACCGGCACGCCGTCCAGGCGCACGGTGCAGGAGCCGCACTCGCCCTGCTCGCAGGCGTTCTTCGAGCCCGGCAGGCCGAGGCGCTCGCGCAGGACGTACAGCAGGGACTCGCCCTCCCAGACGTCGTCGGCCTCCTGCGGGCGTCCGTTGACGGTGAAGTTGACGCGCATTACGCAGCTCCCTCAGATGCGCGGCGGGCACCGCGGTACGACTCCCAGGTCCAGGTGAGCGTCCGGCGGGCCATCACGCCGACCGCGTGGCGGCGGTAGCTCGCGGTGCCCCGGACGTCGTCGATCGGGTTGCAGGCGGCCGAGCACAGGTCCGCGAACTGCTTGGCGGCCGACGGGGTGATGATCTTTCCGTTGTCCCAGAAGCCGCCCTCTTCGAGTGCCGCGTTCAGGAACTCCTCGGCGGCCTTGGCCCGGACGGGCGTGGGCGCGGCCGAGCCGATACCGGTCCGGACCGTACGGGTCTCGGGGTGCAGGGCGAGGCCGAAGGCGCACACGGCGATGACCATGGCGTTGCGGGTGCCGACCTTCGAGTACTGCTGCGGGCCGTCCGCCTTCTTGATGTGCACGGCGCGGATCAGCTCGTCGGGCTGGAGCGCGTTGCGCTTGACGCCCGTGTAGAACTCGTCGATCGGGATCAGCCGGGTGCCGCGGGCCGCCGACTCCGCCTCGACCTCCGCGCCCGCCGCGAGCAGGGCGGGGTGGGCGTCACCGGCGGGCGAGGCCGTGCCGAGGTTGCCGCCGACGCCGCCGCGGTTGCGGATCTGCGGGGAGGCGACCGTGTGCGAGGCGAGCGCGAGGCCCGGCAGCTCGGCACGGAGATCCTGCATGATCCTGGTGTACGGGACGGAGGCACCCAGCCGTACGCTCTCCTCGCCGACCTCCCACTCGTAGAGGTCGCCGATGCGGTTGAGGTCCAGCAGGTACTCGGGCCGGCGGTGGTCGAAGTTGATCTCGACCATCACATCGGTGCCGCCCGCAATCGGTACAGCGGTGGGGTGCTCGGCCTTCGCGGCGAGCGCCTCCCCCCAGCTGGCGGGGCGAAGGAAGTCCATGACCGGCTCTCTTCTTCGTCTCGTGGGTCGTCCAGATTGAGCCAATCCGTGTGCGGCGGGCCCGGCTCGTTCATGTGCTGTTAACGCTCAGTGGACTCAGTACACCGCCCCGTGCTCCAGAGGTGTCAGTCACCGAAACCATGAAGGAGTTGGCTGGCCACGACGGGCATCTTGTAGATTCGTATGAACGGAGGCCGTCGGTAACCTCTCTGTTTCCCCGGAGAAACGCAGGAAACGGCACCGAGACCCCGGAGAACGCCCCTGGGCGTCCGGTTCCGGGTGACTCCCCCGTCACCCTCCAAGATCCATCGTAGGTTTCGAGACATAGAACGGCGGCGACGAGATGCGGCTGCGCGCACTTCTGGACACCGATGCGCTGGGCCTGCGGCTGCTCGGCGGCGAGGAGGAACTGGACCGGTCGGTGCGCGGGGTCATGACCACCGACCTGCGCGACCCGAGCCGCTATCTCTCCGGAGGCGAGCTGGTGCTGACCGGCCTCGCCTGGCGCCGGGACGCCGGCGACTCCGAGCCGTTCGTCCGGCTCCTGGTGCAGGCCGGGGTGGCGGCGCTGGCGGCCGGTGAGGCGGAGCTGGGCGATGTGCCCGACGACCTGGTCCTCGCCTGCGCCAAGCACCGGCTGCCGCTGTTCGCGGTGCACGAGTCGGTGGCGTTCGCGACGATCACCGAGCACGTCGTGCGGCAGGTCTCCGGCGAGCGTGCCGGGGACCTGGCGGCCGTGGTGGACCGGCACCGGCGGATGATGACCTCGGGTCCGGCGGGCGGGGGCCCGGACGTCGTCCTGGACCTGCTCGGCTCCGACCTGGACCTGCGCGCCTGGGTGCTCTCCCCCACCGGCCGGCCGATCGCCGGCTCCAAGGTAGCCGGTCCGGCGCTGCCGGCGGAGACCTGCGCGAAGCTGGCCGCCGAGCACCTGGCCGCCACCCGCACGGGCCGGCGCGGCCCGCACCGGGTGCTGCTGGGCGGTGCCACGTACTCGCTGTTCCCGGTGCGCTCCTCCGGCCGCTCCCCGCAGGCTGCCCGCGACGTCCGCGAGACGGTGCTGTCGGACTGGCTGCTGGCCGTCGAGGCGGACGCCGGCGACTGGCCCGAGGAGCGGCTGGACCTGCTCCAGGGCGTCACCCAGCTGATCGCGGTCGAGCGGGACCGCCGGGACGCGGCCCGTACGGTCAGGCGCCGGCTCGCCCAGGAGGTGCTGGAGCTGGTCCAGACGGGCGCCGCCCCGGCCGAGATCGCGGCCCGCCTCAGGGTGGCCGCCCCGGTGCTGCTGCCGGGGCTCGGCGCCGCCCCGCACTGGCAGGTCGTGGTGGCCCGTGTCGAATGGGAGGGCGGCGACGTCGACGGTGGCCCGGTCGCCCAGTCGCTCCTGGAGGAGGTGCTGGTCGACCCGCTGGCGACGGGCCCCGAGCCGTCCGACCGGATCGCCGTGGCGCACACGGACGACGAGGCGATCGCCCTGGTCCCGCTGCCCGCGGTCGTCGCCGAGCACGACGGCTCGGAGACGGGACTGCTGGCCGATTCCCTGCTGCAGTCGGTGCGGGAGACCCTCTCGGCGGGCCTCGACGACGACGGACGGCTCACCCTCGGCGTCAGCGCGGCCGTGCACTCCGCGGAGGGCCTGCGCGGCGCCCTGGAGGAGGCCCGGCACGCCCGGCGGGTCGCCGCGGCCCGGCCCGGCCGGGTCTGCGCGGCCGGCCACCAGGAACTGGCCAGCCACGTCCTGCTGCTCCCGTTCGTCCCGGACGACGTCCGCCGCGCGTTCACCGCGCGTCTGCTGGACCCGCTGAAGGACTACGACCGCCGCCACCGGGCCGAGCTGATCCCGACGCTGGAGGCGTTCCTGGAGTGCGACGGCTCCTGGACCCGCTGCGCCACCCGGCTCCACCTGCACGTCAACACGCTGCGCTACCGGGTCGGCCGGATCGAGCAGTTGACGGGACGGGACCTCTCGCGCCTGGAGGACAAGCTGGACTTCTTCCTGGCCCTGCGCATGAGCTGAGGCCGGCGGGGGCGCATGGCGGCCAAACCCGGTCACGCCCGCGCCCCACGACTTTGTGAAATCTTTCACCCACCCTCTTGGCCCGGCCCTGCGATTGGTGCTGGAATGCCGCCACCACTCGACAGCTCGACGGCGCGCTAGGGGAGGGCAACGTGGCGTATACCGCCATGTCTGGTAACGGAACGACCGCTGGTGACGATCCACTCCAGACCGCGGTATGGCGGCTGCGCTCGCGGGCCTGCTGGGCGGACGCGGCGGCCCTGCTGCCGCCGGACACGCCCCGGACGGCCCTGCAGCGGGCCGCGCTGCTGGCCGAGCGGTGTCTGTACACCGAACGGGGCTGGGAGGACGCGGAGGACGCCCTGCGGACGGCGGAGGCGCTCGCGCACACCGACGAGGAGCGTGGGGCCGCCGCCTGCGAACGGGGCCAACTCGCCTACAGCGCAACGCTGCACGGCGTCCGGGACCGCGCGGACGAGGCGCGGGCCGCGCTGGGCCGGGCGGCGGCGCTGATCCCTCCGGGGGCGCCGGGCCGGGCCCTGCTGGACTTCCGCCGGGGTCTGATCGCCGAGAACCTGACCCGCTCGCCGCAGGCGGCGCGCGCCGCGTACCGCCGGGCACACACGGGGGCCGCGGCGCAGGCCGACCCGCTGCTGCTGTCCTTCACCTGGCGCCACCTCGCCGGACTCGCCCTGCGCGACGGTGAGCTGACCGAGGCCCGGCACGGCTTCGCAGAGTCGCTGCGCATCCGCGAGGAGCTGGGCTACCTGGTGGGTACGGCGCCGGCGCTCGCGTCGCTGGCGGAGGCGGAAGAAGAACCGGAGGCGTCGCGCCTTCGGGAGGAGGCGCGCCGGCTGTTCCGGCTCCTGGGCGGCGTACCGACGTGGCTCGCCCGCCAGTTGGCTCCGCCGGCTCCGGGGGCGGCTACGGCGTAGGGACGGGGTCCACAGCACCGTTCACGGGTGCGGGTCCGTCGTGGCCGCTCACGCAGGCCACCGCGCCCCCGCGGGAACGTCGGCCGCAGCTACGCTCAGCCCGCGCCCGCGAAATGCTCCTGCACCAACCGGCGCACCACGTCGAGCTCCCCGCCGGTCAACGCGTCCAGCAGCGCCGTGTGTTCCGCCGCGTCCGCCAGCAGATACGCCCGCGCGCGCCGGACCGGCGGCCACTGGGAGCGGCGGTGGAGGTCGGCCGCGACGGCCACCAGCTGCTCGTTCCCCGACAGGGCGAGCAGGGCCCGGTGGAAGGCCCGGTCGGACTCCGCGTACGTCGCCGGGCAGCCGGAGGCCGCCGCACGCGCCGTCTCCTCCGCCAGCGGACGCAGTTCCGCCCACCGCTCGCCCGGCACCGTCCGGGCGAGCCGCAGCATCACCGGCACCTCGATGAGCGCGCGCACCTCGGCCAGCTCGGCCAGCTCCCGCGCCCCGCGCTCGACCACCCGGAACCCACGGTTGGGCACGACCTCGACGGCGCCCTCCAGGGCGAGCTGCTGCATGGCCTCCCGCACGGGCGTGGCGGAGACTCCGAACCGTTCGCCGAGCACGGGCGCCGAGTGGACCTCGCCGGGCTTGAGCTCCCCCGTCACCAGCGCCGTGCGCAGCGCGTCCAGGATCTGCCCGCGTACCGAGGAGCGCTGCACCACCGGCCTGGGCGCGGGAATCGGCCGCTCGCTGTGCGTGTGCTCACCCCGCGCGGAGGGCTCGGCGGCGTCCCGCTCACGGGGGCCGTCGAGGGCGTCCGCGGCACGCTGCTGCGCGGGCACCCCGGCGTCACCGGGCGGCGGCGTCCGGCGCTGCGGAGTCCCCGCCCGGGCAAAGCCCTGCGTGCTCTGCTTCACGGGTCCTCCTGGCGGGCTTGTCGGCACTTGGGTCATTAACGAGGGTTGTCACTTGTCCGTCAAGCACCTTAGGCGTCCGGAGCGGCAGCTCAAACTCACCCGCAAACGGGCATGACCGACCTTATCCGGGCATACCATCCCACCTTCGGCCTGCGCCGGTACGCGTGGCCCGCGTGTCCGCCGATCACCGTGCCGTGGTTCCGGCTGCGCCGGGTGCCGCGGCCGCCCGTGACGCACGTCCCGTACGACCGCACCCCCGGCCGCACGGCTGTACGCCGGCCCACCCGAGCCGCCGCACCCCGGCGGTCCACTAAGATCGCCGGCGGCGGACCGCCCCACCCGGAGACGGGCTCCCGCACAGGGGATTCACAACTTCCTCAAGTGCCACGGGAACTTTCCGAGGAACCACCCGTACGGGTAGTCTTATTCGAACTCAACTCCCGCCCCTCAAGCGGCAGTTCGAGCAGAACGCCGTCCTGGGCATTCCCTTGCACTTCCTTGGCGGCCTCTTGCCCCGAAACCCCCTGAGGGCCCTCGGGAGTGGGCCACTATGGCGGGCGTTACGCCCTATCCCAATGCAAGGGACCCCTGATGAGACTGACCGACATATCGCTGAACTGGCTGCTTCCGGGCGCCGTACTGCTCCTGGGCATGCTGGCGGCGGTGGCGGTGCTCGCGCGCGGCAAGCGCTCCTCCGGGGAGAACGCGAGCGCGGACGACTCGTGGGAGCGCAGCGAGGAGCGCCGCAGACGCAAGGAAGCCATCTACGGCACGGCCTCCTACGTGCTTCTGTTCTGCTGTGCGGCGGTGGCGGCCGCCCTGTCCTTCCACGGCCTCGTCGGCTTCGGTGAACAGAACCTGGGGCTGACCGGCGGCTGGCAGTACCTGGTGCCGTTCGGCCTGGACGGCGCGGCGATGTTCTGCTCCGTCCTCGCAGTGCGCGAGGCCAGCCACGGGGACGCGGCCCTCGGTTCGCGGATCCTCGTGTGGATGTTCGCCGCGGCGGCGGCCTGGTTCAACTGGGTGCACGCGCCCCGGGGCATTGGTCACGCGGGCGCCCCGCAGTTCTTCTCCGGTATGTCGCTGTCGGCGGCCGTACTGTTCGACCGTGCGCTGAAGCAGACCCGCCGGGCCGCGCTGCGCGAGCAGGGCCTGGTGCCGCGTCCGCTGCCGCAGATCCGCGTCGTGCGCTGGATGCGGGCCCCCCGCGAGACCTACAAGGCGTGGTCGCTCATGCTCCTGGAGGGTGTGCGCAGCCTGGACGAGGCGGTCGAGGAGGTCCGCGACGACAAGCGGCAGAAGGAGGAGACGCGGCAGCGGCGGCGCGACCAGCAGCGCCTGGACCGCGCCCAGCTGAAGGCGATCAGCAGGGGCCACCGCGGCTTCGTCAGCCGCGGCGGACGGCAGGTCGAGGTCGAGGTGCAGGCGGTGGAGCGTGGTCCCGCCCCGGCGACCGCGGAGCCTGCCATATCGACCGCGGAACAGCTGCCCGTCCGCGCCCGGCCCTCCCTGCAGCCGGTCCGCAGCGGGTCCGCTGAGCCGGTGACCGTCGACCTCACGGCGGAGGACGACACCATGGCCCTGCCCCGCCTGGACTCCCTGGAGCGCAAGCTCAAGGACCTGGAGCAGCAGTTCGGCTGAGCCGTCGGTTCACGACCGGCCGGGGGCGCGACCACACGGGTCACGCCCCCGGCCCGTTCTCCGGCCCTGCGAGCCGCCGTTCCCGCGGAGCGTCACGCCGCCTCCGCGTCCAGTTCGAACCACACCGACTTGCCCACCCCGTGCGGCCGCACGCCCCAGGCGTCCGCGAGGGACTGCACCAGCACCAGACCCCGCCCATGGGTGTCCTCGTCCGAGCCCGGGCCTCTCAGCTCCGGTCTGCGGGCCACGAAGTCCCGCACCTCCACGCGCAGTCCGCCCGGCTCCACGACGGCCGTGAGGACCGCGTCGTCATCGGTGTGGACGAGCGCGTTGGTGACCAGTTCGCTGGTGAGCAGCTCGGCGATCTCCGAGCGGCCCGGTTTGCCCCAGTGCCGCAGCAGTTCGCGCAACTCCCGGCGGGCCTCGGGCACCGCCCTGAGATCCGCCCGCCCCAGCCTCCGCCGGAGCCGGTGCGCGTGTGCCGCGATGGTGCCGGCCGCTTCCCCCGTCGTCGCCGAGGAGCTCCCGCCGACCGCGGGCGTGCCCCCTCGTGCCTGACTCTTCATGACCCCCGCCCGCACGCCGCTGGACCCTGCCCCTCCTGGTCGAACACGTTCACGGAGGATGCTTGCCCAGCACGCACACGGCCAGTCATGACGCGTGCCCGATGGCCGGCGGTTCGGCCACGGCCGCAGGGCGCCCGGGCCGGCCGCCGGGCCGTGCCGCGGCGGGCTCTCCCGCTCCCCGCAGGGCGCAGGCCGCCACGGACGCCCCGGAACGGCAAGGCAGATGCGCACGGCACCGGCCGTCGGCACACCGTCACACGCCGTGAAACTGGCCGAAATCCGCTCCCCGGCCGGCGTCTCAGGGGCGCGGCACGTTGCGCAGGTTGGAGCGGGCCATCTGGAGCATGCGGCCGACGCCGCCGTCCAGCACGATCTTCGAGGCGGACAGGGCGAACCCGGTGACCATCTCGGCGCTGATCCTCGGCGGGATGGACAGGGCGTTGGGATCGGTGACGACGTCCACGAGCGCCGGCCCCTTGTGCCTGAGAGCGTCCTTGAGCGCGCCCGCCAGCTGCTTGGGCCGCTCCACCCGGATCCCGTACACGCCGCAGGCGCGGGCCACGGCGGCGAAGTCGGGGTTGGTGTTGGCGGTGCCGTAGGCGGGCAGCCCGGAGACCATCATCTCCAGCTCGACCATGCCGAGGGAGGAGTTGTCGAACAGCACGATCTTGACGGGGAGGTCGTACTGAGCGAGCGTCAGGAAGTCCCCCATCAGCATGGCGAATCCGCCGTCGCCGGACATGGAGACCACCTGCCGGCGCCGGTCGGTGAACTGGGCGCCGATCGCCATGGGCAGCGCGTTCGCCATCGAGCCGTGCGTGAAGGAGCCGATGATCCTGCGGCGGCCGTTCGGCGAGATGTACCGCGCGGCCCACACGTTGCACATGCCGGTGTCGACCGTGAACACCGCGTCGTCGTCGGCGACTTCGTCGAGGACGGCGGCCACGTACTCGGGGTGGATCGGGACGTGCTTGTCCACCTTGCGCGTGTAGGCACTGACCACGCCCTCCAGCGCGTCGGCGTGCTTCTTCAGCATCCGGTCCAGGAAGCGCCGGTCGGTCTTCTCCTTCACCCGCGGGACGAGGCAGCGCAGCGTCTCACGCACGTCGCCCCACACGGCGAGGTCGAGCCGTGAACGGCGGCCGAGTACCTCGGGCCGCACGTCGATCTGGGCGATCCGTACGTCGTCGGGCAGGAAGGCGTTGTACGGGAAATCAGTGCCGAGCAGAATCAGCAGGTCGCACTCGTGGGTGGCCGCGTAGGCGGCGCCGTAGCCGAGCAGTCCACTCATCCCCACGTCGAACTCGTTGTCGTACTGGATGAACTCCTTGCCCCGCAGCGCGTGCCCGACGGGGGACTTGATCTTCTGCGCGAACTCCATCACCTCCGCGTGCGCGCCCGCCGTGCCGCTGCCGCAGAACAGGGTGACCTTCCCCGCCGCGTCGATCATCTCCACCAGCGCGTCGATCTCGGCGTCGCCGGGCCGGACCGTCGGCCGGGAGGTGACGAGGGCGCTCTGCGCGGCCTTCTCCGGGGCCGGTTCCGCGGCGATGTCACCGGGCAGCGCGACCACGCTGACTCCGCTCTGCCCGACCGCGTGCTGGATGGCGGTCTGCAGCAGCCGGGGCATCTGCTGCGGACTGGAGATCAGCTCGCTGTAGTGGCTGCACTCCTGGAACAGCCGGTCGGGATGCGTCTCCTGGAAGTAGCCGAGGCCGATCTCGCTCGACGGGATGTGCGACGCGAGTGCGAGCACGGGGGCCATCGAGCGGTGCGCGTCGTACAGGCCGTTGATCAGATGCAGGTTGCCCGGCCCGCAGGAGCCGGCGCAGGCGGCCAGCTTCCCGGTGATCTGCGCCTCGGCGCCGGCCGCGAAGGCGGCGGTCTCCTCGTGGCGCACGTGGATCCAGTCGATGGCGGCGTTGCGGCGGACGGCGTCCACCACCGGGTTGAGGCTGTCCCCGACCACGCCGTAGAGGCGGCGTACACCGGCGCGGACGAGGATGTCGACGAACTGTTCGGCTACGTTCTGTTTGGCCATGCACCCATGGATGCACAGGCGAAGCGATCACGCCTCCCACACGCCCGCCGCCGTGCGGTCGTCGGCGTAGCCCTTCACCCGCACCTGGGCGTCGGCGAGGAACGCGGCGAGCCCGGGCGGGGTGCGGCCGGACCAGCGCCGGGCCAGGTAGGCGCAGAGGGCCGCCTCGCCGCGCAGCGGATCGGACAGGCCCGCGGTGCACATCACCAGCGCATCACCCGGGCGGGCTATCGAGGCCCGGAAGCGGAACGGCTCGCGGGGCGGCTCGGGCGCGGGCTCGTACGGGCTCGGCGGGGTCGGGATGCCGAAATCCATGGTGAGCCGGTCCCCCTCGGCGGTCTGCGCGGGTGGCGAGCCGAAGCCGACGACGGGTGCGCCGACGGTGTCCTCGGGCGGGACGCGGGGCTCGATGTCCTGCCACTCGCCGTCCCGCAGCCGGAACAGGCCGCCGTCGCCGACGCCGAAGAACACGCGGGTACGGCAGTCGGGGTCGGCGGGCAGCAGCAGACAGCGCAGGCTCGCCGTGTACTCCTCGGGATCCAGGCCCCGTTCGGCGGCGCTCGCGCGCAGCCTGCCGAGGCTGCGGTCGGTGAGCCGGTGCAGCCCCGACTTCAGGTCGCGGCGCCGGGCAGCCCGGATGTCCTCCACGAGCCGGTGCCGGCTGCGGCCGACGGCCCGCCCGATCCACCGGCACGCCTCGGCCGCCGCCAGATGCGCGTCCGGCCTGCCCCGCACCCCGGTCGCCATCGCGACGAGCACCAGCGCGTGCTCCCCCGATCCGAACCGGGCGGTGAGGAGCGAGTCCCGGCGCGGCTCGCCCCGGTACCGCGCCGAGTCCCCGCGCAGCGAAACGGCCCGCAGGGTGCACGCCCCGTACCGGGCCCCGTCCAGCACCGTGTCCGCGACCAGCTCGCCCAGTCCGTCCGGCTCGGCGGCCGGCAGTGCGGTGGGCTCGGGGTCGTAGGTGGGCGGGCCGGAACCGACGTAGTCGACGGCGGAGGGCGGTGCGGGTGCGGTGGCGAGCAGGGGCTCGGGCGAGACCGGGACGGCCTCTTGAGACACGGGTGCGGCGGCAGCTGAGGGCTGTGGCGGATCGGCGGGGATCGCGGGCGGCGGAAGGTCCTGCGGACGTGGAGGCGCGACGGGCGCCGGGGGGTCCGTCGGCTCGGACCAGACCGAGGGCGTATCCGGTGCCGAGGGAGTTTCCCCGGCCGAGGGCGCCTCCCGGGCCGGTGGGGTTCGTGGGGCCGGAGGGGCGACGGGAGGCCGTGGGTCCTGCGGGGTGGGGAGCGGGGCGGGTGCCGGGCGGTCGGGCGCCGCTGCCTTCGGTGGGAGGGAGGCCGCGGGTGGTTGTCGGCCGGGCGGCTGCGGTAGTGTCGGGGCCGGATCCGGGCAACTCGTGGCCGCCGGGGACGCCGGCGCAGCCTCCCAGGGAATCCCCTGCCGGGGCGGCGTGGCGGGAGCGGCCGGGGTGACCGGCGGCGGGGCCGTCGGGTCCTGGGCCGCGCGCTGCTTGGGCACCGCCGCCTCCGGGGGTTCCGGGGGTTCCGGGGGTTGAGTTCCGCCCGCGCCGTCGTCGTCCGCGTGCGCGTCGTCGTCGCGGCTCCACCTGCCCGGCGCGGGATCGGGCAGCGGCGCCGGGTCCGGCGTCGACACCGGATCGAGCGGCCCCCTCGCCCCATCCGGCCGTGCCCCGTCGACCGGTGCCGCCGACCGGTCCGTCACCGTGTGCTTCGCGGAGGCGAAGCGGTCGTCCAGGGAATCGGGCGCGGTCGTGGGTCCCGTGTCCTCGGTGGAGTCGTCGTACAGCTGTCCCCACCAGTCGTCCTCAGGACGGGCGGGCCTTCCCCCCTGCTGGCTCATGCCCCTGATTGTCCACCGTATGGGCCGTGTGAAAACGGGGCATCGGGAAAATCCGGCGTACCCCGGCCACGCCGAACGGCTGCCGAGTGAACGAGGGAACAGCTGTACGAGGAACGGTGGGTGGCGGTGGTCATGGCCGCCGGGCGGCCCCACCCCCCACGGGAGGACCGCCCGGCGGCGTCCGAGGTGGCCCGGTCCCGGATCCCCTTCGCGTGGCTCGCACACGTCCGGGGCCGGACCACGGTCCAGGGCGACCGGGCCGTACAGGCCACCGGTCGGATGGCCGGATTATGGCTTGGTTTCCTGGGTCGCGGCTATGCATCGAGAGCACGGTCACACGCCCTTTGGGTGCTGCCACCTTGGCAGACCCACCTCCGGTACGGCGATGATGTCCCGCGGCGGGTTTGCGCCGTGGCCGGTTTCCGCCAGGTCGAGCCCGTCGTGGCGGGGCGGTGGTGGCGTGTTCCGGGCCTGGTTCCAGGTCTGTGCCGAGGGAGGGCGGAAGGCCGATGCTGGCGGCGATAGGGCTGGACGAGACGCACGAGGCGGCGTACCGGGCGCTGGTGTCGGCGGGCGCGGCGGACGTGACCGATCTGGCGCGGCGCCTGACGCTGTCCGAGCCGGATGCCGAGCGGGCGCTGCGGCGGCTGGAGCGGCACGGTCTCGCCGCCCAGTCCCCGGTCCGGCCGGGCCGCTGGGTGGCGGCGCCGCCCGGGGTGGCGCTGGGCGCGCTGCTCACCCAGCAGCGGCACGAACTGGAGCAGGCGGAGCTGGCGGCCGCGCTGCTCGCCGAGGAGTACCGGGCGTCGGCCGCCGAACCGGCGGTGCACGACCTGGTGGAGGTGGTGACCGGTGCGTCGGCGGTCGCCCAGCGCTTTCTGCAGCTGCAGCTGGGGGCGGCCGAGGAGGTGTGCGCGCTGGTGACCGGCAATCCGGTGGTCGTGTCCGGCCTGGAGAACGAGGCCGAGGCACAGGCGGCCGGGCGGGGAGTGCGCTATCGGGTGGTGGTGGAACGCGCGGTGCTGGAACTCCCGCACGGGTTGACCGAGTTGTCGGCCGCGCTCGCCCGTGACGAGGACGTGCGGACGACGGACCGGGTACCGACGAAGCTGGTGATCGCCGACCGTTCGCTCGCGATGGTGCCGCTGACCTCGCGCACGGCGGAGCCGTCCGCACTGGTGGTGCACGCCAGCGGGCTGCTGGAGCTGCTGGCCGGGCTGTTCGAGTCGGTGTGGCGGGAGGCGCTGCCGCTGCGCCTGGGGGTGTCGGGCGCGGTCGAGGAGCAGCCCGACGGTCCCGACGCGACCGACCTGGAGGTGCTGTCGCTGTTGCTGGCCGGCCTGACCGACGCGAGCGTGGCCAAACAGCTCGACCTGGGTCTGAGAACTGTTCAGCGCCGGGTGCGGCGGCTGATGGAGCTGGCCGGGGCGACGACCCGGTTGCAGCTCGGCTGGCACGCCTACGAGCGAGGCTGGGCCACCCGGTCCTAGCCCCCTGGCCGCCGTCAGCGCCCACCACATCACAGCACCGCCGCCGGGACTGAGCGGCGGGCGCGGGGCTGGTCCGGCCGAGTGCGGGTGCTCCGGCCGCGGGGGCTGGTCCGGCGGTGCGGGGCTGGCCCGGCGGTGCGGGGCTGGCCCGGCGGTGTGGCTGATCCGGCCGGCGGGGCCGAACCGGCCGGGCGGCTGATCCGGCGGCGCGGGGGGCTGGTCCGGCCGAGTGCGGGTGCTCCGGCCGCGGGGGCTGGTCCGGCGCTGCGGGGCTGGCCCGGCGGTGCGCGGCTGGCCCGGCGATACGAGGCTGACCCGGCCGGGCGGACTGATCCGGCCAGGCGGGGCTGATCCGGCCAGGCGAGACCATCCCGGCCGGGCGGGACCCAACCGGCCGGCCTTCAGCCCACCCTGCTCAGGGCCGGCCGCACGGTGTCGGCCACCACTGCCATCCCGGCGTCGTTGAAGTGCAGGTGGTCGCCGGGGTCGTAGGCGGGCAGGAGGCGGGTCGGGTCGGTCGGGTCGCGGAGTGCGGCGTCGGCGTCGGCGACCGCGTCGAAGGTGCCGCCGGTGCGGATGAAGGCATTCACCCGCTGCCGTACCGCCTCGCGGGCTTGCGTGTAGGCGGAGAAGCCGCGGAAGGGGGTGAGGGTGACACCGACGACGCGGACGCCCCGGGCGTGGGCGCGGGCGACGAGGGCGCGGTAGGCGTCGGCGTAGGCGGTGACGTCGTCGGCCGTCGGGGTGCCCTTGATGTCGTTGATGCCCTCCAGGACGACCAGGACGCGTGCCCCGGTCCGGTCCAGTGCGTCGGCGTCCAGGCGGGCGAGGGCGCTCGGCCCGGTGCCGTCGCGGAGCAGGCGGTTGCCGGAGATACCGGCGTTGAGGACGCCCAGCCCGGCCGCGCGCACCCGTTCGGCGAGCCGGTCGGGCCAGCGGCGGTTGGTGTCGGGGGTGGAGCCGTTCCCGTCGGTCAGGGAGTCGCCGAACGCGACGATGCTGCCCGTGGCGGTGCCGAGCACGTCGACGCCGGTGACGTAGTACCAGCGGCTGACGGTGGTGGAGTAGACGGCGCCGTCCTCGTCGGCGGCCCGGCCGGCGCCTGCCGGGGCGAGGTAGCTGGTCTGCAGCGCTGTCTGGTGGGAGGTGGCGGGACCGTCGGCCTCGGGTGTGTACACCGTCACGAGGAGGTCGGCGGCGGCCGGGACGGGCAGTGACACCGGGTCCGTGACCGTGTCCTGGCCGGGCGGGACGGTGACGGTCGGGGCGCCGCCGAAGGTGGCGGTGCGCAGCGTGCCGGGTACGGCGTCCGGGCCCGCAGCCCGGCGCAGCGCGACGGTGACCGTGCCGAGGTGCAGAGGTGAGGTGCCGAAACGATTGCTGAGCCGGATCCGCACGGCCGTGCCGCCGACGCTGAGGTGGACGACGTTGCGGATGGCGGCGCCGGGCAGTGCGGTGGCGGTTCCCGACGGTGCGGTCTCCCAGCTGCCGGTCCACGGCGGCGGCTGAGCGGCGGCCGGTGTCGTAGCGCCCGGCAGCGCCGCCGGCACCAGCACCGCGAGGACCCGCAGCACCGCTAGGATCCGTCCGACCCCGGCCATCTCCGCACCCGTCCTTCCCCGTTGCCCGTCGGAGCAGACCGTGCCACAGGGCGGGACCGCGCCGCCGCACCCGCGGCGGCACTCCACCCGCACGGCGCAACCGCACGCGGTAAGCCGGTGGTGCGGGCCTCTGGTCGCGCAGTCAGGGAACCAGGACTGACGAGGGCTCAGTAGGCGGAGTTGACCTTGTCGATGGAACCGTAGCGGTGGGCGGCGTAGTTGGCGGCGGCGGTGATGTTGGCGACCGGGTCGGTGACGCTGCTCGCGGTGCCGGAGACGTG
>NZ_JBEYYJ010000057.1:0-23218 GCF_040645475.1 Streptomyces sp. NPDC046759 | reverse complement strand
CAGCAGCGGGTGATCCGGCAGGCGCTGGCGAATGCGGGTCTGTCGTCGGATCAGGTCGATGCGGTGGAGGCGCACGGTACGGGGACGAGGCTGGGCGATCCGATCGAGGCGCAGGCGTTGATCGCGACGTATGGTCAGGAGCGGTCCAGGCAGCGGCCGTTGTGGCTGGGTTCGTTGAAGTCGAACATCGGGCATGCGCAGGCGGCCGCTGGTGTCGGTGGTGTGATCAAGATGGTCATGGCGATGCGCCACGGCGTCCTTCCGCGGACCCTGCACGTAGACGAGCCGACGCCGCACGTGGACTGGGCGGCCGGTGACGTCCGGCTGCTGACCGAGGCCGTGGAGTGGCCGGCGACCGACGCGCCGCGCCGAGCCGCCGTGTCGTCCTTCGGCATCAGCGGCACCAACGCCCACGTGATCGTCGAACAGGCCCCCGCTTCGGCGGAGTTGCCGCCCGTGCCCGAGTCCGGCGCCGTCGTGCCCTGGGTGCTGTCGGGGAGGACCGAGGCGGCGCTGCGTGCCCAGGCGGAGCGTCTGCTGCACCTCGCCTCGGACACGGACCTGCGGCCGGCCGACATCGGCTTCTCGCTCGCCACCACACGCTCGCCCATGGAGCACCGGGCCGCCGTGGTGGGGGAGAGCCGGGACGAACTCCTGGAAGGGCTGCGCGCGCTGGCCGCAGGTCCCCCGTCCACCCGGGTCGTCCTGGGTGAACCGGCCGCCGGAGTGAAGGTCGGGTACTTGTTCTCGGGCCAGGGTTCGCAACGTCTGGGTATGGGGCGTGAGTTGTACGAGGCGTTCCCTGTGTTCGCTGCGGCGTACGACGAGGTGTGCGCACTGTTGGACGCGCCGGTCGATGTGGACTCGGAGGAGTTGAACCAGACAGGGTCGACGCAGCCCGCGCTGTTCGCGGTTGAGGTCGCGCTGTTCCGGCTTCTCGAATCGTGGGGCATCCGGCCGGATTATGTGGCCGGTCATTCGGTGGGTGAGATCGCGGCCGCTCATGTGGCCGGGGTGTTGTCGCTCCAGGACGCGGCGAAGCTGGTGTCCGCGCGTGCCCGCCTCATGCAGGCGCTGCCCGCGGGCGGGGCGATGGTGGCGGTCCAGGCTGCCGAGGACGAGATCGTCCCGCACCTCACCGACGGTGTCGGTATCGCGGCGGTCAACGGCCCGCGGTCGGTGGTGGTCTCCGGTGCCGAGGACGTGGTGGTGGCCATCGGTGAGGCCTTCGAGGAGCGGGGCCGTAAGACGTCCCGGTTGAAGGTGAGCCATGCGTTCCATTCGCCGTTGATGGATCCGATGCTGGAGGAGTTCGCGGAGACCGTCCGCGGTCTGGTCTTCAACGAGCCGCGGATTCCTGTCGTTTCGAACGTGACCGGTCGGCTGGCGGAGTCGTACACGTCCGAGTACTGGGTCCGGCACGTCCGCGAGGCGGTCCGTTTCGCCGACGGCGTCCGGACTCTCCACGACCTGGGCGTGACCACGTTCGTGGAGATCGGGCCGGGCGGCGTGCTGAGCGCCCTCGCCCAGGGCTGTGTGGACGACATCGTCACCATCCCCGTCGTACGGACCGACCGCCCCGAGCCGCAGGCCGTCGTCACCGCGCTGGCCGAGCTGCACGCCCGTGGCGTCTCCCCGGACTGGCAGGCCCTCTTCCCGGGCGCCCGGCGCGTCGACCTGCCCACCTACGCCTTCCAGCGCGAGCGCTACTGGCTGGAGGCGCCCGAGGAGTTCACCGGCAGCGCCGCCGCCAGCGGACTCGGACTGGGTGCGGCCGGGCACCCGTTGGCCGGTGCGGCGGTCGCGCTGCCCGGTGCCGGCGGGTTCCTGGTCACCGGGCGGCTCTCGCTCAGGACGCACCCCTGGCTCGCCGACCACACGGTCATGGACAGCGTGCTGCTGCCGGGTACCGCGCTCGTCGAGCTGGCGGTGCGTGCGGGCGACGAGGCCGGTTGCGCACAGGTCGAAGACCTGACGCTGGAAGCACCGCTGATCGTCCCGGACCGCGGCAGTGTGGCCGTGCAGGTGTGGGTCGGGCCCGAGGAGGAGCCCGGCCGGCGCGCGCTGAGTGTGCACTCGCGAGGGGACGACGCGCCGGACGACGCCCCGTGGGTGCGGCACGCGGTCGGCTTCCTGACGGACGAGCTGCCCGAGCCGCCGCACGGCGCGGACCTCGGCGCGTGGCCGCCGGCGGGTGCGGAGGCCGTAGACCTGGCCGGGTTCTACGAGAGCCTGGACGGACTCGGCCTCAGCTACGGCCCGGTCTTTCGCGGCCTGCGGTCGGTGTGGCGCAACGGGGACGACGTCCTCGCCGAGGTGGCCCTCCCCGAGGGCACGGAGGCGGGCGCGTTCGCCGTACATCCGGCGCTGCTGGACGCGGCGCTGCACGCGGTCGGCGCGGGTGGGCTGGTCCCCGTGGTCGACGGCCCGCTGCTGCCTTTCGCCTGGTCCGAGGTGGGCGTGCGAGCTTCGGGCGCGACGGCGCTGCGGGTCAAGGTCTCCCGCACGGGCACGGACGCGGTGTCGCTCACCGTGGCCGATGCCTCGGGCGGTCTGGTGGCCACGGTCGGCTCGCTGTCGCTGCGGCCGGTCTCGCGCGAGCAACTGCTCGCGGCGGGCGGGGGCGGCAGGCCTGCCGACGACTCGCTGTTCGGCCTCGCATGGCAGCCGGCGGCCCTCATGGAGGCTGACGCTGCCGCTGGACTCGACGTACGGAGCTACCCGGACCTGGCCGCTCTGTACGCCGAGCCGGCCCTTCCGGATGTCGCGGTGGTCACCGTCGTTTCGTGCCCGGTGGGGTCCGGTACGGAGACCGCCGAGCGTGTGCACAGTGCCACGAGTGAGGTTCTGGCGTTGGTGCAGTGGTGGTTGGGGGAGGAGCGTGCGGGGCGTCTGGTGTTGGTGACGCGTCCGGGGGATCTGGCTCATGCCGCGGTGTGGGGGCTTGTGCGGTCTGCGCAGTCGGAGGATCCGGATCGGTTGGTGCTGGTGGAGGCGGAGGAGGAGGACGCGGATGAGGTGGTCCGTGTGCTGCCGGCCGTGCTCGCCGCTGGTGAGCCGCAGTTCGCGGTCCGTGAGGGGGAGGTGTTCGTGCCGCGCCTGGTGAAGGTCACCGGGACCGCCGCCGACGCCCCGGGGACCACCCCGGACTTCGGGACCGGCACCGTCCTGGTGACCGGTGCGTCCGGTGCGCTGGGCGGACTCGTCGCCCGGCACCTGGCCGCCGAGCACGGCGTGCGCAGTCTGCTGCTGGTGAGCCGGCGTGGCGCGGACGCGCCCGGTGCGGTCGAGCTGGAGGCCGAATTGACCGCATGGGGTGCCGAGGTCACCTGGGCGGCCTGTGACGTCGCGGACGGGGAGGCCGTCTCGGGAATGCTGGGCGGGCTCGGCGAGCACGCGCTGTCGGCCGTCGTGCACACCGCGGGCGTTCTCGACGACGGGGTCGTCGCCTCGGTCACACCGGAGAGGCTGCGGGAGGTCCTCCGCCCCAAGGTGGACGCCGTGCTGAACCTGCACGAGTGCACCCGTGACATGGGGCTGGCCGCCTTCGTGGTGTTCTCGTCGGTCGCCGGTCTGGTCGGCAGCGCCGGTCAGGCGAGCTACGCGGCGGCGAATTCCTTCCTCGACGGCTTCGCGGCGCACCGACGCCGTGCGGGGCTCCCCGCCACCTCGCTGGCATGGGGTCTGTGGGAGCAGTCCGGTGCGATGACGGACGGCCTCGCCGAGGCCGACCGGGCACGGATGGCGCGCAGCGGCGTGCTGCCGCTGCCACCGGAGGAGGGGCTGCGGCTGTTCGACGCGGCGCTGGCCTCGGACGAGCCGGTACTCGCCCCGTTCCGCCTCGACACGGGCGCGCTGCGCGCCGGTGAGGCACCACCGGTGCTGCGTGCCCTCGTGCCGGCCGCGGCCGCCCGGAGGACCGCGCAGGCGGCTGCCGCTCCCTTCGCGTCCTCCGCGTCCTCCGCGTCCTCCGTGTCCTCGCTGGCCGAGCGGCTGGAGGGGCTGCCGGAGGCCGAGCGGGAGAAGACCGTGCTGGATCTGGTCCGGGCCGAGGTGGCCGCGGTCCTGGGTCACGCGTCGGACCGTACGGTCCGGCCGGAACACGCCTTCCAGGACCTGGGTTTCGACTCGCTCACGGCCGTCGAACTGCGCAACCGGCTGAACAAGACGACCGGGCTGCGGCTCCCCGCGACGCTCGTCTTCGACCATCCGACACCCGCTCTCCTGGCCCGTCATGTGTTCATGGAAACGACGGGGGCGGCCGGACCGGCCCTAGTGGATTCCCTACTTGCCGACTTGGACAGGATGGAACAAGAATTGGTCACGAAGTTGGCAGAGAGTGAAGCTCGCGACCGGATCCTGTCAAAGCTCCAGAACCTGCTGGCGATTGCCGGTTATTCCGGCAAGGCGCCGGCCCAGGAAGTCCCTGGTACGGGCGGCAGCGATCTGGAGTCGGCCACGGACGACGAAGTGTTCGATCTGCTCGGCAAGGAATTCGGGATTTCCTGACCGCTCCGCGCGCCCCGGTGACCCCTTGCCCAATTCCGGTAAGTCTTCGCAGGGGTGAGGGACGATTTCGGTGGCGAACGAGGACAAGCTCCGTTATTTCCTTAAGCGAGTCACCGCAGATCTCCAGGAGACCCGGCGGCGCCTTCGTGATTACGAGGACGCCGCCGGGGAGCCGGTGGCGATCATCGGGATGAGCTGCCGCTACCCGGGAGGGGTCGACTCGCCCGAGGATCTGTGGGAGTTGGTCGCGGGCGGCCACGACGCCGTCTCGGAGTTTCCCGCCGACCGCGGCTGGGACCTGGACGCGCTCTACGACCCCGACCCGGAGTCCCGCGGGACCAGCTACGCCCGAGAGGGCGCGTTCCTGCACGACCTGGCGCGCTTCGACGCCGGCCTTTTCGGGATCTCGCCCCGCGAGGCCCTCGCCATGGATCCCCAGCAGCGGCTGCTGCTGGAGACGTCGTGGGAGCTTTTCGAGCGGGCCGGCATCGATGCCGCCTCGCTGGCGGGGAGCAGCACCGGCGTGTTCGCCGGCGTGATGAACCACGAGTTCCTCGCCGCCCTCCAGAACTCACCGCAGGACCTGGAGGGTTATCTGGGGACCGGTACCTCGGGCAGTGTCGCCTCCGGCCGGGTGGCCTACACCTTCGGCCTCGAAGGCCCGGCCGTCACGGTCGACACAGCCTGTTCGTCCTCCCTGGTGGCCCTGCACCTCGCCGTCCAGTCGCTGCGCAACGGCGAGTGCTCGCTGGCGGTGGCGGGCGGTGTCACCGCGATGGTCGGCCCCGCGACCTTCGTCGGCTTCAGCCGCCAGCGCGGACTGGCGCCCGACGGCCGCTGCAAGGCCTTCGCGGCCGGCGCCGACGGCACCGGCTGGGGCGAGGGCGTCGGCCTGCTGCTCGTGGAGCGACTCTCGGACGCCCGCCGCAACGGACACGAGGTCCTGGCGGTCGTCCGGGGCTCCGCCGTCAACCAGGACGGCGCGTCCAACGGCCTGACCGCCCCCAACGGCCCCTCCCAGCAACGGGTGATCCGCCAGGCCCTGGCCTCCGCCCGGCTGACCACCGCACAGGTCGACGTGGTCGAGGCGCACGGTACGGGCACACGGCTCGGCGACCCGATCGAGGCGCAGGCGGTCCTCGCGACGTACGGGCAGGGCCGCACCGACGACAAGCCGCTGTGGCTGGGTTCGATCAAGTCCAACATCGGCCACACCCAGGCCGCGGCCGGTGTGGCGGGCGTCATCAAGATGGTCATGGCCATGCGCCACGGCGAACTGCCGCGCACGCTCCACGTCGACGCACCGTCCCCGCACGTCGACTGGTCGGCGGGCGCCGTCCGGCTGCTGACCGAGCCCACGCCCTGGCCGGCGTCGGACCAGCCGCGCCGGGCCGGCATCTCCTCCTTCGGGATCAGCGGCACCAACGCGCACACGATCATCGAGGAAGCCCCGTCGGCCGAAGCGTTCGCACAGGACGCCGAGGCCCCCCGAGCGCCGGAGGAAGGCGCGGAGGGTGCCGAGGCCGTAGCCCCGGAGGCCGCGCGCCCGGCCGAAGGCGGACCGGTGCCGTGGGTGATCTCCGGCCGGACCGAGGCGGCCCTGCGCGCCCAGGCCGAACGTCTGCTGTCCCGCACGGACGCTGAGGTCCCCCCGCTCGACGTGGCGTTCTCGCTCGCCACGACGCGCACGGCCCTGGAGCACCGCGCGGTGGTCCAGGGCGAGACGGCGGCGGAGCTCGCCGAGGGGCTGCGAGCCGTGGCCTCCGGCGCCACGGCCCCGGGCGTCGCGCGCGGCCTTGCCGACGGCGGCGGGCGTGTCGGGTTCTTGTTCTCGGGCCAGGGTTCGCAACGTCTGGGTATGGGGCGTGAGTTGTACGAGGCGTTCCCTGTGTTCGCTGCGGCGTACGACGAGGTGTGCGCACTGTTGGACGCGCCGGTCGATGTGGACTCGGAGGAGTTGAACCAGACAGGGTCGACGCAGCCCGCGCTGTTCGCTGTCGAGGTCGCGCTGTTCCGGCTTCTCGAATCGTGGGGCATCCGGCCGGATCATGTGGCCGGTCATTCGGTGGGTGAGATCGCGGCCGCTCATGTGGCCGGGGTGTTGTCGCTCCAGGACGCGGCGAAGCTGGTGTCGGCGCGTGCCCGCCTCATGCAGGCGCTGCCCGCGGGCGGTGCGATGGTGGCGGTCCAGGCGGCCGAGGACGAGATCCTTCCGCACCTCACCGACGGCGTAGGCATCGCGGCGGTCAACGGCCCACGATCGGTCGTGATCTCCGGTACCGAGGACGCCGTGCTGGAGATCGCCGAGGTCTTCACCCAACGGGGCCGTAAAACCTCCCGGTTGAGGGTGAGCCACGCGTTCCACTCGCCGCTGATGGACCCGATGCGGGAGGAGTTCGCGGAGACCGTCCGCGGTCTGGTCTTCAACGAGCCGCGGATTCCTGTCGTTTCGAACCTGACCGGTCGGCTGGCGGAGTCGTACACGCCCGAGTACTGGGTCCGGCACGTACGCGAGGCGGTCCGCTTCGCCGACGCCGTCCGGACTCTCCACGACCTGGGCGTGACCACGTTCGTCGAGATCGGCCCGGGCGGCGTGCTGAGCGCCCTCGCCCAAGGCTGCCTGGACGACGACGTGGTCACCGTGCCCGCCCTGCGCACCGACCGTCCCGAGCGGGCCGCACTCGTCGCCGCCGTCTCCGAACTGCACGCACACGGCGTCTCCCCGGACTGGCACGCCTTCTTCCCCGGCGCCCGGCGCGTCGACCTGCCCACCTACGCTTTCCAGTACGAGCGCTACTGGCTCGACACCTCACCGGTCGCTGCCGGTGACGTCCGCGCCGCCGGCCTGGGCTCGGCCGACCATCCGCTGCTGGGCGCCGCCGTCAGTCTGGCCGGCGGCGACGAGCGGCTGCTGACCGGCCGGCTGTCCCTGCGCACACACCCGTGGCTGAGCGACCACGCCGTGCTCGGAACCGTGCTGCTGCCGGGGACCGCGTTCGTCGAACTGGCCGTGCGCGCCGCCGACGAAGCCGGCTGCGAACTGCTGGAGGACCTCACCCTCGAAGCGCCCCTGGTGGTGCCCGAGCAGGGCGGCGTCGCGGTTCAGGTGTGGGTCGGCGCGGCCGACGGCACCGGCCGCAGGCCGCTGACCGTGCACTCGCGCCCCGAGGACGACGCCGAGCTGGCGTGGGTTCGCCACGCGACCGGCTACGTCAGCGAAGGGACCGAGGAGGCGGGCGCCGCGACCGCCGGCCGGGCGCTCACGGCGTGGCCGCCGGCAGGCTCCGAACCGGTCGGCCTCGACGGCTTCTACGACGGGCTGGCCGCCCTCGGCCTGGCCTACGGACCGGCGTTCCGTGGACTGCGGAGCGCCTGGCGCGCGGGTGAGGAAGTCTTCGCGGAGGTAGCGCTCCCCGACGGCACGGACACCGGTTCCTTCCTCCTGCACCCGGCGCTGCTGGACGCGGCGCTGCACGCGATCGGCGTGGGCCGTGCGGACGGCACCCGCGTGGCCGGGGCGGACGGGCCGCTCCTGCCGTTCGCCTGGTCCGGGGTGTCCGTGCGCGCCACGGGCGCGTCCACCGTACGGGTCAGGCTCGCGCCGGCCGGTACGGACGCGGTGTCCCTGCTGGTGGCCGACGCCGCCGGGGAGCCGGTGGCGTCCGTCCAGTCGCTGACGTTGCGCGCGGTGTCGGCCGGGCAGCTCCGCAAACGCTTTGGGGACGCGATGTTCACCGTCGAGCGGGCGCCGCTGACCCTGCCCGCCGACGAGGCGGACGGTATGGCGGTCGCGTACGCCCCGGACATCACCGTACTGGCCGAGGCCGACGCCTCGGCGCACCCGGACGTGGTCGTCGTCCCGTTCCCCGACGGCCCGGAAGGGGTGACCGAGGCGGAGCGGGTCCGTGCGGTCACCACGGAGGTGCTGCGGCTGGTTCAGCACTGGTTCGCCGATGACCGGACGTCGCGTCTCGTGCTGGTGGCGCGCTGCGACGACCTCGCGCACGCCGCGGCGGCCGGGCTGGTGCGCTCGGCCCAGGCGGAGAACCCCGGCCGGATCGTGCTGCTCGAAACCGACCGCCCGGACGAGGCGGCCGCGCTCGTGCCCGGCGTCGTGCTGTCCGGCGAGCCCCACGTCGTCGTCCGTGAAGGGGAGGCCGGCGCTCCGCGGCTGGCCCCCACACCCTCCCCGTCGACGGAGGACGCGGCCATCGGCCTGACGGACGGAGCTGCCATCGGCCTCGCGGACGGAGCGGCCATCGGCCTCGCGGAGGAAGCGGTCGCCGACCTCGCGGAGGGTGCTACCCCCGCCCTCGTGGACGGTGCTACCCCTGCCCTTGCGGGGGACACTGCCTCCGCCCTCGCCCGGAACACTTCCCCCACCCCCGCCGGGGACACCACCTCCGCCCCCGCCGGGGACACCACCTCCGCCCCCGCCGGGAACACCACCTCCACCCCCGCCGAGGGCGCTGTCTCCGGTCTCGGTACCGTGCTGCTCACCGGCGCCTCCGGCGCGCTGGGCGGGACCCTGGCCCGTCACCTGGTGACCGGACACGGCGTGCGCCGGCTGCTGCTCGTCAGCCGCCGTGGCGCGGACGCCCCGGGCGCCGCGGAGCTGAAGGCCGAACTCGCGGCGCTCGGCGCCGAAGTGACCTGGGCCGCCTGCGACCTCGCAGACCGCGACGCCCTAGCGCGGCTGCTGGCCGCCACCCCGGTCGACTCGGTCGTGCACACCGCCGGCGTCCTCGACGACGGCGTGATCGCCGCGCTCACCCCCGAGCGCATGGACTCTGTCCTCGCGCCCAAGGCCGACGCCGTGCTCAACCTGGACGAACTCACCGGCGGGAGCACGACGTTCGTGCTGTTCTCCTCCGCCGCGGGCGTCTTCGGCAACCCCGGGCAAGGCAACTACGCCGCCGCCAACGCCTTCCTCGACGCCTTCGCCCGCCGCCGCCGCGCCCAGGGGCGGCCCACGGTCTCCCTGGCATGGGGCCTGTGGGAGCAAGAGGGCGCCATGGCCGACGCCCTGGACGAGGCGGGCAGGTCGCGGATGGCGCGCTCCGGGGTCCGGCCGCTGTCCACCGAGGAGGGCCTGCGGCTGTTCGACGCCGCGCTCGCCTCGGACGAGCCCGTGCTCGTACCGGTCCGCCTCGACACCGCCGCCCTGCGCAACCGTGCGGCAGGAACCGTACCGGCCCTGCTGCGCGGGCTCGTCCGCGTCTCCACGCGTGGCACCGCCCAGGGCGCCGCCGTCGGATCCCTGGCCGGACGCCTCGCCGGACTGGCCGCCGACGAGCGCGCCGAGGCCCTCCTGGAACTGGTCCGGGAGGAGGTCGCCGCCGTGCTCGGCCACTCCTCGCCCCGGGCGGTCCAGCCCGCACACGCCTTCCAGGACCTGGGCTTCGACTCGCTGACAGCGGTGGAGCTGCGCAACCGGCTGTCCACCGCCACCGGCCTGCGCCTGCCCGCCACGCTGGTCTTCGACCACCCGAACCCCACCGCCCTCGCCCGTCACCTGGGCGAGGAACTCCTCGGCGAGACCCCAGCCGCCACGGCCGCGACCACGGCGCGGCGGACAGCGGCCGCCGGCGACGACCCGATCGCCATCGTCGGCATGAGCTGCCGCCTGCCGGGCGGGGTGCGCTCGCCGGAGGACCTGTGGCGGCTCGTGGCGTCCGGCCGCGACGGCATCTCCCGGTTCCCGGACGACCGCGGCTGGGACGTCGACGGGCTCTACGACCCCGATCCCGAGCGCCTCGGCAAGACGTACGCGCGCGATGGCGGTTTCCTCTACGAGGCGGCCGACTTCGACGCCGGCTTCTTCGGCATCAGCCCCCGCGAGGCCCTGGCGATGGACCCGCAGCAGCGGCTGCTGCTCGAGGCGTCCTGGGAGGCGTTCGAACGTGCCGGGATCGACCCGGCGACGATGCGGGGCAGCCGTACCGGTGTCTTCACCGGCCTGATGTACCACGACTACGGGCAGGGCCCGCGCGAACTGCCCGAGGGCGTCGAGGGCCTGCTCACCACCGGAGGCTCCGGCAGCGTCGCCTCCGGGCGCGTGTCCTACACCTTCGGCCTGGAGGGCCCCGCCGTCACGATCGACACGGCCTGCTCCTCGTCGCTCGTCGCCCTGCACCTGGCCGTCCAGGCCCTGCGGGGCGGCGAGTGCACGATGGCGCTGGCCGGGGGCGTCACGGTGATGGCCGGGCCGACGGTCTTCGTGGAGTTCAGCCGGCAGCGCGGGCTGTCGCCCGACGGCCGGTGCAAGGCGTTCGCGGCCGGTGCCGACGGCACCGGCTGGGGCGAAGGCGTCGGCATGCTCCTCGTGGAACGGCTCAGCGACGCCGAGCGCAACGGTCACCGCGTGCTGGCCGTCGTGCGGGGGAGCGCGGTGAACCAGGACGGCGCGTCCAACGGTCTGACCGCCCCCAACGGCCCCGCACAGCAGCGGGTCATCCGGCAGGCGCTGGCGTCGGCCGGGCTCACGCCGGCCGATGTGGACGCCGTGGAGGCGCACGGTACGGGGACGAGGCTGGGTGACCCGATCGAGGCGCAGGCGCTGCTCGCCACGTACGGGCAGCAGCGGCCCGACGGACAGCCGCTGTGGCTGGGCTCGCTGAAGTCCAACATCGGCCACACGCAGGCCGCGGCGGGCGTGGCCGGCGTGATCAAGATGGTCATGGCGATGCGCCACGGAGTGCTCCCGCGGACCCTGCACGTGGACGAGCCGACGCCGCACGTGGACTGGGCGGCCGGTGACGTGCGGCTGCTGACGGAGGCCGTGGAGTGGCCGGAGACCGGTCACCCGCGCCGGGCCGCCGTGTCGTCCTTCGGCGTCAGCGGAACCAACGCCCACACGATCATCGAGCAGGCCCCCACGACCGAGGCACCCCCGGCGGCGCCCGGCTCCGGCGCGGCAGCGCCGTGGGTGCTCTCCGGCAGGACCGAAGCAGCGCTGCGGGCGCAGGCCGCCCGCCTCGCCTCCTTCCTGGACGACAACGACAGGGACCGCAACGACAGAGACGACGAAAACGACAGGGACCGCAACGACAGAGACGACGAAAACGACAGGGACGGCAACGACAGGGACGTCGACGGCGGGGCGGCCCTCGTGCCCGACGTGGCGTACTCGCTCGCCACGACCAGGGCGGCCTTCGAACACCGCGCCGTGGTGGTCGCGGAGACCCCCGAGGAGTTCCGGCGGGGACTGGCCGGTGTCGCCGGCGGCACCACGCCGGCCGGCGTGGTGACGGGCACAGCACGCACCGGCGGCAAGACGGTCTTCGTCTTCCCCGGACAGGGATCGCAGTGGGTGGGTATGGCCACCGAACTGCTGGAGACCTCCCCGGTCTTCCGCGACCGGATCGACGCCTGCGAGCGCGCCCTCGCGCCGCACGTGGACTGGTCGCTGACCGCGGTGCTGCGCGGCACGTCCGATGTCGAGCAGGACCGGGTCGACGTGCTGCAGCCCGTGCTGTGGGCGATGACGATCGCCCTCGCCGAGGTGTGGCGCTCCTTCGGAGTGACCCCCGACGCGGTCGTCGGGCACTCCCAGGGCGAAGTCTCCGCGGCGGTGATCGCCGGAGCGGTCTCCCTGGAGGACGGGGCGCGGATCGTGGTGCGGCGCAGCCTCGCGGTGCGCGAACTCCAGGGCCGCGGCGCCATGGCCTCGGTGACGCTCCCGGACGAGGAGGCGCGGGAACTGATCGGCCGGTGGGCCGGCCGCCTCGGCATCGGCGCCGTGAACGGGCCCGCCACCGTCGTGGTCTCCGGGGACACCGACGCCCTGGACGAGCTCCTCGCGCACTGCAGACAGGAGGGCATCGAGGCCCGCAAGGTCGCCGTCGACTACGCCGCGCACTCGCCGCAGATCGAACGCGTCGCAGCGCAGGCGAGCGAGGGGTTCGCCGGCATCAGTCCGCTCCCCGGCTCCGTCCCCTTCTATTCCACGGTGACGGGCGGGAGGCTGGACGCGGACGAGCTCGGGTCCGGCTACTGGTACCGCAACATGCGTCAGACGGTGCGGTTCCACGATGCGATCCGGTCCGCTCTGGCCGACGGCCACGACGTGTTCGTCGAAGTCAGCCCCCACCCGGTGCAGTCGGCGGGCATCCAGGACGCCATCGAGGCCGCCGGGGCGCAGGCCGCGGTCGTACCCACGCTGCGCCGCCGCGACGGCGGACGGCACCGGCTGATGCAGTCCCTGGCCCAGGCTCACGTGCACGGTGTCACCATCGACTGGGACGCGGTCCTGCCGGGTGCGCGCCGCGTCGACCTCCCGACCTACGCCTTCCAGCACGAGCGGTACTGGCTGGAGGCGGGCGCTGTGGCCGGTGACGTACGAGCGGCCGGGCTGGACGCCGCCGACCACCCGTTCCTGGGCGCGGCGGTGGAGCTGCCGGACGCCGGCGGCCACCTGCTCACCGGGCTGCTGTCCCTGCGGGCCCAGCCCTGGCTGGCCGACCACGCGGTCCTGGGTACGGTGCTGTTGCCCGGCACGGCCTTCGTGGAACTGGCCGCCCACGCCGCGGCCACGACCGGCTGCGAACTCATCGAGGAACTCACCCTGCAGGCACCGCTGGTGCTGCCCGAGCACGGTGGCGTCGCGCTCCAGGTCCTCGTCGGCGCCGAGGACGACTCCGGCCGCCGCCCGCTGAGCGTGCACTCGCGAGCCGGGGACGGCCCCTGGGTCCGCAACGCCACCGGTACCCTCGCCACCGGCGCAGCACCCTCCGGCACCGACCTGAGCAGCTGGCCCCCGGCCGACGCTCATCCGGTGGACCTGGACGGCTTCTACGACCGCCTGGCGGACCTCGGCTTGAGCTACGGCCCGCTCTTCCAGGGGCTGCGTGCCGCCTGGCGCGGCCACGACGCGGTGTACGCCGAACTCGCCGTCGCCGACGAGGCGCAGACGGACGCGGACGCGTTCGGCCTGCACCCGGCCCTGCTCGACTCCGCGCTGCACGCGCTGGGCGCGGGCGGCCTCGTACCAGCCGCAGACGGGCCCCTGCTGCCCTTCGCGTGGTCCCGCGTCACGCTGCACGGAACCGGGGCGGCCGTCCTGCGGGTACGGCTCTCCCAGGCCGGCGGGGACACGGTACGGCTGGAGGCCGCCGACGGTACGGGACGCCCCGTCGTGTCGGTGGAGTCGCTGACGCTGCGCCCGGTGTCGGCCGAGCAGCTGCGCACGAGCTCCCGGGAGTCCCTTTTCACCGTGGACTGGGTACCGCTCGCCGCCCCGGCCGACGCGAACGCCCCGGTGGTACGGGCCTACGACGACATTGCCGCCCTCCTCACCGCCTCCGCGACGGAGACCGGGGCGGAGAGCGCGACGGAGACCAGGGCGGACCCGGACGCGCACATGGACGCCGTCGTCGTCCCCTGCCCGGCCGGGCAGGGCACCGACGCCGAACGGGTCAGGGAAGTCCTCGCCGAGGTGCTCCGGCTGGTCCAGTGGTGGCTGGCCGAGGACCGGGCCGCCCGCCTGGTGCTGCTGACCCGGGGCGCGGTCGCCGCCGGGGACGGCCCGGCAGCGGGCGACCCGGTGCAGGCGGCCGTGTGGGGCCTGGTCCGGTCGGCACAGTCGGAGAACCCGGACCGCATCGTGCTCCTCGACACCGACGGAAACTCCGGCGGAGACACCAACGGAAACTTCGGCGGAAACACCGGCGGAGACACCAAGGGAAGCTCCGGCGGAGACACCGACGGAAGCACCGGCGGGCACGCCGACGCGCAGCGGATCGCGGCGACGGCCGTGCCCCGGCTCGTCGCCTCAGGGGAACCGCAGGCGGCGCTGCGCGGCGACGTGCTGCTCATGCCCCGGCTCGCCAGGGCCGCCGCGGACGCCCCGGGGAGCACCCCGGACTTCGGGGCCGGCGCCGTCCTGGTGACCGGTGCGTCCGGTGCGCTGGGCGGGCTCGTCGCCCGGCACCTGGCCGCCGAGCACGGCGTGCGCAGTCTGCTGCTGGTGAGCCGGCGTGGTGTGGACGCGCCCGGTGCGGTCGAGCTGGAGGCGGAGCTGAGGGCGCGGGGCGCCGAGGTGCGCTGGGCGGCTTGCGACGTGGCCGACCGGGACGCCCTCGCCGAGGTGCTGTCCGGTGCTCCGGTGACGGCCGTGGTGCACACGGCCGGCGTCCTGGACGACGGCGTGATCGCCTCGCTCACGCCGGAGCGCCTGGAGACGGTGCTGCGCCCCAAGGCCGACGCCGTGCTCAACCTGCACGAACTGGCGGGCGACGTGTCGGCGTTCGTGGTCTTCTCCTCGCTCGCGGGTACGCTCGGCACCCCCGGCCAGGCCAACTACGCCGCGGCCAACGCCTTCCTGGACGCCTTTGCCGGTCACCGCCGGGCCCAGGGGCTGCCCGCGGTGTCGCTGCCGTGGGGCCTGTGGCAGCGCACCGGCACCATGACCGAGGACCTCGGCGGCGCCGACCGGACCCGGCTCGCCCGCGGCGGTGTGCTGCCCCTGTCCGACGAGGACGGCCTGGCACTCCTCGACGCCGCTCTCGCGCTGCGGGAACCCGTGGTGGCGGCGGCACGGCTGGACCTCGCCGCCCTGCGGAACGCGACCGCCCCGGTGCCGCCGCTGCTCAGGGCACTCGTCGGCGGCCGGCCGCGCCGTACGGACCGGGCGGCTTCCGTACCGCTGGCGCAGCGGATCGCCGGCCTGCCCGAGGACGAGCGCGCGGAGGCCGTGCTGGACCTCGTCCGGTCCGAGGTCGCCGCCGTCCTCGGACACAGCTCGGCCAAGGCCGTCCAGCCCGACCAGGCCTTCGGCGACCTGGGCTTCGACTCGCTGACCGCGGTGGAGCTCCGCAACCGGATGAACAACGCCACCGGCCTGCGGCTGCCCGCGACGCTGGTCTTCGACCACCCGACGCCCGCGGTGCTCGCGCAGCGGGTGCTGAAGGACCTCCCCGGTGGCACGGCCCGGCCGACGCCGGTCTTCGACGAGCTCGACCGCCTCGCCGCCGCCCTGGACGGTGCCGGACCGGACGGCGTCGACAACGTCACCCGAACCAGGATCAACATGCGTCTCCAGGCCCTCCTCGCCCGCTGGAACGGGAACGAGCCGGCCGATCCGGGAGGCGCCGGCGGAGCCGAGGACGAGGACGACCTCAGCTCGGCGAGCGACGAGGAGCTGTACGAGCTCCTCGACGACGAACTCGGCATCTCCTGAACTGCGCAGGCCAAAAGGGGCGGGCAACACCGATGATGAACGAAGACAAGCTCCGGGACTATCTCAAGCGGGCCACCACCGACCTGCGCCAGGCCCGGCGGCGCGTGCGCGAGCTGGAGGCCCGCGACCAGGAGCCGATCGCCATTGTGGGCATGAGCTGCCGGTTCCCCGGCGGTGTCGGTTCCCCCGAGGAGCTGTGGCGGTTGCTGGCCGAAGGCAGGGACGCCATCTCGGGGTTCCCCGAGGACCGCGGCTGGGACGTCGACGCGCTCTACGACCCCGACCCCGAGCGGCCCGGCACGGTCTACACCCGGCAGGGCGGCTTCCTCCGCGACGCGGCGGACTTCGACGCGGACTTCTTCGGTATCTCGCCGCGCGAGGCGCTGGCGATGGACCCGCAGCAGCGGCTGCTGCTGGAGACCGCCTGGGAGGCCTTCGAGCACGCGGGCATCGACCCCGCCACCCTCAAGGGCAGCCGCACCGGCGTCTTCGCCGGCCTGATGTACCACGACTACGGCTTCACGCCCGGCGTCCTCCCCGAAGGGGTCGAGGGGCTGATGAGCACCGGCAACTCCGGCAGCGTCGCCTCCGGGCGCATCGCGTACACCTTCGGCTTCGAGGGTCCCGCGGTCACCGTCGACACCGCCTGCTCGTCCTCGCTCGTCGCCCTGCACCTCGCCGTGCGGGCGCTGCGGGGCGGCGAGTGTTCCATGGCGCTCGCCGGTGGCGTGACGGTCATGGCGGGCCCGAGCGCCTTCGTCGAGTTCAGCCGCCAGCGCGGGCTCGCCCCCGACGGCCGCTGCAAGTCCTTCGCGGCGGCGGCGGACGGCGCGTCCTGGTCCGAAGGCGTCGGCCTGCTGCTCGTGGAGCGGCTGAGGGACGCCCGTCGACTCGGCCACGACGTGCTCGCGGTCGTCCGGAGCTCCGCAGTCAACCAGGACGGCGCGTCCAACGGCCTGACCGCGCCCAACGGCCCCTCGCAGCAGCGCGTGATCCTCGAAGCGCTGGCCGGCGCCGGACTGTCCGCCGAGGAGGTCGACGCCGTCGAGGCACACGGCACGGGCACGAACCTCGGCGACCCGATCGAGGCGCAGGCGCTGCTGGCGACCTATGGACAAGAGCGCGAACGGCCGCTCCTGCTCGGCTCGCTGAAGTCCAACATCGGCCACACGCAGGCGGCGGCGGGTGTCGCCGGTGTGATGAAGACGGTGCTGGCGCTGCGGCACGGCGTGTTGCCGAAGACGCTCCACGTGGACCGGCCGACCCCGCAGGTCGACTGGTCGGCCGGTTCCGTCGAGCTGCTGACCGAGGCGGTCGCGTGGCCGGAGACGGACCACCCCCGCCGGGCCGGGATCTCCTCGTTCGGGATCAGCGGCACCAACGCGCACGTCATCCTCGAGCAGGCGCCCGAACCGGAGGCGGAGGGCCCGGCCGACGACGCCACTGAACGCGCGGGCGGAGACGAGCCGTTGACGCGGGCCCTGACCACCGCCGTGCCGTGGGTGCTCTCCGCCAAGACCGCGCAGGCGCTGCGGGAGCAGGCACGACGACTGCTGGCGTCGGTGGACCTCGAAGCCGCGTCACCGGCCGACGTCGGGTTCTCGCTGGCGGCCACCCGATCGGCGCTGGAACGCCGGGCGGCCGTCGTCGGCGCCGACGGGGAAGAGCTCCGCGCGGGCCTGACCGCCCTCGCAGCGGGTGAGCCGGCAGCACACGTGGTGACGGGGCGCACCGGGGCCGACCGGGGCAAGGTCGGGTTCCTGTTCTCGGGTCAGGGTTCGCAACGGCTGGGCATGGGCCGCGAGTTGTACGCGGCGTTCCCCGTGTTCACCGAGGCCTACGACGAGGTGTGCGCGCTTCTGGACACCGTGGACACCCCGGTCGACGTCGATGCGGAAACGCTCCATCAGACGGGTTCCGCGCAGCCGGCGTTGTTCGCCCTCGAGGTGGCGTTGTTCCGGCTTCTCGAATCGTGGGGTGTGCGGCCGGATTACGTGGCCGGTCATTCGGTGGGTGAGGTCGCGGCCGCTCATGTGGCGGGTGTGTTGTCGCTCGAGGACGCGGCGAGGCTGGTGTCCGCGCGTGCCCGCCTCATGCAGGCGCTGCCCGCGGGCGGGGCGATGGTGGCGGTCCAGGCGGCCGAGGACGAGGTGTTGCCGTATCTGAACGACGGTGTCGGCATCGCGGCGGTCAACGGCCCGCAGTCGGTCGTGATCTCCGGTGCCGAGGATGCCGTGCTGGAAATCGCCGAAGTCTTCGCTCGACAGGGCCGCAAGACGTCCCGGTTGAAGGTGAGCCACGCGTTCCATTCGCCGTTGATGGATCCGATGCTGGAGGAGTTCGCGCAGGCCGTCAGTGGTCTGGTCTTCGACGAGCCGCGGATTCCCGTGGTGTCGAACCTGACCGGTCGGCCGGCGGAGTCGTACACGTCCGAGTACTGGGTCCGCCATGTCCGGGAGGCGGTGCGTTTCGCCGACGGCATCGAGGCCCTGCACGAGCTGGGTGTGACCACGTTCGTCGAGATCGGCCCCGGTGGCGTGCTCAGCGCCCTCGCCCAGGGCTGCCTCGACGACGCGGACATCGTCACCGTCCCCGCCCTGCGGACCGATCGCCCCGAACCCCAGGCGATCACGCTCGCCCTCGGGCAGTTGCACGTGCACGGCGTCTCCCCGGACTGGCGGGTGCTGTTCCCCGGCGCCCAGCGGGTCGACCTGCCCACCTACGCCTTCCAGCGCGAGCGCTACTGGCTCGAAGGCACGGCCGCGCTCGACGTCTCCTCGGCGGGCCTGGACTCCTCCGGCCACGCCCTGCTCGGCGCGGTGGTGGAGTCCGCCGGGACGCAGGACGTGCTGTTCACCGGCCGCGTGTCCCCGGCCGAGATGCCCTGGCTCGCGGAACACACGGCCGGCGGCGTGCCCGTGCTCCCGATTGCCGCGTTCGTGGAGCTCGCCCTGTCGGCGGGACGGCAGACCGGGTTCCCGCACCTGGAACAGCTGGACGTGGACACCCCGCTGGTCCTGCCCGAACCCGGCGCCGTGCGCATTCAGGTGCAGGTCGGCGCGGGCGGCGACCCGGACCGGCGCTCGGTGCGCGTCTTCAGCCGGCCCGCTGCGGGCGACGCCGGGGAGCAGTGGGTCCGCCACGTCACCGGAGAGCTCGCCCGGAACGCTCCGGCGCCGGACTTCGACATGATGAGCTGGCCGCCGACGGGTGCCGAACCCGTGGACGTCGAGGGCCGTCCGGGCCTGCGCGCCGTCTGGCGCACCGGGGGCGAGCTGTACGCCGAGGCCGCACTGGCCGTCACGGAGCGGGACCGGGCTGACCGCTACGGCCTGCACCCCGCCCTGCTGGACGCTGCCCTCGGCATCCTGGCGCGGGACCGCGCCGCAGGCCCCGGCGAGGTGCTCATGCCGTACCTCTGGAGCGGCACGACCGTGCACACTCCGGGGGCAGGCGCCGTACGCATCCGCATCCGGCCCGCCGGTGACGACACGGTGACGATCGAACTCTCCGACACCGACGGCTCTCCCGTCGCCTCGGTCGCCTCCGTCCGGACGCGGACGATGACCGCGCAGCAGGTGCTGGCCTCGCACGTGGCGCACCAGGACCGGATGTTCGAGGTCGACTGGGTCGAGCACACCGCGGCTTCCGCCCCCGCCACCGCTCCCCACGCCGGGTGGGCGGTCCTCGGCAACGAGGGTTCCCACCGCGACGTCGACGCGCTCCGCAAGGCGGTCGACGGCGGCGCGCCCACGCCCGCCCACGTCCTGCTGCCCTGCCCCCCGAGCGAGGGGGATGCGGCCGCGGCGACGCGCGGGCTGCTCGCCGGTGTGCTGTCGGCCGTCCAGCAGTGGGTCGCCGACGAGCGGTTCTCCGACGCGCGGCTCGTGGTGATGACGCGCGGAGCCGTGGAACTGCACGGCACGGCTGTGGACCTCGCGCACGCCGCGGTCTGCGGTCTGGTGAAGTCGGCCCAGACCGAGCACCCGGACCGGCTCCTGCTCGTGGACGCGGACGACTCGGTCATGAACAACGGCATCGCCGCCGACGGCGGCGTGGACCCCGCGCTGGCCGCGGCGCTCGCCGCTCTGGACGAGCCGCAGGCTGCGGTGCGCGGCGGAAAGCTGTACGTCCCCCGCCTCGCCCGGATCACCCCGCCCGAGGAACCCACCGGTGACGCGTGGGACCCCGACGGGACCGTGCTGCTCACCGGCGCGACCGGTGGCCTCGGACGGTCGCTCGCGCGGCACCTCGTCGCCGAACGCGGCGTACGGAGGCTGCTGCTGGCCAGTCGCCGCGGCCCCGCGGCCGAGGGCGCCGGCGAACTCGTCGCCGCCCTCTCCGAGCTGGGCGCGCACGTCGACGTGGCCGCCTGTGACATCACGGACCGCAACGCCCTCGCGGGACTGCTGGCCTCGGTCCCGGCCGAGCACCCGCTCGTGGCCGTGGTGCACGCGGCGGCGGCCCTGGACGACGGCGTGGTCACCGCCCTGACCCCGGAGCGCCTGGAGACCGTGCTGCGGCCGAAGGCCGACGGAGCGCTGCACCTGCACGAGCTCACCCGCGACCTCGACCTCTCCGCGTTCGTGCTCTTCTCCTCCCTGGCCGGAGTCCTGGGCAGCGCCGGCGCGGCGAGCTACGCCGCCGCGAACGCCTTCCTGGACGGGCTGGCGCGGCAGCGCAGGGCCGCGGGCCTGCCCGGCACGTCACTCGCGTGGGGCCTGTGGACGGACAACGGCGGCATGGGCGACCGGATCACCGATGCCGACCGCAACCGGATGGGGCGGGCCGGAGTCGTGCCGTTCACCCCGGCGGAGGGACTGGCCCTGTTCGACGCCTCCCTCACCGTGGACCGGCCGGTGACCGTCCCGGTCCGGCTGGACGGTCCGGGACTGCGCGCCATGGCCCGCGCCGGCGTGCTGCCCGCGGTCCTCCGCGGCCTCGTGGGCGACACCGGCGCCGCGGCCGGCGAGGCCGCGGCCGCAGGAACCCCCGCCCTGGCCCGTCGCCTTGCCGCGATGCCGGAGGCCGACCAGGAGAAGTTCCTGCTGGACCTGGTACGCAACCAGGCGGCAGCCGCCCTCGGCCACGCCACCGCCGACCGCATCGAGCCCACCACCGCCTTCCGGGACCTCGGCTTCGACTCCCTGACCGCCGTGGAGCTCCGCAACCGGCTCAAGGCCGCGACCGGGCTCCGGCTCAAGCCCACCCTGGTCTTCGACCACCCCAACCCCGTCGCGATCGCCCGTCTCCTGCACCAGGACCTGGTGCTCGAGCCGACCGCCGAGGCCCCGCCCGTGCTCGCCGAACTGGACCGGCTGGAGGCGCAGCTCACCGCGCTCGCTCCGCAGGACGCGGTGCGGGACAAGGTCACCGCCCGGCTCAAGGCGCTGCTCTGGAAGTGGACCGACACCCACCAGAACGTCGCGGCGAACGCCGCCGACGCCGACGCCGGCCCCGGCCCCGGCCGCGAGGCCGACCTCGAGCTCGACCGGATCGACGCCGCCACCGACGACGAGATGTTCGACCTCATCGACCAAGAGCTCGGGTCTCTCTGACTCTTCTCACGCACTGCTACCGAGGACGTAAAACATGTCGAACGACGACAAGCTCAGGGACTACCTCAAGCGTGTGATGGTGGACCTGCGCCAGACCCGCAGGCAGCTGGGTGAGCTGGAGGCCAAGGACACCGAGCCCATCGCCGTCGTCGGGATGGCCTGCCGCTACCCGGGCGGCGTCGGCTCGCCCGAGGAATTGTGGCAGCTGGTCGCCTCGGGCGGCGACGGCGTGTCCGGGTTCCCCACCGACCGAGGCTGGGACCTGGACACGATCTACGACCCCGAGCCCGGACGGACCGGCCGCACCTACGTGCGCGAGGGCGGTTTCCTCCACGACGCAGGCGAGTTCGACCCCGCGTTCTTCGGGATCTCCCCCCGCGAGGCCCTGGTCATGGACCCTCAGCAGCGGCTGCTGCTGCAGACCTCCTGGGAGGCCTTCGAACGCGCGGGCATCGACCCCGCCACCGCACGCGGCTCCCGGGCCGGCGTGTTCATCGGCACCAACGGCCAGGACCACGCCTACCTTCAGCGGCAGGGCGACAGCGACATCGAGGCCCACCTCGTCACCGCGAACACCGCCGCCGTGGTGTCCGGCCGCATCTCCTACGCCCTCGGCCTGGAAGGCCCGGCGGTCACCGTCGACACGGCCTGCTCGTCCTCACTGGTGGCGCTCCACCTGGCCGCCCAGGCGCTGCGCCGCGGCGAGTGCTCGCTGGCCCTGGCCGGCGGCGTCACCGTGATGGCCACGCCGAACACCTTCATCGCGTTCAGCGCGCAGCGCGGCCTGTCGCCCGACGGCCGCTGCCGCGCGTTCTCCTCGGCCGCCGACGGCACGGGCATGTCCGAAGGCGTCGGCGTGCTCCTGCTGGAGCGGCTGTCCGACGCCCGCCGGCTCGGCCACGACGTGCTCGCCGTCATCCGCGGCAGCGCCGTCAACCAGGACGGCGCGTCCAACGGCCTCACCGCCCCGAACGGCCCCTCGCAGGAGCGCGTGATCCGGCAGGCGCTGGAGAACGCGCGCCTGACCGCCTCCCAGGTCGACGCGGTCGAGGCGCACGGCACGGCCACCACCCTCGGCGACCCGATCGAGGCGGAGGCGCTGCTCGCCACGTACGGCCAGGAGCACTCGGGGGACCGTCCGCTGTGGCTGGGCTCCGTCAAGTCCAACATCGGTCACACACAAGCGGCTTCCGGCGTCGCCGGTGTGATCAAGATGGTGATGGCCATCCGCCACGGCGTCCTGCCGCAGACGCTGCACGTGGACGAGCCGACCGCCCAGGTCGACTGGTCGGCGGGCGGCGTCAGGCTGCTGACCGAGGCCGTCCGGTGGCCCGAGTCGGACCACCCCCGCCGCGCCGCCGTCTCGTCCTTCGGCGTCAGCGGCACCAACGCGCACACGATCATCGAGCAGGCCCCGGCCCGCGACGAGGAGCCCGTCCCCGAGCCGGCCGGGGCCCCAGCGGGCGGCGCGCTGCCGTGGGTGCTCTCGGCGAAGAGCGACGCGGCGCTGCGCGCCCAGGCGGAGCGCCTGCTCTCCTTCCTGGAGGACGGCGCCGCTGGTTCCTCGCCGGCCGACATCGGCTTCTCCCTCGCCACGACGCGCACCGCCTGGGACCGCCGGGCGGCCGTCGTCGGCGAGAACCTGGAGGAACTCACCGAAGGCGTACGGGCACTGGCGTCCGGCGCCCCGTCCGCGGCCGTCGTCCAGAACACGGCCCACCTGGGCGGCCGGACCGCGTTCCTGTTCTCCGGCCAGGGCTCGCAGCGAGCCGGCATGGGCCGCGAACTCTACGACGCCTTCCCGGCGTTCGCCGCCGCCTACGACGAGATCCGCGCCCACCTCGACGTCACGCTCGACGCGGACGCGGAGCAGCTCGACCAGACGGGTTGCACCCAGCCGGCGTTGTTCGCGGTCGAGGTGGCGTTGTTCCGGTTGCTGGAGTCGTGGGGTGTGCGGCCGGATTATGTGGCC
>NZ_JBEYYJ010000056.1:0-24957 GCF_040645475.1 Streptomyces sp. NPDC046759 | reverse complement strand
GATCTGCCGGCCGCGGCCCGCCCTGCCCGGCCGCGGCCGGGCAGGGCGGGCCGAACCATGTCGAAGAGGGGTTGGAGGCCGTCCTCGGGGGTGTCGCCACAACGTTCAGCGGGTCTGCTGGAACGTCCGGCGGTAGGCCTGCGGGGACACCCCGATCGCCGCGTGCAGGTGCTGACGCAGCGAGGCACCGGTGGCGAAGCCGACCTCGGCGGCGATCCGGTCCACCGGCAGGTCGCTGGACTCCAGCAGGTGCCTGGCCCGGACGACCCGCTGCTGGATCAGCCAGCGGCCCGGGCTGAGACCGACCTCGTCGTTGAAGCGGCGGGCGAAGGTGCGCAGGCTCATCCGGGCGTGGCCGGCGAGGTCGGCCAGCGTGAGCGGTTCGTCCAGGCGTTCCAGGGCCCAGGCACGGGTTTCGGCCGTGCTCGCCGCGCCGCTGACGGGGACCGGCTGCTCGATGTACTGGGCCTGGCCGCCGTCCCGGAACGGCGGGACGACGCAGCGCCGGGCGACGGAGTTGGCCAGCTCGCTGCCGTGGTCGGTGCGCACGATGTGCAGGCAGATGTCGACGCCGGAGGCGGCTCCGGCCGAGGTGAGGATGCGGCCGTCGTCGACGAAGAGGACGTCCGGGTCGAGGTCCACCCGGGGGAAACGGCGGCGGAACAGGTCGGCCACCTGCCAGTGCGTGGTGGCCCGGCGGCCGTCCAGCAGCCCCGCCTCGGCGAGCACGAACGCGGCCGTGCAGATGGAGACGATCCGGGCGTCCGGGCGGATGCTGGCGAGGGCCGCGGCGACCTCCTGCGGCAGCTCCGTGGGGATGCAGGCGGGCGGCATCGAGGTGACCACGACCGTGTCCGCCGTCGGGAGGATCTCCGGGCCGTGCGCGACACCGACCGTGAAGTCGGCGTTGGTGCGCACGGGACCGCCGTCGACCGTGCAGGTCAGCACCTCGTAGTGCCCGTCGGCGGCGCCGAGGATACGGCTGGGGATGCCCAGCTCGAAGGGGTAGACGCCGTCGAGGGCCAGGACGACCACCCGGTGCGGTTTCCGCTTGCCACTCATGGCACGATCCTAGCGAAGCTTGGCAATCATGCCATTTCCCCGGCGAGCGGACCCCGGCAGGCTGGGCGACCATGAGCGATGTGAACACGATGCGAGTCATCAGCCAGGACGTCCTCGGCGGCCCCGAGGTCCTTAAGGAAGTACAGGCCGAACGGCCGAAGCCGGGCCCCAATCAGGTGCTGGTCCGGGTCCGGGCCGCCGGGGTCAACCCCACCGACTGGAAGCACCGGGCCCTCGGCATGTTCCTGGGCGAGCCGCCGTTCGTCCTCGGCTGGGACGTGTCGGGCGAGGTCGCCGAGACGGGGATCGGCGTGGCCGCCTTCAGCCCCGGTGACGAGGTCTTCGGCATGCTGCCCTATCCGTACGGCCACGGCTCGCACGCCGAGTACGTGATCGCCCCGGTGCGTGCCCTCACGCACAAGCCGGCAGCGATCGACCACACGCAGGCGGGCGCGCTGCCGCTGGTGTCCCTGACCGCCTGGCAGGCGCTGACCGAGCACGCCGGGGTTCAGCCCGGGCAGCGCGTGCTGATCCAGGCGGCGGCCGGCGGTGTCGGGCATGTGGCCGTACAGATCGCCAAGGCGCGGGGTGCGTATGTGATCGGCACGGCGAGCGCGGCCAAGCACGACTTCCTGCGGGAGATCGGTGTGGACGAGCCGATCGACTACCGGACGACCGATGTCACCGAGGCGGTCCGGGACGTCGACGTGGTCCTGGACACGCTCGGCGGGGACACGGCCGTCGAGTCGCTGAAGGTGCTGCGGCCGGGCGGCATCTTGGTCTCGATCCTGCCGGGCAGTGCCCCGGGGCTGTCCGAGGAGGCCGAGCGGCGCGGTGTGCGGGCGGTGCAGATGCTGGTGGACGCCGACCGGTCCGGCATGGAGGCGATCGCGGAGCTGGCGGAGTCGGGGAAGCTGAAGGCGACGATCGCCGGGACGTTTCCGCTGGCGGACGCAGCGAAGGCGCACGAAGCCGGCGAAACCGGGCGGACGACGGGGAAGCTGGTCCTTCTGGTCGACTGAGCCCGCGTGGCGCGTGCGGCCGAGCGGGGCCACCGGGCGACACGCCTCAAACTCGAAGACATATGTCAATCGAACATGCTCAAATTCCTTCCATCGAGGGTAACTTGACGATCGGGAGACCGACGTCCGGGCACGGGTGGGAGGTGATGCCGTCGTGCGAGACGAGCCTGCACCGCTCACCCGTCACCTCCGTGTGTACGAGCACCGGGCGCACACGGTGCTGGAGCTGCGGGGCGAGATCGACCTGCTCGCGGCCACCGAGGTCGGCCCGTTCCTGGACCGGGCCACCGGCCGGCCCGGTGCCCGGATCGTCGTCGACCTGCGGTCGGTGGAGTTCTTCGACTGCTCGGGGCTGCGCCTGCTGTACCGGGCCCGCGCCCGGGTGGTGGGCGGCGGCGGGCAACTGCACCTGGTGTGCACGCATCCGCTGACCCTACGCGTCTTCCGGGTGACCGGACTGTCCCGGCTGCTGCCCCCGCAGCCGACGCTGGACGCGGCCCTGGCCCGCTCCGAGGCCGCGTCCGGTTCGCTGTGAGCCGGACGCCGCCTCGCAGCGGTCCGGCCCTGTCGTCTACGACTGCTCGAACCCTGTCGTCTACGACTGCTCGAACAGGGCGCTGACCGATTCGCCGTTGTGAATGCGGCGTACCGCCTCGGCGAGGGCCGGGGCGATGGAGAGCACGCGCAGCTTGTCGGTGTGCTCCTCCTGAGCGGGCACCGGCACGGTGTTGGTGCACACGATCTCCAGCACGTCCGGCTGCTCGCTCAGCCGCTTCAGGGCACCGGCCGCGAAGAGCCCGTGCGTGCAGGCCACCCGGATCGACAGCGGGTCCGACTCCCGCAGGCGTTCGAGGAGTTCCAGCACGGTACTGCCCTTGGCGATCTCGTCGTCCAGCACGATGACGTCCCGGCCGGTGACGTCGCCGATGACGGAGTTGATGCTCACCAGGTCGTCCGCGAACCGCTGTTTGGCGCCGGCCGCCACCTGGGCGCCGATCAGCCGGGCGAAGGCGGCGGCCTCCTTGGCGTTGCCGAGGTCCGGCGAGACGACGGTGGTGCGGGTCAGGTCGTAGCGGCGGAAGTGTGCGGCGAGTTCACGCAGCGCGTTCAGATGGTCGACCGGCACCGAGAAGAAGCCGTGCACCTGCGGGGAGTGCAGGGTCATGGCGAGCACCCGGCTCGTGCCCGCCGCCACCAGCAGATCGGCGACCAGCCGTCCGCCGATGGAGATGCGCGGCGCGTCCTTCTTGTCGGAGCGGGCGTAGGAGTAGTGCGGCATGACGACGGTGATCCGGGCCGCGGAGGCGCCCCGGGCCGCGTCGCACATCAGCAGCAGCTCCACCAGGTGCTCCTGCACCGGCCTCACCAGCGGCTGGATCAGGAAGACGTCCCGCTCCCGGCAGTTGGCCTGAAGCTGCACTCCCAGACAGTCGTTGGCGAACCGGTTGACCCGGGTCGGGCTGAGCGGCACCCCGAGATGGGCGCAGACCTCGTGCGCCAGCTCGGGGTGGGCACTGCCACTGAAGACGGCGATGTCTCGCACGATCCGCTCCTCGCGTGATCACTCCGGGACCGGGATCATGCTACCGGCCCAAGCCGCACCGGTAGAGGGTCTGGGCACCGGCCGTCCGCGCGCCGCCCGAACCGGCCGCCCCGCCGTAGGCCGCGGGCGGGACCACGGCGCAGGAGGACTGCACCCAGCCGGTGATCCGTGCGGCGGCAGTCCCGGTACCGCCGGCCCCGAAAGCCGTGCCGCGGGCGTCGCCCAGCAGGACGTACCGCACCTTCCCGGCGTCGACGAGCTGCCGGAACCGCGTCGGGGTCGGGAAGGGCACCCGGCCGCTGAAGCCGCCGAGCGGCAGGACGTGCGCGCCGGCCGCGAGGATGTAGGGCGAGGCAGCGCTCCAGCTGCCGGTGGCGAACGTGTAGGTGGCCGCGCCCTGGTGCGCGCGGGTGTAGTCGAGGAGTCGGCGCTGGTCCGCGGTCAGCGAGCCGTCGCCGTCGGCTCCGCCGAAGCCGCCCCGGCCCCCGAAGCCGCCGAGGGCGCCGAAACCGGCCCGGCCGCCGGGACCCGCCGCACCCCAGCCGCCGCGGGTCGCCCACACGGGTACCCAGATGCCCGCCCCGGCCGCGGTGCCGCTCCTTTCCGGCCACGGTCGTGCCGCCCCGGGACCGCGGCCCGTGCCGGTCGGGCCGACGGCGCCCATGCCGGAGCTGCCGTACGCGGGGTTGAAGACCTGCACGGCCCAGGCGCCCGGCGCGAGGAGTACGGCGGCCAGGGCGGCGGCGAGACCGGCGAGCGCGAGCCGGCCGCCGGCCCGCTGCCGCTCCGGTCGGGCCAGGGCCAGGGCCAGCATCCCGGCCGCGGCCGCACCCAGCACGGCCACCGCGGGCGCCAGCCACGGCAGGAACGACGGGAACAGGGCGGCGAGATACGCACCCCAGGCCGCCGTCGCCGCCACCGCGCCCGGCAGGGCCCATGCGCGCCGCCCGCCCGCCCGGTGGGCGCGCCACAGCAGCACGGTCCCGGCGCCGGTGAGCGCGGCGAGCGGCACCGCGATCACGCCCATGTAGTAGGTGTGGCCGCCGACACTGCCGGCGCTGAAGACCAGGAAGTAGGTGACGAGCCAGGTGCCCCACAGAAGGTACCCGGCGCGCAGCCGGTCGGTGCGCGGGCGGCCGCGGCGCCACAGCAGACCGCAGACCACGGCCACGGCCGCGAGGGGATAGAACCAGCCGGTCTGGGAGGCGAGTGCGCTCCCGAACATCTTCGACCAGCCGTTCTGGCCACCGCCGAACCGGCCGGCCGCCCGGTGTCGGGCACCGGCCTGGTACGGGTGGGTGACCTGGTCCCGGTCGCCGGCCTGACGGGAAGCCGCCGCGGGACGGCCGGCCACGGCGCCCCGGGCCCTGTGCGCACCGCCTGCTCCTGCTCCTGCTCCGACGACGCCGGTACCGCGGTGCCCGAGGTCCTGGGCGCCCGGGCCGGCGGCCATGCCGAAACCCCGTCCGCCGCCGTGACCGCCTCCGCCGCCCTGGGTCGCGCTCACGCTTCCCGTGGCGGCCGCACTGATGCCGAGCGAGGAGAAGCGGTTCAGGAAGTTGTAGCCGACCACCATGCTGAACGCGGAGTTGTTGGTGGTGCCGTCCACATACGGCCGGTCCTTGGCCGGAGTGAGGGTGACGGCGAGCATCCAGGACACCGAGACGGCGGTCATCACCAGGGCGGACACGCCGATGTGCACCATGCGCCGCCGCAGCGCGAGCGGTGCCGACACCAGGTACACCAGGGCGAGCGCAGGCAGTACGGCCCACGCCTCCAGCATCTTGGCCTGGAAGCCGACGCCGACCCAGACACCGGCCAGCAGCAGCGGGCGCAGCCGGCCGCCACGGGCGGCACGCTCGGTCGCCTCGGCCGCGAGAAGCAGGCACAGCGTGAAGGCGGGATCCTCGACCGCGGTGCGGAACAGCCCGGCCGTCACGGGGGTCACCAGGAAGGCCGTGGCGGCGATGAGCGCCGCGTTCGCACCCGCCCAGCGGCGCACGAGGCGGTGGAGGACCAGCAGTGAGGCCACTCCTTCCAGTACCTGGGGCAGCACCAGAGCCCACGGATGGAATCCGAAAAGCCTCGCGGAGAGCGCCTGCGGCCACAGGAATCCCGGCAATTTGTCGAGAGTGATGGAATTCCCGGGATCGAAAGAGCCGTAGAAGAAGGCCTTCCAGCTCTCCGTCATGCTGCGGGCGGCGTTCGCATAGAACGTGTGGTACTGGCTGTGGTCGATGCCCCAGCTGTAGACAACGGCGGCCAGCACGGTGAGAAGCAGCAGCACCGGCCGGGCGTACGCGGGCTCGCCCGCCGGTGATCGCCAGGGTGGGCGACGCTCGGCAGTGGCGGGCGCGGTGGGGTCGAGGACGTTCGTGGCCATGCGCATCAGTCTTCGTCACCGCGCACGGCCGCACGGACGTGGCGGCCCCTCTTCAAGGAAACTCTCACCGCACCCAGATCAGTTCTTTAATCACACGACATCAAATTTGCAACGGAAAAGTGCGTTCATTACCTGCGCCACGGTTCCGCCGTACACAGAAATCCGACAGCGATCGCACAGCCTTCCTCCCGTGGGTGCGGGCCGTCCGGAGCCGCCTCGATGCGCCGGTCTGCGGCGGCATCCGACGGGGCATGCGCAGAGGAGGAAGGAGGACCGTCACCATGACGACTTCCGTCAGGCGCCTGCCCGGCTGGGCCAAGGCCGTCGCCGCGCTCGTCCTCGTGCTCGGCGTGCTCTTCGCCGGCATCCGGCTGGCCGTACTGCCCGGCATCAAGGACCTGTTCGGCACCGAGACGCACGACCGCTCCGGTCCCGCACTCCTGAAGTCGATCCAGGACATGAGCCGTTACGACGCCGCGTCCGGCAATTTCCAGGTCGTCGTCGACCTGCAGAAGGACGCGAAGTACCTGCCCTCCGCGATCCGCGGCACCCGCACCCTGTACGTCGGCGCGGGCACCGTGGACGCGTACGTCGACCTCGGCCAGGTGGGCGACAAGGACGTGCGGGTCAACGGCGACCGCACGTCCGCCACCATCCGGCTGCCGCACGCCCGGCTCGGCCGGCCCGCCCTCGACCCCGACCACTCCTACGCCGTGTCCAAGCAGCGCGGCCTGCTGGACCGGCTCGGCGACCTGTTCTCGGACAACCCCGACAGCGAGCAGGCCGTGCAGAAGCTCGCCGTCCGGCACATCGGCGACGCGGCACGGAGCAGCGGCCTGACCGCGCGCGCCGAGACCAACACCACCGGCATGCTCCAGGGCCTGCTGCGGTCCCTCGGCTTCACGGAGGTGCACATCTCCTACGACTCCTGAGCACCGGCCTCCCGTCAGCCGCCGAGCACCCCCGGCAGGGCCAGCGCCCCGAGGACCGCGGAGCCGAGCAGCAGCCAGGCGACGTAATCGCCGACGTGCCCGGACTGCAGGCGGCGCAGGGGCCGGGCCCAGTCGGGGGCGGCGGTCCGGTGCGGGCGGGTCACGGCCAGGCCCGCGAGGGCCACGGCCAACGCGGTGGCGGCCAGGCCCAGCAGGACACCGTGCGCCGTCCACCGGGCCGAGGCGTGGGCGCCGCCCGATCCGGCCTCGTTCACGGAGCGGGCGACCAGGTCGCCGAAGCCGGGGACCGCGCCGACGGCCAGGGCGGCGGCGAGCAGCACGACGGGCACCGTCCCCATCGTGTCCGGGATCCGGGTGAGCAGACCGCTCGTCTCGGGCTCCTCGTCCGAACCGCTGGTCTCGAGGTCGGAGTCGGCGTCCTCGGGGCGCGGCCCGAGGCCGTGGAACACGCGGGCGGTGACGCGCAGGACGGCGCCGCCGGTGATCGCGGAGGCGGCCACGTACACCAGGGCCAGCGGGCCGCCGACCGCCTCCTCGGTGACCGCCTTGCCGAGCCCCGTACCGAACGGGGGCAGGCCTGCGAGACCGAGGGCACCCACGGCGAACAGCACCCCGGTGAGACGCAGTTCGCGCGCCCGGCCGTGCAGCGCGTGTTCGTCGACGGAGCCGTACCGGTCGAGCAGCACACCGGCACAGGCGAACAGCGCCGCCTTCACTCCGGCGTGCCCCAGGACGTAGATGGCGACCCCGTCGTCGCCCTGCGGAGTGAGGACGCCGAGGCCCACGAGGAACAGGCCGGTGTGGGCGATGGTGGAGTAGGCCAGCAGCCGTTTGATGTGCCGCTGGTACCAGCACATGACGGAACCGGTCGCGGCCGTGAGCACGCCGAGGGTCATCAGGGCCCGGGTCAGGTCGGCGGCCGGGATGCCACCGGGTCCGGAGAAGACGGTGCCGTACACGCGCCAGACGCCGTAGACGCCGAGTTCGACCATCACGCCGGACAGCAGCATGCACACCGGGGTGGGAGCGACGGCGTGCGCGTCGGGCAGCCAGAAGTGGAAGGGCACGGCGGCGGCCTTCACCAGAAGCCCGGTCATCACGAGGACGAAGGACGCGAGGACGAGCGCGTCCGGTCCGCCGTGCCCCGCCGCCGTGTCGAGGCCGCGCCCGATCTTCGCCATCGCCAGCTCGCCGGTACGGGCGTACAGCAGGCCGATGCCCATCAACATGGCGTAGGCACCGAGGGAGTTGACGACGCCGAAGGTCAGCGCGCCCTGTACGGCCTTGGCCTCGTCGATGCGGTAGCCGGTGAGGGCGTAGGCCGCCACGCTCATCAACTCGAAGAACACGAACGCGTTGAACAGGTCGCCGGCGATGGCGAACCCGCACATGGCGCCCTGGAAGGCCAGCATCAGCGCGGTGAAGGCGCCTCCGTGACCGCGCGGGGGCTCGGCGAAGTAGCGCCAGGAGTAGGCGAGGGCGGCCAGCGTCAGCACGGAGACCAGGGCGGCCATGCCGAGCGCCGGGCCGTCGCCGATGACGACGATGCCGACGCTCTCACCGGCGACGGGCAGCCAGCCGCCGACCCACTCCACCATCGGCGGCGAGGAGTTCAGCAGCAGCACGATGGCGAGGGCGGCCGTGGCACCGGAGAACACGAAGCCGGTGATCTCTGCGGCGCTTCGGGGCAGATGGCGGCCGGCGACCACCAGCAGGGCGGCGCCGAGCAGGGGGATCGCGACGAGCAGGGGAAGCAGATGGTGCATCAGCCGCGCAGCTCCCGCAGTTCGTCGGGGTCGACCGTGCCGTGCCGTTTGGCGATCTGCAGGACGAGGGCGAGCAGCAGCGCGGTGACGGTGGCACCGACGACGATGTCGGTGAGGGTGAGCGCCTGCACGACCGGGTCGACCACGGTCCGGGAGCCGGGCTCGATGTCGGAGAAGACGGGTGCGGTGGCGCCGTCCTGGTATCCGACCGCCAGCAGCAGCACGTAGGTCGACGACTGGCAGACCGCGAGACAGCCGACGGCGTGGATGAGGTTGCGGCTGGTGGCGAGGCCGTAGCAGCCGGTCAGGAAGACGTAGGCGGCGACCAGGTAGGGAAGGATGTGCATCACGGACTTCAACTCCCTCGTTCCTCCTCGATCTCGACGGCCTGGTCGAGGAAGTTCGCGAGCAGGATGACGACCGCGCTCGCCACCTCCATGCCGATGGCCGCGTTCAGCAGGGGTACGGCGCCGCCGGAGGACAGGGTGTTGAAGGTGCCGTACGGCAGCAGCGTGTTGGCGAGGAACGCGGTGCCGGCCAGGACCCCGGCGGCGCCCAGCACCAGGTAGGAGGAGACGGCGACCGCGTCGCAGGTCTCGAAGACGGCGAGCGGGCGGACGCGCTCCAGCGCGCGGTAGTCGGCCCCGAGATACAGCAGGTGAAGGGCGGTCGCGGCGACGACACCGCCCTGGAAGCCGCCGCCGGGGCTGAGCTGGCCGTGGGCGATGACGTAGAGGCCGGTCACCAGGGCGACGGGCAGCATGATCGGCGCGTAGCGGCGGACCGGCCGGGCCACCTCTGCGGGTACCGGCTCCGCCCGGTGCTCGTCGCGGGCCTGACGCAGCAGCACCACGCAGCCGAGGACGGCGGTGAACAGGATGCTCATCTCGCCGAGGGTGTCGTAGGCGCGCTGGTCGAAGTTGACGGAGGCGATGGTGTTGGCCGTGTGCCGGGTGAGGGAGGCGTGCACGGCCCGGGTGCCGTAGGGGTGGCTCCGGCCGCCGAAGCCGGGCAGGTCCAGGCAGGCGGCGACCAGCAGGGCGGCGAGGCCCGCGCCGCCCGCGGCCATCAGGCCGAGCCGCAGGCGGTTCACGTGGCACCGCCCCTCGCAGCGCGGCCCTGTGGAGCACCGTCCTTCGGAGCGCCGTCCTGTGGAGCACCGTCCTTCGGAGCGCTGTCCTGCGCGCGGCCGCGGCGCCTGACCTTGCGCACGGACAGCATGACCAGCAGCGGGGTGAGCGCAGAGCCGACGGCCAGTTGGGACAGGCCGACGTCCGGGGCCTGGAGCACGGTGAACAGCACGGCGAGGACGCTCCCCAGCACGGACAGCACCAGCGCCTGACGGGCGGGGTCGCGCTGGACCACCGCCGCGGTGGCGCAGGCGGCCACCAGCAGCAGCGCGACGACGATCACGGCATCACCCATGCCGCACCCCCACTACGCCCCGCCGGCGGTGCTCGACCCACGGCCCACCGCCGCGACCGCACACAGACACTCGCCCCTCACCCGCAATCGCGACCGGCACATGCTCGTCGTGGCCCCGTCGACCCTCACCCACCACCGCGACCGGCTCACCCCGGCCGTCACCGTCACCCACCACCCCGACCGGCAGACGCAGCCGGCTCGCAGGCGCGAGGGCCGTGACGTACTTACGCCGCCACCCCGCGCACTCATCCTTCGTACGCCTGTCAGCCACCGCGCACCCCCCGGAACCCGCCCGACAGGGCGCGGGAGGCGATGACGTTGCCGGCGATCAGCAGGGCACCGGTCACGAGGAGTTTCACCATGGCGCGGCCGGGTCCGGTGGCGGCGCAGACGGCGGCCACGACCACCGCGCTCAGTACGGCGGCGGTCCAGGTCAGTCCCCAGGCGCTCGGCCGGTCGTCCGCCAGGTCGTCGGAGAGGAGCCGGGCGAAGACGAGCGTGCCGACCGGGCCGAGCAGGGCCAGCAGCAGGGCGAGGTCGACGTAGGCGGGGCGGCCGTAGCCCTGGGAGAGCAGCAGCAGGGCCGGGCACAGGGCCGAGGTGGTCATGTTCTGGGCGACGACGCGACGGGCCGTCGGGCCGGTGGTGACGCCCCACAGGGCGGCCGCCCCTCCCCCGGCCAGGTCCACGGTCGCCGCGAGGATCCAGCCGTTCACCGCCAGGTCACCGCTCGCCGGCCGGCCCGTGCCAGCAGCGCGCCCCCCGCGGCGGCGCTCGCGCCCACGATCCATTCCAGGGTGTAGACGGTCGAGATGAACACCAGCCACAGCACCATGAGGGCTCCCCACCAGCCCAGGAGTTCACCGGTGGCGAGGAGGAGGGTGCGCGGGTGGGAACGTCCGGTCATCCGCACCTCCTCGGTCCGCTCTGCAGGCATGCGCGGCGGTCCGTCCGACGCGCCGCTCGGGGCATCCAAGCACCGCCGCACCCGGGGAGGGGCGGCGGCACGCGGGTCCGCAGCGGGAGTGCCCCGGGAGCGTGAACGGAAACGCCGCCGTGCGCGCAAAGCCGGCGGGACCGTGGCATCCCGGGCCGGTTGCCGGGTAACCGCCCTACGACACGGCGAAGTTGACCTCGGGAGGGAACCTCATGGGCTTTACCGCCCCGCAGCTGCCCGCGGTGCTGCGCGGATCCAGGAAGCGGGCGCCGGCGGAGAAAGCCCGGCGGCCGGTGGCGCCGCATGCGCTGCCGCTGCCCCTGCGACTGCTGGCGATGCTGGTGGCCTTCGCGTTCATGGTGGCGTTCGCCGTCGTGCTGGCCCGGATCACACTGGAACCGTCGCCCGCCTCCGTGCATCTGACGCACAGCAACCTGCACCCCGGCCGCTCTCTGCGTGCCTACCTGGAACAGGCGCGGACGGTGGACGCGTTGAAGCAGCTCGGCGGGAACGTGCTGCTCGGGGTCCCGTTCGGGGTGCTGGTCCCCGTCCTCGCCCCGCGCGCCCGAGGGGTGCTGCGGGTAGTGGCCCTCACGGCGCTGGTGATGCTGACGGTGGAGCTGGTGCAGGGGGCACTGATCACCGGGCGCGCCTTCGACATCGACGACGTCCTGCTCAACACCACCGGGGCACTGCTCGGCTGGCTGCTGCTGGGACGGCGGCTCGGACGGGCGGTGCACCGGCGCGTGCGCGAGCCACAGGCGGAGTGAAGACCGACGGGCCATCAGCGGCAGGTCTGCACCAAAGTCTTGACGCCCTCTTTTCTCACTCCTTAAATCAAGAGGCATCCCTTCACGGCCCACCCCCCACGTCGAATGGAGAGCCATGGCCTCCCCACGCCTGCTCCGCAGATGCCTCCTCCCCGCCCTGTCCGCCGCGCTCGTCGGTTCCGCAGCCGTCGGGCCGGCGCGGGCCCAGGCCACCGCGCCGGCCGCGGCGACCGTCACCACCTTCTCCGACACCTTCGACGGGCCCGCCGGCTCCGCCGTCGACTCCTCCAAGTGGACGCTGGAGACCGGCGACAACGTCAACAACCACGAGCGGGAGTACTACACGCCGGGCACGGACAACGCGGCCCTGGACGGACAGGGCCATCTGGTGATCACGGCCCGCAAGGAGAACCCGGCCGGTTACCGGTGCTGGTACGGCAGTTGTCAGTACACCTCGGCCCGGCTGAACACCGCCGGGAAGTTCGAAGCCCGGTACGGGCACGTCGAGGCGCGCATGAAGATCCCGCGCGGGCAGGGCATGTGGCCGGCGTTCTGGATGCTGGGCACGCCCGTGAACTGGCCGGACTCGGGCGAGATCGACGTGATGGAGAACGTCGGCTTCGAGCCCTCGACCGTGCACGGCACCATCCACGGCCCCGGCTACTCCGGCTCCGGCGGCATCGGGGCGGCGTACACGCTGCCGGGCGGGCAGGCCTTCGCGGACGCCTTCCACACCTTCGCCGTCGACTGGGCGCCCGGCTCGATCACCTGGTCCGTGGACGGGAATGTCTACGAACGCCGCACACCCGCCGACCTGGGCGGGAAGACCTGGGTGTTCGACAACAAGCCGTTCTTCCTGATCCTGAACCTGGCCGTCGGCGGCTACTGGCCCGGCGACCCGGACGCGAGCACCCAGTTCCCGCAGCAGCTGGTGGTGGACTCGGTGTCGGTGACGACGAGCGACAGCGCGGCCGGCGTGCCGATACGGGGACTGGCCGGCAAGTGCGTGGACGTGGCCGGGGCGAACCCCGCGAACGGCACCCCGGTGCAGCTCTACGACTGCAACGGCACGGCCGCGCAGGCGTGGACGGTCGGCTCGGACGGCACGATCCGGGCGCTCGGCAAGTGCCTGGACGTCACGGGCAACGGCACCGCGGACGGCTCGACCGTCCAGTTGTGGGACTGCACCGGCGGCCCGAACCAGAAGTGGACGGTCACCGGGGCGCACGACATCGTCAACCCGCAGGCCGACAAGTGCCTCGACGTGACCGGGAACAACTCGGCCAACGGCACGCGCCTGCAGATCTGGACCTGCACGGGCAGCGCCAACCAGAAGTGGACGGTGGGCTGAGCCGCGCTCCGGTCAGTGCAGCGTCCAGTGGTACTTGTCCCCGCCGACCCAGCGGACCACATCGGGGTCGTCCAGATCGTGGATGGTGATGCCGTACGAGGCGGCGGTCTCCAGTACGTCGGTGACGGTCCTGGCCTCACCGATCACCTGACCGTCGATCTCCATGATCCGGAAGGGCCGCTCGCCGGACCTGCCCGGGCAGACGCCGAGCACCATGATCCGCGGATGGGAGATGTGCGGAACTGCTTGTTCGGTCATGGAATAGAGCCTAGAACGCATCGCGCGCAGACGAGTCATCCACTGAAGCCGTCCAGAAGATCGAGAACCGCCGCCTCCACCGCTCCCTGGGTGGCCGGCCGCCCGAAGTCCCCGTGTTCGCCCAGCCGGGTGAGCACGGGGGCGATGGTCACGTCCTGTTCGAACAGCTCGAAGACCGCCGGGTCGATGTAGGAGGACCGGCACACGGCCGGGGTGTTGCCCAGGTAGTGGCTGACCTCGCGGACGGCACGGGCCACCTGCCGCCGCCGGGCCGCACCGCTCGACCGGGCGCTGTCGGCGGTCACGGCGACCGCCACGGCGGCGAGGACGGTGGCGTGCCAGGTGCGGAAGTCCTTGGCCGTGACATCGGTGCCGGACAGCCGGCGCAACGCCTCGTTGAGGTCGTCACTGTGCAGATCGTGCCAGGCGCCCCGCTCGAAGAAGGCGAGGAAGCGGTCGCCGCCGCGCGGGCGCCGCAGCAGCGCTCGGGCGACACTGCGGACCTGATCGTCGACGAGGGCCCGGACCGTGTGCACGCCGCCCTTGGCCGGATAGCTGAAGGTGATCGCGCCACGGGCGCAGCCGACGTGTTCGCGCAGCAGGGTCGTCAGGCCGTAGGTCTCGCTGGTGCGGGTGTGCCGGTCGCTGCCGACGCGGAAGAAGCCCAGGTCGAGCAGGCGGACCGCGCAGGCGGTGACCCGGGCCCGGCGCAGCCCGCCCCCCGCCAGGTCGGTGCCCGCTCTGGCGCGCAGCTCCGGCAGGACCCGCGCGACCTGCCGGACGTGCTCGTGCTTGGCCTTCTCCTGTTCGGCGCGGAACTGCTCGTGTTACAGGTACTGCCGGCGTCCGGCGGCGTCGGTGCCGACCGCCTGGAGATGGCCGTTGGGCCAGGGGCAGATCCACACGTCACGCCAGGCCGGCGGGATGGCCAGAGCCCGGATCCGCGCGAGCCGGTCGGGGTCGGTGAGGGGCCGGCCGGTGCAGTCGGCATAGCGGAAGCCCCGGCCGCAACGGATGCGTGTCCAGCCGGGGTCGTCGCAGGAACTGGTCCGCAGTCGCACGGCGTCAGGGACGGCGCCAGTCGTCGCCGGTCAGATGGGAGCCGGCCTGCGGGCCCATGCGGAGCATGCCGCCGTCGACGCTCCACGAGGCACCGGTGACGTACGAGGCGTCCGGGCTGGCCAGGAAGGCGATCACGGCGGCGACCTCGCGGGCGTCGCCGGGCCGCCCGAGGGGTACTCCGGGCCGCCGCTCGGTGTGCACGTCGGTGTCCTCCTGGCCGGTCATCGGCGTGGCGATCTCGCCCGGTGCGACCGCGTTCACGGTGATCCCGTACTCGGCCAGTTCCAGCGCCATGACCTGCGTGAGCAGCCCGAGCCCGCCCTTGGCCGCGCAGTACGGCGCGGCGCCGACCCGGGGCTGGTGTTCGTGGACGGAGGTGACGTTGACGATCCGGCCGCCGCCGCCCTGCCGGATCATGTGCCGGGCCGCGTGCTGCCCGCACAGGAACGGGCCGACGAGGTCGACGTCCAGGACCCGGCGTACGTCCGTCAGGGTCAGGTCGAGGAACGGGGTCATGGTGCCCGTTCCCGCATTGTTGACCAGGACGTCGATGCGGCCGAGCTCGGCGCACAGGGTGTCGACGGTGCCGGCGGCCTCGGGCAGCCGGGTGAGGTCGAGCTGGGCGACGGCGGCACGGCGGCCCGTGCGGCGTACCTCCTCCGCGGTCTGTTCCGCACCCTTCTCGTCCGTGTGCCAGGTGATGCCGACGTCCAGGCCCGCCTGGGCGAGGCGGACGGCGGTGGCTCGGCCGATGCCGCTGTCACCTCCTGTGATCACGGCTGTCCGCTGTGTGTCCGGTGCGGGCATGACGAGCCTCCTCGGGGACGGTCGCTCGACGGGATTCCGCAGTACCCGGGGGCCCGATGGGCAAACGGGTCCCGTCCGCGGGGCGGGGGCCCTCGCGGGCTGCGCGTGCCCCGTGGCCGGGCGCGCGCTTCCCCGCGCCCCTCGGGGGCGCCTCGGGCACCCTGTGTTGCATGGAACCCGTCGCCGCTCTCGACCGGATCGCCTTTCTGCTGGAGCGGTCGCTCGCGCCCACCTACCGGGTGAAGGCCTTCCGCAACGCCTCCCGCACGCTGGCCGCACTGCCCGGGGAGGAGGTTGCCCGACGGGCGGCTGCCGGGACCCTGGAGGAGCTGAAAGGGGTCGGGCCGAAGACCGCGCAGGTGGTGCGGGAGGCGCTGGCCGGGCAGGTGCCGGGCTATCTGCGCAAGCTGGAGGAGGAGAGCGGGGCCCCGCCCGGCGAGGGCATCGGGGCCCGGCTGCGGATGCTGATCCGCGGGGACTGTCATACCCATTCGGACTGGTCCGACGGGGGCAGTTCGATCGAGGAGATGGGACGGGCCGCCGCCGAGCTGGGGCACGAGTGGACCGTGCTGACGGACCACTCTCCCCGGCTCACCGTGGCCCGCGGTCTGTCGCCGCAGCGGTTGCGCGAGCAGTTGGCGGTGGTGGCGGAGCTGAACGCGCGGTGGGCGCCGTTCCGGCTGCTCACCGGCATCGAGTGCGACATCCTCGAGGACGGCTCGCTGGACCAGGAACCGGAGTTGCTGCGGCAACTGGACGTGGTCGTGGTGTCGGTGCACTCCAAGCTGCGGATGGACGCCCGGTCGATGACCCGCCGGATGGTGGCCGCCGTACGCGATCCGCACGCCGATGTCCTGGGGCACTGCACGGGGCGGCTGGTGACGGGCCGGGGGCGGCCGGAGTCGGAGTTCGACGCGGACGCCGTGTTCGCCGCCTGCGCCGAGTCCGGTACGGCCGTGGAGATCAACAGCCGCCCCGAGCGGCTGGACCCGCCGCGCCGGCTGCTGCGCAGGGCCGTGGACGCGGGGGTGCTGTTCTCCGTCGACACCGACGCGCATGCGCCCGGCCAGCTGGACTGGCAGATCCTGGGCTGCGCCCGGGCCGAGGAGTGCGGGGTGCCCGCCGGGCGCGTGGTGACCACCTGGTCCGCCGACGAGCTGCTGGCGTGGACCCGGCAGGGGCGGGTTCCCGCACGTGCGGCGGGTTCCTGATGCGGCCGGCGTGGTACTCGGCCCGCAGCCCAGTGAGGAAAGGACCCGCGGATGGAGCGCGCTGCCGTATTCGATGTCGACGGGACTCTGGTCGACACCAACCACTTGCATGTCGTCACCTGGTGGGAGGCCTTCCGGCAGGCGGGACACGACGTGCCCATGCATGCGGTGCACCGGGCCGTCGGGCTGAGTTCCACGGACCTGATCGCCCATCTGCTCGGCGACGACCACGACAGGGACCGGGACGGCGAGCTGAGCGCCGCGCACAAGGCCTTGTACGGCCAGTACTTCGACCGGCTGCCCGCGCTGCCGAAGGCCGGGGAGCTGCTGCGCCGGCTGCACCGGGACGGCTGGACGGTCGTCCTCGCCACCTCGGCGAGCGGCGCCGAGCTGGGCGCCTTGCGCCGGGCCATCGACGCCGACGACGCGATCGCGGACATGGCGAGCTCGGAGGACGTCCGGGAGGGCAAGCCCTCCCCCGAGCCCGTGGAACACGCCCTGGAGCTGGCCGGGGTCCCGGCCTCGCGGGCCGTGCTGGTCGGGGACACGGTGTGGGACATGCGCGCGGGCAGCAAGGCCGGGGTGCGCTGTGTGGGGCTGCTGTGCGGCGGGATTCCCCGGGCGGACCTGGAGGAGGCCGGGGCGGAGGCCGTCTATGCCGACCCCGCCGCGCTGCTCGAACGGCTCGGCGCAAGTCCGCTGGCCTGAGCCTCACGGAAGGTGATGCGGATCACAGATACCGAGGGAACACCCCAGGATGGTTGCCCGTTGAACCACACGTGGGTACGGACGGGACAGTGTCCCCGGGCCTCACCGTCCGCCCAGAGGGACGATCGTTCGGCTGAAGCCCTGTGGAGCCTTTCGCCGAGAGGCGACCGCCATCCGTACCCGCCACCTGACCGCCCCGGCCGTGAATCCCCCGTCACGGCCGGGGCTCATCCATGTTCACCGGCCCGCCGCTCCCGCACCGGCCGGCTCACCGGTCCGCGCCGTCCCGGCCCCGAGGAACTCCCGCAGGTCGGCCGTGAGCCGTGCGGCGTGCGTGGCGAACAGGCCGTGGCCGCCGTTCTCGTACAGCTTCAGAGTGCCGTCCGGCACCAGCCGGGCCACGCGCTCGCCGGTGAGCGCCGACGGCGCCGAGGTGTCGTCGGTGCCGTGGACGACGAGCACCGGGAGATCCAGCGCGGGCAGTTCGTCGGCGATGTCCAGGGCGGCGACGGTTGCCCGGACGCCGTTCGCGGCGCGCGGGGTGGCGCTCAGACAGCGGTCGACCATGTAGCGGACGTACGGCGCGGACACCTCGTTGCCGGGCAGATGGGCGGCGAAGAAGTCGTCGGCCAGGGCGGTGAAGTACGCGGCCCGGTCCCTCCGGAACACCTCGTCGTCGGCGCGCACCGCCTCCGGGTCCCAGCCGTCCGGGGTGCCCGGTGAGCGGACGACGCCCGGGCTGACCCCGGCGACGAGGGCGACCCGGGCCACCCGGTCGAGGCCGTGCCGGGTCAGGCAGCGGATCACCTCAGCGGTGCCCACCGAGTGTCCGACCAGGGTGACCTCGCGCAGGTCGAGGTGGTCGAGGAGACCGTGCACGTCGTCGGCGAGGGTGTCGAGGTCGTACCCGGACCAGGCGTCGTCGGAGCGGCCGTGGCCGCGCCGGTCCAGGGCGACGCAGCGGTGGCCGCTCTCCGCCAGGGGCAGCATCTGGTACTCCCACATCTCGTGGCCCATGTAGGCGCTGGAGACGAAGACGGCGACGGGGCCGTCGCCCGGGCCGTGGTCGACGTAGTGCAGACGGGTGCCGTCGACGGGGCTCTCGCAGTACGGCATGGGGTGCCTCCTCGGGCTGTCCGGACCAGGTGCGACGCGGCTGGGTCGCGCTGATGTCCTCGATGGTCGCGGGACGCCCCGCTCCGGTCGATTACCTGCCACGTCATGACCGGGTGTGTGCGGGCCCGGGGCCGGGTACCCGGCCGTCCGCCGAAGCGTCGGCCGAGAGGAGCCGAAGGTGAGCAGCGCAGTGGGCAGCAGGGTCGTCGTCACGGGTGCCACCGGCAATGTCGGCACGAGTGTGGTGCGGCTGCTCTCGGAGGACCCCGGCGTCAAGTCGGTGCGCGGCCTGGCCCGGCGCACGTCGGCGTGGTCGCCGCCGAAGACCGAGTGGTCCGCGGTCGACCTGGCCTCCGAACAGGCGAACCTGGCCGAGCGGTTCGAGGGCGCGGACGCCGTGATCCACCTGGCCTGGGCCTTCCAGCCGACGCACGACCCGGCGACCACCTGGCGGACCAACGTGCTCGGCGGCATCCGGGTGTTCGAGGCGGTCGCCGCGGCCCGGGTGCCGGTGCTGGTGCACGCCTCGTCCGTGGGCGCCTACTCACCGGGCCCGAAGGACCGTGCGGTGGACGAGTCCTGGCCGACGCACGGCTGGCCGGACGCCGCGTACTGCCGGGAGAAGGCCTACCTGGAACGCACGCTCGACGTGTTCGAGCGGGACCACCCCGAGGTGCGGGTGGTGCGGATGCGCCCGGCCTTCCTGTTCAAGTGGCAGTCCGCCAGCGAACAGCGGCGGATCTTCGGCGGGCGCTTCCTGCCCGGCCCGCTCGCCCGGCCGGAGCTGCTGCCGTTCCTGCCGGACATTCCCGGGCTCAGGGTGCAGGCGCTGCACACGGACGACGCCGCCGAGGCCTACCGGCTCGCGGTGCACTCCGACGGCGCGCGGGGCGCCTTCAACCTGGCCGCCGACCCGCCGCTCGACGCCGCCGTCCTCGGCGAGCTGCTGGGCAGCCGCCCGGTACGGCTGCCGCGTACGGCGGCCCGGTCGGCGATCGCCGCGGCCTGGGGTCTGCATCTGCTGCCGGCCTCGCCGCACCTCTTCGACGCCGTACTGCGGCTGCCGCTGATGGACTGCGGCCGGGCGCACGGTGAGCTGGGCTGGCGACCGCGGCGCACGGCCACCGAGGTGCTGCAGGAATTCCTCGACGGCCTGCAGAAGGGCGCTGGGGCGGACACCGAGCCGATGCGCGGGCAGAAGGTCGGCTGAGAACGCCGTACGCCCGTGCCGAGGGGAGAACGTGATGACAGCGGAGCGGGAGCCCGAGCCGGGCCGGGACACGAACCCGGTGCCGAGGGACATGCCGGATCAGCAGGCAGGGGCCGGTGAGGATCCGTGGGAGGCCGGGCCGGACGAGCAGCCCGAGGACGACGCGTCCCCGGCACCCGACGCACCGGACGCGGACGAGCCGTCGGCTTGAGTGACGGACGGCGTCGGCCGTCAGGTACGGCGCTTCGACGGCCGACGGCGCTGCCACGGCCGAGGGGCGCGGGGTCTGCGCGGCGTGCGGCAGCCGCTGCGTGGGCGCGGCCGGCCGCGACGGCGCCGCGAACGGCCGGCGCCGCCTGCGCCACAGCTCTGCCCCCGGCAGGCGGCCTCAGCGCGGCGCCCGCTGCCGAAGTGCCGCGCGCCAGGCGGGCATGTGGTCCTCCGTGACCGGCTCGGGGCGGCGCCCGCCGCTCGCGAAGAAGTCGGCCAAGGGCAGGATCGCCGCGCCGACGGTGACCGCGTCCGGGCCGAGCCGGCCGAGGTCGATGGTCACCTTCTCGGCCGGATGGCGCAGCGCGTACGTCGTCGCGTGCCGGCGCACGGCCGGCAGGAACCGGGCGCCCAGCTGCAGTCCGGCCCAGCCGCCGATGAGGATCCGCTCGGGCTGGAAGAGGTTGATCAGGTCGGACAGCCCGGCACCGAGGTACTCGGCGGTCTCCTCCAGTACGGCCAGCGCGACCGGGTCGGGCTCGGCGCCCTCCGGGTAGGCGGCGGCGAGCATCGCGGTGAGCGCGGTCTCCTCGTCGGTCCCCCCGGGCGGCCTGCCGCCCTCCTCACGCCAGCGGGCCAGCAGCGACTCGGCGCCCGCGTAGGCCTCCAGGCAGCCGGCCGCGCCGCAGCGGCAGCGGCGCCCGCGCACCCGCACCGTCAGGTGCCCCCACTCGACGGCCCGCCCGTGTTCCACCTCGGGGGTCACCACACAGGCACCGACGCCGGAGCCGAAGAGCACGACCACGGCGTTGCGGGCGCCGCGTCCCGCGCCGAACCACATCTCGGCCTGGCCCAGCGTCTTGGCGCCGTTGTCGATGAAGTAGGGGATCTCCTCGGGGAGCGGGGAGGCCGAGCGGAGCAGCCGCTCCAGCGGGACCGCGTCCCAGCCGATGGTCTGGCCGTGGACGACGGCTCCCTGTTCCGGGGTGTGCTCGACGATGCCGGGGACTCCGACGCCGATGCCGAGCAGCCGCTCGGGCGCGGCGCGCTCGGCACCCAGCACCTCGGCGATGCCGTCGCGGATGTGCCCGGCGATCACCTCGACGTCGTAGCCCTGGGGAGTCAAACGCCGTTCGGTGCGGGCGAGTTCGGTCAGGGCCAGGTCGAACAGCTCGACGCGGACACGGGTTTCGCCGACGTCCACGCCGATCATCTGTCCGCTGCCGGGGGCGACGCGCAGCAGGGTGCGGGGCCGGCCGCCGTCGGAGTCGACGCTGCCGGCCTCCTCGACCAGGCCGTCCGCGATCAGGTCCGCGACCACATTGCTGACCGAACCGGAACTCAGACCGGTCGCCGGGCCCAGCTCGAAGCGGCTGAGCGGGCCGTCGAAGTACAGCTTCTGCAGCACCGCCGTCCGGTTGCCCCGTCTGAGGTCACGCACCGTGCGCCCGTTACGCTCCGCCATGCCGCTCCCTTCACGCACCCTGCCCGACCTGCAACATACCCCTTCGGGCAGCCGGAACGCGAGATTCTCCCAACCCTTAGTTCACGATATGAGCTAAGCGGAGGGGCGCCCCGCACCCCAGCGGCGCGAGGCGGTGGCGTCACCGGCTCACCCGGCCGCGTACACGTCCTCCACGTAACGTCCGTCCGCCACCAGCGAGTCGAGCCACCGCCGGGCCGCCTCGTCGCTGCCCGCGGTGTGTTCCCTGTACAGCGCACGGAAGGCCTCGCGGACGCCCGGTGCCATCCGGGAGCCGTCGCCGCAGACGTACACCCGGGCGCCGGACTGCAGCAGCTCCCAGACCTCGGCGGCCTCGGCGGCGATGCGGTGCTGCACGAAGGCGGCGCCGTCCTCGGGCGCGGCGCTGAAGGCCGGGCGCAGCGAGACCGCGCCGGCCGCCTCGGCGGCCCGCAGTTCCCCGGCGTGCAGGAAGTCGGCGTCCGGGGCGTCGCAGCCGAAGTACAGCAGGGCGGGCGGAAGTCGGTCGCCTGCGGCCCGGACCGCGGCGCGGTCCGCGACGGCGCCGCGGAACGGGGCGAGTCCGGTGCCGGCGGCGACCATGACGACCGGTGCCGAGGGGTCGATCCGGAAGGCCTCGCGGCAGGGCTGGATCCGGGCGTGGACGGTGTCGCCGGCCTCGAGGGAGGCGAGGTGGCCGGAGCCGGTCCCCCGGTAGCGACCGCGCCCGGAGCGGGCGGGGGCGTCGAGGACGGAGACCATGAGGTCCACGTGGCGCGCGTCGACGGCCGGTGAGGAGGACACCGAGTAGTGGCGCGGCCGCAGGGGGGTGAGCAGATCGAGCAGGAGCGGCCAGTCGAGCCCGCCGCGCAGTGCGGGGTGGTCCTCGGCGAGTTCGACGAGGGTGCGCGGATCGTCACCGGTCAGGGCGGCGAGGGCGGCACGCTCGGGCGGGCAGGGGTTGGCCTCCGCGAGCACGGCCAGCCGGCGGGCCGTGAGCCGCTCCTGCAACTCAACGTGGTGGGTGAGGAGCTGGCGTACGGACAGCGGGCGGTCCACGGCGAGGCCGTCGCGGCGCGGACGCGCGGTCCGGATGTCCAGTACGGCGTCGGCGTCGAGGCCGAGGGCGGCGACGGCGCGGTCCACCAGGTCGGGGGCGTTGGCCGGCAGCACGGTCAGGTGGTCCGCGGTGCGGTAGGTGACGCCCTCGGGGAGTGCGATGCGCAGGAACCGCTTGGTTCGCGGGTGTTCCGGCGCGGTGAGGTCGTACGCCTCGGTGACGGTCATCGGGACCAGCTCGTGCCGCGCGGCGAGGGCGTCCAGCGGGCCACCGGTGAGCGTGCGGACCTCGTACGCGTGGGCGGGCTGGGCGGAGGTGGCCGGTGCGGCGTCCGGGTCTGCGTACTCCGTGAGCAGCGCGGTACGCAGGCGGGCCGTGAACTCCCGTACGGTGCCGCCCAGGTCGCCCGAGGCGTCGGCGGCGGCCCGGCCGGTGAGACGGGTGGCGCCCAGTTCGGCGAGGCGGGCGTCGATGCGGGTGGGGACCTGCTGGTAGGTGGCGGCCCAGTTGCGGTCCCCGACGCCGAGGACGGCGTAGGTCACGCCGGTCAGGTCCGGGGTGCCGTCGAGCCATGCGGTGAAGGCGACGGCGTCGTCGGTGGGGCGGCCGTTGTAGGAGGCGGCGGTGATGACGACGACCCGGTCGGCGGGCAGTCCGTCCGCGTACGCGTCCAGGGCGGCGACCTCGGTGGCGCAGCCGACGGCGGCGGCCTCGTCGGCGAGCTGGGCGGCGAAGGAGCGGCAGGTGCCGTAGTTGCTGCCGTGCAGGAGGAGAACGCCGGTGCCGGGGCGGACCCGGGCGGGGACGGTGTCCGGGTCCGGGCCTTCGTCGGCCCGGGCGGGGGTGCTGCCCGGCAGCACGGCGTGGACGCGTTCGGCGGGGGTGCGGGGGGTGAGAGTGAGGGTGAAGCCCTCGGGCTTGAGGGTGAGGGTCTCCTTCACGGTGAGCCGGTAGTCCGCGTGGTCGTGCAGCCGGTAGCGGTGGACCAGCATGGCGAGCAGCATGGTCGCCTCGTGCAGCGCGAACTGCCGCCCGATACAGGCGCGTTCACCGGTGCCGAACGGCTTGAAGGCGTGCACCGGGCGGGCCGTCTCCGCCTCCGCGGTGAACCGCTCGGGGTCGAACAGCTCCGGGTTGTCGCCCCACACGGGCTGCCGGTGCAGCATCGGTGTGAGCACGGTGACGGCCTGGCCGGCCGCGAGCGGGATCCGGCCGCCGAGCAGGGTGTCCTCGCGGGCGTGCCGGCTGAACGCGGCTGCCGTCGGCCACAGCCGCAGTGCCTCGTTCAGCACCTGGCGGGTGTAGGTGAGCCGGCCGACGTCGTCGTACGACGGCTCCGGGTCGGCCGTGTCGCCCCACAGCGCGTCGGTCTCGCGCTGCACCAGCCGCAGGACGGCGGGGTGCTTGGCGAGGTGGTAGAGGGCGAAGGACATCGCGCCGGAGGTCGTCTCATGGCCGGCGATCAGAAAGGTGATCACCTGGTTGCGGATGTTGGCGGTGTCCAGAGTGGTGCCGTCGGCGGGGTGCGGGGCGCTGAGCATCAGCCCGAGCAGGTCCTCGGCGCCGCTCTGGTCGGTGCCGGCGCGGGAGGCGATGACGTCGTCCACGACCCGGGCGAGGTGGTCGGCGTCCGCCCGGAAGGCCGCGTCGGCCGCCGAGTGGTCCTGGCCCGGGGTACGGGCCAGACGGGTCATGCTCCACTCCAGGCAGCGGACCATGGACTCCACGAAGGGGTGCGGTTCGCTGCGTTCGAAGGAGCCGAAGTCGTAGCCGAATCCGGCCAGTCCGATGGTGTCCAGGGTCATGCGGGTCATGTCGTCCGCCACGTCGACGGGCCGTCCGGTTCGCGCCGCGCGGTCCCAGGAGTCGATGAGGCGGCGGGCCACCGCCACCATCACCGGGTGATAGGTGCGCATCGAGCCGAGCGCGAAGGCGGGCATCAGGATGTGGTGCGCCTTGGCCCAGTTGGGCTCGTCGTTGTACGCCGTGAACAGGCCGTCGGCGGTGAAGGAGCGCACGTTCTCGAGCGCCGGGCCGACGTGCTTGGCGAACCGCCGTTCGTCGGCGAGGTCCGCGACCAGGTCGGCGTCCGCGACGAACAGCACGTCCCGGCCGTGCAGCCGGCGCACGAGCACCGGACCGTGGCGGCGCATCAGCTCCATGACCTGCTGGATCGGGGTGCGGCCGGGCCCGGTGGCGGTGATGTCGACGACGGGGACGCCGGGCAGGGCAGCGGCCGGTTCGGGGTGCAGTGCGGTGGGGGGCATGGCGCGACAACTGCCTTTCGCGGTGACGGAGTACTCGCGGTGACGGAGTACTGCGTTCCAGGGTGGACGGCCTGCGGGGCGTCCTCGTGCCACGGCACTACACGTTCGCGCAGTCACATCTCGGCCCCGGGCCTTGCGCAACCCGCTGAGTGCGGCCTCGACGCCGCGCTCGGGAGGCCACGCGGTTTGCCCCTGACCTGGATGTTCGTCTTGGATGAGGGGGTGGCTCGACACGTCGGGAGGTGGGCATGGACCTGGGGCGGGCCGACGGGGTGGTGTGCTTCCGTTCTAGTGGTCGTCGCAACACCCCAGTTCAGGGGATGCGATGGACTTCGAGATTCGGAAGGTGCGGAGCCCTCAGGGCCGCAAGAAGC
>NZ_JBEYYJ010000055.1:0-25813 GCF_040645475.1 Streptomyces sp. NPDC046759 | reverse complement strand
TCCTCGTCCGCTGGAACGACGGCCACCTCAGTTACTTCACCGGCGTCGACGCCAAGGGCCTCCACACCGAAATCCAACTCGCACCCACCAACTGACACACCCGAACACGGCCTTGTGGGAGCGGCCCGCGAACAACCCATGAGCCGCCCCCCCGGCACCGCGCTGCCCAGGAGCCAGTGACCAATGGCCCCAGCGGCACACACACGAGCGGTGCCTCACCTCCAACCGAAAGAACGAATCGAGTCCGCAGTGACACATCCACGCCGCCCTGGGCGCGTGGCAGCAGGGGCTCAGCGCGCAGTTCGCGTGCTGTGCCTGGGCCTGCTGCCCAGCGCGCTCGTCCTGGGCCTGCTGGGACCCGCGCCCGCCCCCGCCAGAGCCGACGGAACCGGTCCGACCGATACCGGTATCTCCGGTGCGCTTCCGGACACTGACCGCGCCAAGGTGGTACGCCTGTGGGAAACGGGCGGCCCCGGCGTACGAGCCGCCGCCGAAGTCGCTCTCGTCGGCAGTGACGACGACGTCAAGAACTTCCTCTCCCAGGCCTCCGACATCGCTGTCCAGGACGAGCGGGTGGCCGTCGCCCAGTTCGCCAGTGTCGGCGGTCTCAGCCTCCAGGACGCTGCCCGCAAGGCGCTCGACGGGACGCCGGACGACCTGAAGGTGTTCTTGAAGGACGGCTGGAAGCAGCCGCTGGAGCAGGATGAGCGGGTCCGCGTCGCACAGATCATCGACGCGGGCGGTCCGGAGGTGCAGAAGGCGGGCCGCGCCGCGCTCAACGGCACCCCCGAGGACATCAAGAGATTCCTCGACAACGACCAGTACAACGACCGGGAACAGGACGAGCGGGTCGAGGTCGCCCAGATCATCGCGGCCGGCGGACCGAACGTCCAGGCAGCCGGCCGCATCGCCATCAACGGCACCCCCGACGACATCCACGAATTCCTCCAGGTCGGCCAGTACGTGTCCCGTGCCCACGACCAGGAGCACGCCACGATCGCGCAGCTCGCCGACCAGGCGGCCAAGGCGGGCAAGCTGGCCGGGCAGCAGACCCGGGCCGCCAAGGACGCCTCCGCCCGAGCGGTGACCGCGGCGAAGCTGGCGAAGGCAGCGGCGCAGAAGGCCGAGACCGAGACCGAGGCCGCGCACAAGGACACCCAGCACGCGGCCGCCGCCGCTGCCCGCGCCGCGAGCGCGGCCAAGCAGGCCGCGACCGCCGCGCAGACGGCGATCGACGCGGCCAACGCCGCCACCAATGTGGCGAGGGTCGCCGCCAATGCCGCCTCCGCCGCCGCGGCGGCCGCTGACGGTGCCGCCCAGGCCGCCTCCCAGGCCCGGGACGCGGCCGCGAACGCGGCCATCGACGCCGGCCAGGCAGGTGCCGCCCGCAAGGCAGCCGAGCAGGCCCGCGACGCCGCCGCGGGCGCCCGCGCTGCCGCCCAGGCTGCCGACTCGGCCCACACCGCCGCCGCCCAGGCCGCCGACGCAGCCAAGGCGGCCAGCGGTGCGGGCAGTGACGCCACCGATGCCGCGAACGCGGCCGACCAGGCCAATACCCTGGCCGACCAGGCTGGCGCCCACTCTGAGGAGGCCGCGAACGCCGCGGCCAGCGCGCACCGGCACGCCCGCGAAGCGGCCCGTGCCGCCGACGCCGCCGAATCGCTGGCACAGGAGGCCGCCACCGATGCCGGTGAGGCGCGCGACGCGGCGAATGACGCGGCCACGCATGCGGAGAATGCGGCCAAGGCGGCAGACGACGCCGCCGCCCACGCCGGACAGGCGGCGACCGCCGCCAAGCAGTCCGCCGCGCACGCCAAGGAGGCCAAGAAGGACGCCGACGCCGCCAGTGCCGCGGTCACCAAAGCCCAGAAGGTCCACGACCTCGCCGTCCGCATCGACGCAGAACAGCTCACGGCGCGTACCAACGAGGCCATCGACCGCGCCCAGGACCTCAAGGCCCAGGAGGACCAGCGCACCGCGGCGCAGCAGGCGGCCACGCAGCAGGCCAAGGATCTGCAGGCCGAGGCGGCCAAGCTCGCCGACCAGGCGGCCCAGCCCGGCGCTGATGCCGCGCAGATCGCTCCCGAGGCCCGCAAGGTGGCCCTGGCGGCCGCGAAGACCGGCCGCGCCTGGAGCCAGTCCGCAGCCCTCGTGGCCCTGGCCGGCTCCGACCAGGACGTGACCGACTACATCCGCACCGGCCGTAAGCAGTCCGCTGCCCAGGACGACCGTGAGGACGTCCAGCAGTTGGCGACGCACGCCGGCTCCGCCGACGTGCGCGCCGCCGCCTCCAAGGCGCTGGACGGAGACGACTCCGCGGTGAGCGCGTTCCTCGCCACCGGCCAGTACGAGGCCATGAAGCAGGACATGCGCCTGTACATCGCCCGGACCATCGCAGGCGCCGGACCGATCGAACAGCAGGCCGGACGCACCACGCTGAACACCGACACGGCGGACGCCCTGCGCCAGTTCATCACCAGCGACGACGCCCAGGCACGCACCCAGGACGAACGCGTCCGCGCCGCCCAGCTCGCCGACACCCACAACAGCAGCAACGGCCCGGAGGTGAAGGCCGCGGCACGGATCGCCCTGGAAGGGCCCTCCGACCTGCTGCACCTCTTCATCACCGTCGGCCAATACAAAGCCCAGCGCCAGGACCAGCTCGGCGCCACGCACGAATCCCAGATCCAGCAGCTGATCGCACAGGCCGCGGGTGTCGCCGCCACCGCACAGAAGAACGCGGCCGAGGCGGGCAAGGCAGCAGCCGACGCGGCCAAGGCCAAAGACGAAGCCGCCGGTTACGCCAAGCAGGCCGCCCAGGCCGCCGCAGATGCGAAGAAGTACGCCACACAGGCCGACGGCTACGCCACCCAGGCCGAACAGTCCGCCAAGGATGCCGCCACATCGGCCAACACCGCCCGCAACGCCCGGCAGGACGCCGAGAACGCCGCGGCCGCAGCCGTCACCTCCGCCGCCCAGGCCCAGTACTCAGCCACCGCAGCACGCGGCTCCGCCGACTCGGCCTGGACAGCAGCCCAGCAAGCCCGGGTCTCAGCCTTGGCCGCAGGCAAGGACGCCACCGCCGCCGCCCAGGCAGAAATGGACGCCTACCGCACTGCAGTCACCAAAAAGCAGCAAGAACAGGCGAAATGGCGGCAGTGGTACGAGGAGCAGCTGAAGAAGAGCCAACAGAAGGACGACGGCAGCTGGGTACCGGGCTGGCTCAAGGACACCGCCAACACGATCGGCGACTACGGTCAGGCCATCCTCGGTAACTCCGACATCTGGAAAGGCCTGTTGGAGACGGCAGGGGGCATGATCGGCGTCGGCTCGGGCGCCTCGATCGACGTCGCGGGCGGAGGCCTGTGCCTGACCATCATCGGCTGCCTTGAGGGAGCACCCGCCATCGTCGTCGGTACCGGGATAGCGGGCGCGGGGATCTACGGAATCACCGACGGCATCAGCCGATTCAACAACGGTCTCGGACAGGCCCTGCGTGAGGCCCAGCAAGAGGAAGCCGGTGGTGCGGAGGAGAGCTGCGGTCAGTGCTTCCTGGCCGGCACGAAAGTACTCATGGGCGGTGGCTCGACGAAGAAGATCGAGGACGTTGCGGAAGGCGACAAGGTCGTCGCGACAGATCCGCTCACCGGAAAGACCGAGCCGCACAGGGTCACCCGTCTCATCATCACGGACGGCGACAAGCATTTCGACGAGCTGACCATCGTCACGCCAGGCGGCCCGCGGAAGCTCACCGCCACCTACGAACATCCCTTCTGGAACCCGTCGCAGAGCCGCTGGGTGAAGGCACGCGACCTGCGACCCGGCTCCACCTTGCTGAGCAACGACGGGAGCACGGTGCGAGTGCAGGCGAACCGCGCTTTCGACCAGCGCGTACGTACCTACAACCTCACCGTCGAGGATTTCCACACCTACTACGTGCTGGCAGGTTCGACCCCGGTCCTGGTGCATAATGCAGGTTGCGACGAGTTTGCAGCCAAGCTCCAGAAGAAGATGGGCGGAGAGATCTGGACGATCACGCCCAAAGACGGTCTCCCCAGCCTGGGCGACTACAAACTCGCCAACGAATCGTGGGGGCATCACACATTCGTCTTGAAGGACGGCCGAGTGTACGACCAGTTTACGGGTCCCGACGGTATGCCGCTCGATCAATGGAAGACCGAATGGTCATATCCAGAGGACCACGACTGGACCCTCGTCTCTCCAAACCCTTGAGATTGGCGGACAGTGCCTGTGACCAAGCTTCCAGAAGTACTCGACATCCTCGAGCACCGCGTCGGAATGTACACGATGACCCAGTCGTTCAGTGAGGTCTGTGCCTTTCTGGATGGGTTCGACATGTACTCGGAGACCGCCACGATGAAGGGATTCCGCGCCTGGCTGGCCGAGCGCGGGACCGGCAGCAAGGAACTGACGTGGTGGGGACTGGTGTTGTGTGAAGTGGATCCGAAACTGAGGGTGTCCGACGTCCGCTCATTTTCCCCCGAGCAAAATCAAGAGGCAGTAGCGGTACTGTTCTCGCTGCTGCGGGACTACCTGCGGACGCTCGGCTCGGACTGACCCGCTCCCGCCGGCCAGCGAGAGATCACCTGGGCCCGTGGCTAGCAGAACCGGACCAGGGCGTGAGGGTGCCCCTGCCCACCATTAACGGGGCAGGGGGCAATCTCACGTCATCGTCCACTGCCCGGCCCCGATGCTCGTCTGCGCGCCGTTACGCCCATCGCATGCCGATGGCGGACAGCTGCTCCACGCGTTGAGCAGGTCGTGGGGCCACTGCTGACCTGGGCGATCCGCTGGGTCGACGACTTTGCCGACGACGTCCTGGCCGCCCGCGACGAGCGTGACGCCATCGACGCCCGGCCGCCCGCCGACCCCGATCTGCTCACCGCCCTGGCGGAACTGCTGGACGACTTTCGCCGCAGGCGGCACCCGCTGCCGGCTGCACCCGCGCGCCTGGCCTCCGGCCGTCGCGGGGCGCCTTTCCCCAGCACCAACTACCTCGCCCGGCCGCTGGGCTATCCCGTACACCGCCTGGACGAGGCCCGGCCACGGCAGATGATCGCGGAGGTGGCCCGCGACGTCGGAGTCGACACGGACTGTCCCCTCGCGCACGCTCCCCAGGGGCGGCTGGATGGTCGGCCATGGCTGGAGCGCATCTCGTACTACGACGTCGCCCGCTTGGAGCGACTGCTGCAGGTGGCCTGCTGGATCGTGATCGCCTGCCTCTCCGGCATGCGCGACTCCGAGATCAAACACCTCCAGCGCGGCTGCCTGAGCATCCACCAGGCCCCGGACGGGCACGTCTAGCGGCACCGGCTCGGCAGCCTCGCCTTCAAGGGCGAAGACGTCCACGGCGTGGAGGCCACCTGGGTCGTCACCGCCCCCGTCGCCCGGGGGATCGCTGTCCTGGAACGGGTCCAGCCAGAGGACCAGCCCTACCTCCTCGCCCCGGCGCTCAGCTCCCGCCGCAACCACCCGCGCCGCACGGCATTCCCGGTGCTTAACAGCAACACCACCAACAAGGACATCGCCTTCTTGCTCTCCTGGATCACTTCCTACTGCAGCGACCACGGCCGTCCGGATGGGATACCACTGCACCGGGGCCGGCTGCCTCGGCTGACTACGCGCCAGTTCCGGCGGACCCTGGCCTGGTTCATCGCCCGCCGCCCGAGCGGCACCATCGCGAGAGCCCTGCAATACCGCCACCAGGGCATTCAGATGTTCGAGGGCTACGCCGGCACCAGCGACTCCGGGTTCCGGGACGAGGTCGAAGCCGAAGAGGCCCTCGCCCGTGGCCAGCCGCTCGTTGAGGTGGGCGCCGACGCTGACCGGCCGACGCTGACCGGACCGGCCGGCGCCGAGGCCCGGCTCGCTGAGCTCGCCCGCCACACCCTCTTCGACGGGCAGTTCGTCACCGACGAAGCACGTCTGCGCCGCATCGTGGCCCGCCACGACCCCCATGTGTACCCGGGGACCTTCGTCACCTGCGTCTACAACCCCGACCGCGCCCTGTGCCGCACATCCGCCGACCCTGGCGAACATCCGGCCATGGCCGACTGCCAGCCCCTGGCCTGCCGCAACACCGCCCTCACATCCGCCAACCTCCAGGCCCTGACCGATCACCTCACCCAGTTGGAGAAAGCCCTGGCCGACGCTAACCACCTCGCCCCGTATATCCGCCACCGCCTGCAGGAACAGCACCGTGCCACGGCCGTGTTCCTCGCCCGCCACGATCCGGAGTCCGCCGAGTGAAACGTGCTCTGCCCGACGCCGACACCGTCAAGGCCGCCATCGACACCATCCTTCAAGAGGCGTCCGCCAGCGGACGGCGCCCGACCGTCAGCGCCATCGAGCGGCACCTCGGGATCCCCCACGCCACATTCCACCGCCACTATGCCGACCTGCTCGACACCTACCTCCGCCGCCGAATCCCGACACCAACCCAGGACGAGACGCGCACGGACCGGCCAGAAACCGATGAGAGGAAAGAGGAGAACCTCCGCCGACTGCGGAAGGAGAACACCGACCTGCGCCGGACCCTCGCCCTCTACGAGGAGGCCATCCGACAGCTCACCCTCGAAAACGACGCCTTGCGTCAAGGCGCCACCGTCGTTGCCCTGCCCGCCCGCAGCCGAACTTCCCCGCAAACACAGCCCTGAACTGCACCCATTCGGTTTGCTCGACACACGAGCGCGGCAGCACCACGTAGATGTGACGGTTGCAGATCGATGGGAGAAGAGGATTGGCGAGCGTCGGTGCTGCGTGCTGGGGAAGGGCTGTCAATCGGCGGTGGAGCTGCCCGGGGTGACCAGGCCCGTCTCGTAGGCGAGGATGACGGCTTGGGCGCGGTCGCGGAGGGTGAGCTTGGCGAAGATCCGTGCGACGTGGGTCTTCACGGTGGCCTCGCTGAGGGTGAGGGTGTCGGCGAGTTCGGTGTTCGACAGGCCCCGGCCCATGAGGACCAGCACCTCGCGTTCGCGGGGTGTCAGCGGAGCGAGGTCGCGGTGCAGCGGGGGTGTGCGGTCCACGGTCACCGCAGCGGCGGCCCGGCGAGCCGTCTCGGCTTTGTCGGCCTCGTGGGTGGTCGCGTAGCGTTCGACCAGACGGCGGGTAATCGAGGGGGCGAGCAGCGCGTCACCCGTGTTCACCAGCCGCACGGCCGCGGCGAGGTGGGCGGCGGTGACGTCCTTGAGCAGGAAGCCGCTCGCCCCGGCGGCGAGCGCCGCGTAGACGTAGCGGTCGAGGTCGAACGTGGTGAGCATGAGGACCCGACAGCGCGGGAGCAGCCGCAGGACGCGCTTGGCGGCTTCCAGACCGTCCAGGTGGGGCATCCGGATGTCCATCAGGAGGACGTCGGGGCGTAGCCGTTCGGCTTCCGCGACGGCCTGTACGCCGTCCGCGGCCTCGCCGATGACCTCGATGCCGCGCGCGGTGAGGATGAGGCGGAAGCCGGTTCGGATGAGTTCCTCGTCGTCGGCGATGAGGACGCGCGGGGCGACGGTTTCCTTGCTCTGGTCCGGTCCTGGCTCCTGGGTGTTCGGCATCCGATTCGGGAACTGGGGGACGCGGCGGTGGGCGGCGGGCTGGGTCACGGGCGCTCCAGGGGGATGCGTGCGCGGACACGGTACCCGCCACCGACGCGGCGTCGGGCGTCGAAGTGGCCTCCGTAGACGGCGACACGCTCGCGCAGACCGATCAGCCCGTGCCCCGCTCCGTCGTCCCGGCGCTGGCGGCCACCGGATCGCGCTCCCGTGCCCGCGGGGCCGGCGGACAGCACGCTCGGTCCGCTGTTGAGCACCTCGACCCGCAGACCGTGGTCCGCATAGCGCACCATCACGGTCGCCGTGCCGCCGTCGCCGTACTTGAGCGCGTTGGTCAACGCCTCCTGCACGACCCGGTAGGCGGTGACGTCGATGCCGGGCGGCAGCGGGCGCGGTTCCCCGGAGATGCGCACCTCGACCGGGAGGCCGGCGAAGGCGATCCGGTCGACCAGGGTGCCCAGTTGGCTCAGGCTCGGCTGGGGTGCGAGTGCGGAGGGGTCGCCCTCGCCGTCGCGCCCGGTCCGGTCGTCGTCGCCGTCCGGCGACGGCGCCAACAGGCCCAGCAGGTGTCGCAGTTCGGTCATCGCATCGCGTCCGGCACCCTCGACGGCCTGCAGTGCGGTCTGCGCGGCGTCCGGCAGGGTGTCGAGTACCTCGCGGGCGGCGGTCGCCTGGACGACCATCAAGCTGACCTTGTGGCTGACGATGTCATGCAACTCCCGTGCGATACGGGCACGCTCGGCCGCGACCGCCGTGCGGGCGGCAGCCTCCCGCTCGCGCTCCAGCAGCCAGCGCCGGTCCTCCAGAAGCTTGCGGTAGCGGCGGTGAGCCCGCGCCAGTAGCAGGGTGGCGCCTCCGGTCGCCGCCAGGCTCACGGACGTGAGGGCGATGAGCAGCCAGCCCGTCTCCGATCTCCACACGTCGTCCATCGTGCCAGCCGGTCGAGGAGCGGGCGTCCCTCTCCGGTTCCACCCCGTACATCGCCAGGATGACCGCCGTCGCGGGATACCTCCGGGGGCTGACGCTCGGGGCTGCCCACGCCGCCTACCGTGCCTGTCATGACCACCGAAGACATCAGCGGCACGACTGCGGGGGCCGGTCCGACCGCCGTGCACGAGCAGGGCGTCGTCCGGGTGAGCGGCCTGCGCAAGGAGTACGGCGACACCGTCGCCCTGAACGGGGTGTCGCTAGAGATCGGTGCCGGGGAGGCGGTGGCGGTGATGGGGCCGTCCGGCTGCGGCAAGTCCACCCTGCTCAATATGATCGCCGGCCTTGACCGGCCGAGCGCCGGCTCGGTGTGCGTGCACGGCGAGGACCTGGGCGCGATGAACGAGACCGGGCTGGCGCTCTTCCGGCGCCGCCGCATCGGCATGATCTTCCAGTTCTTCAACCTCATCGACGACCTGCCCACGATCGACAACGTCGCCCTGGCCGCCCAGCTCACCGGAACGCCCACTCGTCAGGCCCGGCGCCGGGCGCTGGAGCTGCTGGACGAACTCGGCATCGCCGACCGCAGGAACGTCTACCCCGCCGCGCTCAGTGGCGGCGAGCGCCAGCGGGCGGCGGTGGCCCGCGCGCTGATGAACCGGCCCGCGCTGCTGCTGGCGGACGAGCCGACCGGCGCGCTGGACAGCCACGCGGGCGAGCAGGTGATGGACCTGCTCATCGACCTCAACGAATTGGGCCAGACGCTGCTGTTGGTGACGCACGATCAGACGCTGGCCACGCGCTGCGCCGGCCGCCTGGTGATGATGGCGGACGGTCGGATCACCGGCGAGCGGACCCCGGAGCGGTCGGCATGAGCGCGGTGTGGCGGGCCTCCCGCGCGGCCGTGCGCCGCCGCCGGCTGCAGACTGCCGTGATCGGTGCGGTGGTTCTCGTGTCCTCCGTGGCCCTGGTGGTCGCCCTCGGGCTGCTGGACGTCGCGTCCGGGCCGTTCGACCGGATCTTCGGCCAGGCCCACGGAGCACATGTCGTCGCCACGTTCGACGCGACGATGGTCTCGGGCACCCGGCTGGCACGGACCGCGCACCGACCGGGCGTGCGGGCCTCGGCCGGGCCGTTCCCGGAAGCGGTGGTCGACCTGTCGCAGAGCGCGGTCGCCGATCTGCCCGGCTTGGGGCCCGGCTCGCTGACCGTGGTGGGCCGGCCGGGCCCCGGCGGCCCCGTCGACCGGCTGGACCTGTTCGCCGGGCACTGGGCCACCGGCCCCGGCCAGATGGTCCTGGAGCTTCCGGACGCGCCCGGGATGGGCGACGGGCCGCGCTCTCCGATCGGGAAGCGGCTCCGGCTGCCCGGGCTGGCGCCGCTGACCGTCGTCGGCCTCGCCTCCGGCGTGAGCGGTACCGCCCAGGCATGGGTCTCCCCACGGCAGATCTGGGCCCTACACCCCACGATGTACCAAATGCTCTACCGGTTCGACCGGGCCGCGTCGGAGCGGCAGATCACGGCGGACACCGCGGCGGTGAGCGCCGGCCTGCCGCCCGGATCGCTGGTCGCCCGCCAGTCCTATCTGACGCTGAAGGCGCAGCTCGCCGCCGAGCCCAACGCCTTCGTGCCGTTTCTCATGGCCTTCGGCATCCTCGGCCTGCTGGTGGCGGTCCTGATCGTGGCCAATGTGGTGAGCGGCGCCGTCGTGTCCGGCTTCCGGCACATCGGGGTGCTCAAGTCCGTGGGATTCACGCCGGTCCAGGTGGTCACGGTCTACCTGATGATGGTCTGTCTCCCGGCGACGGCGGGCGCGGCGATCGGCACGGCCCTGGGCGCGGTGGTGGCCCGGCCGCTGTTGCACCAGGTCTTCTACGGCGCCGACTTCGGCACGGTGGACCTCAGGCCGACGGTCAGCTCCTGGGTGTACATGACCACGGCGCTGGGCATGCCCACGGTCGTGCTGCTGGCCGCGCTGATCCCGGCAATGCGCGCGCACCGGCTGCCCGCGGCACGGGCGATCAGCGCGGGCAGCGCACCCGGTGGCGGCCGGCGGCCGGCGGTGCAGCGGTGGCTGAGCGGGGTGCGGCTGCCGCGCTCGGTGACGCTGGGCCTCGGCCTGCCCTTCGCCCGGCCGGGACGGGCACTGCTCACGGTCTCCGCCGTACTGCTCGGGGTGGCGACGGTGACCTTCGCCACCGGCCTGTCGGCCACCATGGTCTCCTACGGCAAGGCCGTCGAAGGCGCCGACAGGACGCAGATGGTCGTCTACACCGGGCAGCCCAGGTTCGGGGAGACTGCTCCGCACCAGGGCGACGCCGCGACACAGACGCTGCTGCGCTCCCTGCCCCATGCGGCGGACGTGTCCGCCGTGGGCTTCGTCCAGGTGCGGATGCTCGGGCAGAGCCAGGATGTGACGATCGAGGGAGCGCGCGGGGGCCGGTCCACCCTCCAGGACGACCTGGCCAGGGGCCGGTGGGCGCATGGGCCCGGCGAGGTGGTGGCCTCCGGCAGGTTCCTGGCCAAGCACGACCTGCGCGTCGGTGACTCGTTCACGCTGGGCGCGGCGGACGGCCGGACGGAGCGCGTGACACTGGTCGGGGAGGTCATGTCCGGGCCGTCGGACTTCGTGCGCGCGAACTGGACGACGGTGACTGCCCTGGCACCGCAGGCGCAGGCCAACCAGTACTGGGTACGCCTCCTCCCCGGAGCCGATGCCAGCGCCTATATGAAGGCGGTACGAGCTGCCGACCCCGGGCTCTACCCGGACGGGCAGCCCTCGGTCAACGCCGGGGCGGTGACGGTGATCAGCTCCGCCTCCGTGCTGACCCTGATGCTGACGGTGGTCGCCGCGATGGGGGTCTTCAACACGGTCGTGCTGAGTGCCCGGGAGCGGCGGCGCGACCTCGGCATGCTGAAGTCGATCGGCATGACCCCACGGCAGGTCACGGTGATGCTGGTCGTATCCATGACCGGCCTCGGTCTGGTCGGCGGGGTCCTGGGGCTGCCGCTGGGAGTCGCGGCCTACCGTGTGGTGATCCCCCTGACCGAGCACAGCGCCCACCTCGCCTTCCCCGCACGGATGCTGGACGTGTGGCACCCAGGGTTGATGACGTGGCTGGTGCTGGCCGGGGTGGCGATCGCCGCACTGGGTGCGGTGCTGCCGGCGCGTGCGGCGGCCCGGCAGACCATCGCCCGTGTCCTGCACACCGAGTGACGGCTGGCGGTCGCCCCTGCTGCGGCGTCGACGCGTCAGACGAGACTCCGTCGGCCCCAGCCTCACTGCGTCGGACGCCAAGACCGCGTCGGCGTGCGCGCGCCAGAACTGAACGCATGTATGGCGTCGGGTCCCTCATGTTGAGGGGCCCAACCCCGTTTTCGTCGTGGACAACGGGCAATCTCAAACCCTGTCCATAACTTCTGCTCGATCGCCAGCCCACCTGGAAGCGCCCGGTCGAGCGGCAGCACGGACCAGGCCTCAGCGAGCATGGGCTCGATTGACGGTGCGAGGACCACAGCTCAGGTGTACGTGCTGACCAGCGCGAGCGCACGTGGACGGCCTTCCGGTGCGCGCGCCGAGGACAGCGGCCGCCGTGTACGCGTTTGACTCACGAGACTCGCCATGCGTGTCGCACCCCATCGATGAGGTCAGATCGTCGGCCGTGAGAACGACCTCGCCGCCGAGCTTGGAGACGAGGGCACCGATCCTGGCCGCCGTCTCCTCTCGCTCGCGCACCATCTGAGCATCGAGCTGACGGACGCGCTCCAGCGCTCGGTTGAGCGCTGCGGGCCAGTCCTTCTCGTCTATGTCGCCGACGACTTCCGGATGCCTAGATGATAACGGTTGTCGTGTCGGTCCTGGGGCGTGTGACCGACCTCAAGGCTGCATACATCTACCGTTGCGGCCACGTTGGGCGTAGTGTCCTGTCCCCCGCGAAGGGGCGCCACCTTGGGGGTGCCTGGCCCGCCGGCAGTAGCGGTATGGTCCGGCGGGCCGCGCCGCGATCAGGCGCCGAAGGTCGTCTCCAGGACAGCGGCGATGCCGCGGTCGTAGCCGTCGGGAATCGACGCCAGGGCTACCGCGGTCGTCGAGATTCCGAAGTACGTGTCGACGTGCGCCGCTGGTGTGCCATCCTCCAGCACCGCGGCCTCCGCGGCGCGACGGAGGTCGTGCACGGTGACGTCGAAGCCAGCCGGGCGCATCATGTCGCGGAACAGTTAGGGCAGGAAGTGGTTGGACACCGTTGGGCCGCAGGCCCATCAGGAGGAGCTCGCCCGGCCGCGGGTCATGGTCGTCGAGGTAGGCGTCGACTGCGGCGGCCGCAGACGGGGACACGCGGATCGTCCGGCCTTCCGAGGAGCGGAGGCCGCGTACCGTCAGCTTCGGGTCTTCGGCGGGCGCCCAGTCGTGCACCAGGAGTTGGCCGACCTCACCGGAGCGAAGTCCGGCGAGGAGCATCAGCGACGCGGCCGCGTACAGCAGCGGGTCGTCGTGAGTGGCCGCGAGCGCGGCGCGCGCGAGGGTGGCCCTGAGGATGGGCCGTTCCACTGCCTTGACCATGCTGCGACGGTAGCGGCCGGCACTGGTGGCGTCGGGCAAAACGGTGGAACGCATGAGCGCTCTGCCGGGTGGCGCTGGTGCGGAGCGGAATGCGCGAGTGCGTCCTGCCGGCGCGAGGGGGCACTCGGGTGTTGGCGGTCGCGTGTCCTCGCACCATCGCTTCTGGGCACCAGGCGGGGCGCATCAGCTGCCCGGGGCGACGCCGAGGACGAGGGTCGGGAGGACGTCGGGGTTCGGAGTGCCGTTGTCGAGGAGGACTGCGTCGTGCTCGGCGTCACGGGTCACGATGAGGTGGGCGTCGTATCCGAAGAGGTACTTCTTCTTGAGCGAGGTCTTCTTCTTGTCCTCGGTGGCCTTGGCGTTGCCCGGTTTCGTCGGTGGAGGAGCTGGGCGCATGGACTAGGACACGGTTGCATCGGGGTTCCGGTGGTCGCCTTCGCGTACGTACCAGCCGGCGTCCGGGTCGGTGGCGAGTTCGGGGCCCCTCGTACGGCGACTGCGGGAGAACGTCCGGACGGGGGTGGCGTCGATGCCCAGGGAGACCTCTGCCAGTTCGCTCAGGAGGGTGTGGAGGGGCCGTACGGAGGCGTCCAGCACGAACTCGGTGAACAGGGGCCAGCCGCCGCTCCCGCTCCGCCAGGTCGTCGACGTCGGCTGCCGCGGTCAGAGCCGGGACTTGACGGGGCGTGCGGACAGGTACGGGACATCGACCGCCCCCCGCGGTTTTCCCATACCGGAAGGTTCCGCGTTGATCCCGTTGAGAAGACGGGCCGCGTGGCGGCGCGGGTCAACTGGTGTGGGGGCTGGCCTGTTGGGCCGGCCCCCAGGTCCCTGACGGGGGTCGGGTGTTCGTGTCAGTGGAGCGCGTTGTTCAGGAAGGTGTTGGCCTGGGCGACCGCTGCCTGGGCGGCGTTGGTGTTGCGCAGGGCGTTGAGCATCGCGAAGTCGTGGATGGCGCCGTTGTAGCGCACGGCGGTCACGTCGTTGCCGGCGGCGCGGAGCTTGGCTGCGTAGGCTTCGCCCTCGTCGCGGAGTACGTCCGCCTCGTCGGTGATGACCAGTGCCTTCGGCAGTCCGCTGAGCTGATTGAGGGTGGCGCGCAGCGGGGATGCGAGGATCTGGTTGCGGTCCTTGGTGTTGGGGGCGTAGGCGTCCCAGAACCACTGCATGGCCTTGCGGGTGAGCCATGGGCCGCCTGCGAACTCGCGGTAGGAGGCGTCGTTGAAGGCGGCGTTGGTCACCGGGTACAAGAGGACCTGGCCGCGCAGCTTCGGCCCGTGCTGCTGCTTGTCCATGAGGCTGACAGCGGCGGTCATGTTCCCGCCGACGCTGTCGCCCGCGAGGGCGATCCGCGAGCCGTCGACGTTGATCTCGTTGCCGTGCTCGGCGACCCACTTGGTGGCGGCGTAGGCCTGCTCGATGGGGATCGGGAAGTGCGCTTCGGGGGCGGGTGTGTAGTCGACGAAGATCACGGCGGCGTGTGCGCCGTTCGCGATCTGCCGGACCAGGCGGTCGTGGGTCCCCTCGTTGCCGAGCACCCATCCGCCGCCGTGGAAGTACATCACGACCGGGAGCCTGCCGGTCGCTCCGGCGGGCCGGACGATGCGGATCGTCACCTTGCCGGTGGGGCCGACGGGAAGAGTGCGGTGAGAGACGTCTGCCGGGGGCAGCGGGACCGGGCCGGACTGTGCGGTGTCCAGGGCCTTACGGGCTTCGGCGTAGGACAGGGTGTAGATGGGGGGATTCTTGGCCGCCGCATCGGCGAACACCTGGGCGTCGTGCTCCAGCACGACCGACGAGTGCCCACTCGGCGAGCCGGGGGAGGCAGGGGAGGCGAGAGCGTTGCCGGCCGCGACGATGCCTGCGACGAAGGGGACGGTCGCGGCGAGCGCGATCTTACGGCCGATGCGGGGGGAGGGTGCGGACATGACGGAATATCTCCTGGTTGTACGGGGTGCGGGCGGCGGCGTGCCCTGCGCTCGAACGCCTGCTGGCTGCAGATGGATCAGATCGGGTGGGTGCTGCCTGGTCAGTTGGTGCCCAGAACGTCGCGCAGCGTGGTGATGGCCTGGGTGATGGCGGCCTCTGCGGCGTGGGTGCCGCGCAGGGCGTTGAGCATCACGAAGTCGTGGATGATGCCCTGGTAGCGCACCGCCGTGACCGGGACGCCGGCCTCGCGCAGCTTGTTGGCGTAGGCCTCGCCCTCGTCGCGCAGCACGTCGGCCTCGCCGGTGATGACCAGCGCCGGGGGCAGACCGGTCAGCTGCTCGGTGGTGGCGCGCAGCGGGGACGCAGTGATCTGGGCGCGCTCACTTTCGTCGGTCGTGTACTGGTCCCAGAACCACTGCATGGCGTCCCGGCGCAGGAAGTAGCCCTCGGCGAACTGGTGGTAGGAGCCGGTGTCGAAGCTGGCGTCGGTGACCGGGTAGAACAGCACCTGCTGCACCAGGGGGACGTCGCCGCGCTCCTTGGCCATCAGGGTCAGCGCCGCGGCCATGTTGCCGCCGACGGAGTCGCCGGCCACGGCGATGCGGGTGGCATCCAGGTTCTTCGCGGCGCCGTCGGTGACGATCCAGCGGGCGACGGCGTAGTTCTGCTCGATGGCGACCGGGTAACGGGCCTCCGGGGACAGGTCGTACTCGGGGAAGACGACGGCGGCCCGGGCGCCGACGGCCAGCTCGCGGACCAGGCGGTCGTGGGTGTGGGCGTTGCCGAAGACCCATCCGGCGCCGTGGATGTAGATGATCACCGGCAGCACGCTCTGAGCGTCGGCGGGGCGGACGATGCGGGCCTTGACCGATCCGGTGGGGCCGCCGGGGACGGTCACCCACTCCTCTGCGATTTCCGGCTTGGTGATCTCGCCGGACTGGACCTCGTCGACGGTCTTGCGGCCTTCGGCCGGACCCAGGTCGAACAGGTACGGCGGGTTTGCGGTGGCCTCGGCGAAGGCTGCGGCGGCGGGCTCCAGCACCGGGCGGGTGGTGGTCTCGGACATGGGTCGCTCCTCATGGGGGATGGCGGTGGGCGGCGAGCGGTGGGCCCGGCCGTCCGGCGGGGCTGACTGGAACAGTACTGCACGATTCAGTCGTGCACAACTTAATCTAGCGCTACATAATCGCGGGCGCCTGGAAGAGGTAGAATGGCGTTCGCCGATCATTCGATGTGAGGACCGAAGCCATGGACGAGAACGGGCACCACGCCGCTGAGCCGGGCTCGCTCCTGCTCCAGGACCAGCTGTGCTTCGCCTTGTACGCCGCCTCGCGGGCGGTCACCGTCCGCTATCGGCCCCTGCTGGACGACCTGGGCCTGACCTACCCGCAGTACCTGGTCATGCTGGTGCTGTGGGAGCAGGACTCCATATCCGTCCGTGAGCTGGGCACCGCGCTCCAACTGGAATCCAGCACCCTTTCTCCGCTGCTCAAGCGCCTGGAAGCCGGTGGCCTGATCCGCCGTGAACGACGTGCCGAGGACGAGCGGTCCGTCTCCATCCACCTCACCCCGGCTGGTGCGGATCTTCGCGATAAGGCTCGTCCCGTCCCTGCGGCCATCGGCGAGGCCATGGGACTGACACCCGAGCAGGACGCCACGGCCAAGAACTTGCTCCGCCTCCTCACCAGGAACGTCACCCGCAGCTGAGCTACCGGGCGAGCGAAGCTGGTGCGGTGTCTCCGCATCCATCGCCGAAGCATCTGGCCTGCGGCGTGGGAAAAATCGCCCGGCAACGCGGGAAACGATCTACACAGAGGTTGCATCGGCCCTGACCAGGGCATTCCGTCGATTCCCCCTGATGGGCCTCAACGCCGCCGAGAAGAACACCCCGGCGGGCAAAGCCGCCAAGGCGTGGGTGTCCGACTGGCTCGCCGAGCACGGCCCCGACCTGGTGGTGCAAACCCATGCCGGGAGAAGTACGGCAGGTGGCTGGCCACCGTCACCGGCCAGGACGGCGCCTGTCTGAACACCGACATCCTCGCCGTCGGCCAGGCCGCCCCGTACGACGGCCACGGCCCCCGCCCCGTACCCGCACAGCCGAACCCAAGGAGTGAATTACCGTCTCGGGAGCCCTCTGGGTCGCCTGGACGACCGTGTTCGCCGTCGCCGCGGCCGTCGCCCTCGCCAGCAAGCGCGATGAGGACACCCTGTCGGAGAACGTCCGCAGGCTGTTCCACACCCGCACCAGCAAAGCCGGCAGAGCCGTGTTCGCCGTTGTCTGGTTCAGGTCCAGCGGCTGGTTCGCGCTGCACATCCTCACTGAGACGATGTGAGGCGGATCAGCGCCGTTTCCCCAGGGACGGCAGGCCACTGGGAATCGCTTTGACGCTGTTGCCCTGCCCATCGACCAGGGGCACGACCCTCGCAGTTGTGTCCTGCCACCCCGGCTCAGACGCCAGAACCCGCTTCACTATCCCCTGGGCCGCTGGTCTCCGCTTCTTACGCGGTTTCGGTGCCGGGGCGGGAGCGGAAGGGACATACGTCCGGATGGCAGGCTTCGCGCGGTCGGCTTCCAGCGAATCCCGCTTCACCCACGTGGGCGGAGTCGTGATCGCTTTCTCCGGGTTCCATCCCCCTGCAAGTACCCGTCGGTGCAGAAGGTCGCTCTTGACTACGCACCGCGGGTCACGAGCCCACTGCCGCAGCGTCTTGAGTTCCCCGAATGCTTCAAAGCGTTCACTCGCCATGCCCAGCCCCCCTCGACCAGAAACGGTGAACGGAGCCTACCGACGGCCGACCTGGAGTGGGAAGGACTGACGCTGATATGAGCGCGCGACGCCAACCACGTGCGGTGTGCATGGTCCGCCGCATGCTGAATCGCCCCGCTGCTGCGCACGCTGAGTTGCAGGCCCGTGGTGACCTCGAGGTGAAGGCCACGCGCCGACCGCGGAACCCCGCCCTGCACCCCCGCGACATCCTGGACCGCGCCGACCAGCTCGCGGCGACCGCCGCGGCGGAGCGGGCCAACGGGCAGCAGGCCGACAAGGCCATGCGGCACCAGGAGGTCCGCCGGCAGCTGCAGGAGGCGAAGGGCAAGTCCCGTATCGCGCTGCGCCTGGCGGGCACCAGCCGCAAGGAGACGATCGCGCTCGCCGACGAGTACGCCGCGAAGGAGAGCGCGGCGTACCGGGAGATCGTCCGGGCCCGGCGGGCCGCCGAGGATGCCCTGCGAGAGGCGTGGTCCGCAATCCGCAACCCGGAGACGATCAGCTGGTCCGAGCCGCCGGGCTTCCGTGCCGAGACCCCGCACACCGTCGACGAGCTGCAGGCCCGGCTCGCCGCGATGTGCGAATGGCTCCCGGACGTCGAGCGGATCACCGACCGCGCCGTGGCCCGGGACGCCGAGCCCGCCGAGCGCCAGGCGGCGGAGTTCCGGAGCCAGGCGGCGAGTTACACCGCGGCGGCGGGCAAGCTGCAGGAGGAGAAGGCGCTGCGAACGCGCATGGCGGCCGAAGCCCCCACCCAGCACGCCCGGGAGGTGAAGCAGCGCGCCGAGTACGTACCCCGCCCCATGCCGAGACCAACGACCGCCTCACCACGTAGGACACGGTCTTACTGATCGTTTCAGAATGATCTCTGGAGTCGGCGGAGGCAGATGATGCTGGCCGCCAGTTCCAGCAGTCCCTGATGGAGGTCGGCTCTGCGCTCGTAGCGGGTGCGGAGCCGTTTGAATTGGTGGAGCCAGGCGAAGGTGCGCTCGACCACCCAGCGTGTCCTGCCGAGCCCGGAGCCATGCGGTGTGCCGCGACGCGCGATCTGCGGCTTGATCCCTCGCTTCCACAGCAAGCGGCGGTACTTGTCGAAGTCGTAGCCGCGGTCCGCGAACAACCGCTTGGGTCTGCTGCGTGGCCGTCCACGCGGGCCCCGGATAGGGGGAATGGCGTCCAGGAGCGGGATCAGCTGCGTGACGTCGTGGCGGTTTCCGCCGCTGAGCGACACGGCCAGTGGGGTGCCGTGCCGGTCCACGATCACGTGGTGCTTGGACCCCGGACGTGCGCGGTCCACTGGGGAGGGACCCACATGATCCCCCCTTTCAGCGCCCTGACGTGGGAGCCGTCAACCGCGCAATCATCCGTGTCCAGGACGCCATTGACCCCCAGCTCGGTGAGCAGGATCTCGTGCAGGCGGCGCCAGACGTCGGCCTCGGTCCAGTCCCGCAGACGTCGCCAGGCTGTCACCCCCGAGCAGCCCACGACCTGGGTGGGCACGTCTTGCCAGGCGACTCCCTTGCGCAACACGTAGACGATGCCCGCCAGTGCCACGCGGTCCGATACCGGCAGCCGTCCGGGGTTCCGATGGCGTCGAGCCGGTCTTGTGGGAAGAAGCGGAGCTATGCGCTCCCAGAGGTCATCAGGAACCAGGTCAGCGGACATGGTCGCAGAGTCTGCCGAGACCAGTCGTCAAACACCAACAGAACAGTCTAGATCGGCACGTTGAATGATCGGGAAGCCGTCCGACTCAGCGCCAGCCGCCGTGCCGCGGTTCCGAGTGCTCGCCGAACGGTGGCCCGAAGAGGTCCCCATCGTCGGTCACCACGTATTCAGGCTCGGTCCTTGAGGCTGCCGCATGCAGGCGGATGACTAGGTCAGGGAGGGGAAGGACACGCAGAGACAGAGCCGCAGCCACGCGAGCGCGCTCTTCGGCGATCTCCGGGTTGGTCCTGATCAGACGGGTCTCAAGATGCTGGGCGGAAGTCTGCATGACCTCCAGATCGCCGCCGCCGGAGAAGCCAAGGCAGTCCTGCCATGCCAACCCGATGATGATCTCCAGAGCGCCCGCCAAGTCGTCGGCGATCAGCCCGCCCGCCCCTTCAGAGCTGGCGAACACCACTGCGCGTCGGCCGCCTTTCTCGGCGCACAGGAAGTACGCCCCGCCGGTGAAGTCTCCAGCGATCGGCTCCAGCGGCTCGCCCGAGGCAAGCCTCAAGCCATCACCGCACTCCTTCCGCTCGATGTCGAACTCGAAGGACGCACGCAGCAGCCCGTGGATATCCGGCCTGCTCCAGATTAGATCGAGCAGGTGATCGCTTGAGACCATGACATCGACGATAGCCAGGGCCGCTGACGTGCTGGGACCTGGGCTACCCCCGGGCGACTGCAGCCGACAGGGCTCGGCGACCACCGCCGCTTAGGTCATTCTGAAACGATCAGTTAGAGGTTGTCTCACGTGGCAGGTTTCGCGAGCTTCTTGTAGCAGGCCAGGGCGGCGGCCATGGCCCGGCCTCTGCCAGTCGTTGCGGACCGCATACGGGATCTTGAGGCCACGAGCAGCCCATGGCAGGCTCATGCCACATGATCGATGAATTCGCAAAGGACAACCTGCACGGGAGACTGCGGCGGGACCGCAAGGCGCTGCTCTGGAAACTCGACGGCTTGTCCGAATACGACGCCCGCCGACCTTTGACAGCGACCGGGACCAACCTCCTCGGTCTGGTCAAACACGTGGCCACCGTCGAGGCCAGGTACTTCGGCGAGGTCTTCGACCGCCCTTCCCCGGAACCGCTGCCCCGGTGGCAGGACTCCAACGGCAGCGATCACTGGGCGACCGAGGACGAGACCCGCGATCAGATCACCGGGTTCTATCGGCGCACATGGCAACACTCGGACGCGACGATCCACGAGCTTCCCCTCGACGCCCCCGGCCACGTGCCGTGGTGGCCGGAGCCTTATGCCGACACGAACCTGTTCGCCATCCTTGTCCATGTCCTAGGCGAGTCCATCCGGCATGCCGGGCACGCCGACATCCTGCGCGAGGGCCTCGACGGCCGGACCGGGTTGCGCGCTGAACACGAGAAGCAGATCGACGAGGAAGCCCGTGCAGCCTACTGCGCGAAGATCGAGCAGGCCGCCAGGTCGGCCGAACCAATCAAGGCTTAGAGGTTGTCGCACGTGAGTTGATGTTCGTGCGGCACGATGCCAGTCGTGGGTGCTGATCTCTCGAAGCGTCTGGTTCCTGATGAACTCTGGAAGCTGGCCGCCCCGTTGCTGCCGTCGTCCAGAGCCCGGCCTCGTTCGACGGCTTTTCGTCCGCAGGGGCCGGTGCGGGCGGGAATCGGCTGGTCGAGTGAAGTTCAGGCGCAGGCGTCCTCGATAGCGACTCGTCGCACTGTGCGCAGCGTCGACTGGAGACGGTCCAGATCGGTCGAACCCAGAGCGAGGCGAAGCGCCTGTGGCGTGTGCGTCGAGGTGGTGAAGGGCTCCGCTGTGCTTACCGAGATGTGCTGACGTGCAAGGTCGGCGGTCAGGCGATCAGCGCGTGCATCGTCGGGCAGCGGAAGCCAGGTGAAGTAGGACGAGGGGTGGCTGATGAGCGGCAGACCTGCCAGCTCTCGTCCGGCGAGTGCTTGGCGGGCTTTGGCATCCTCTCGTTTCTGCACTTCCAAGTGGTCCACCGTGCCGTCGTCGAGCCAGCGGCAGGCGATGGCGGTGGTGAGGGCCGGGGTGTTCCAGGTGGTTGCCCGAATCGCGCGTTCGAGTGATGGCACCGCGAAGGACGGGGCGAGGACGAAGCCTACCCGGAGGCCGGTGGCGACACTCTTGGACAGTCCCGAGACGTAGACGGTGATGTCCGGCGCGGTCGCGGCCAGAGGGGGTGGTGGGTCCTCGACCAGGTAGGCGTAGGAGGCGTCTTCGATGATGAGCGGGCCGTGCTGTCGAGCGATCTTGATCAGGCGGGTTCGGTCGGTTGCCGGCATGACCCACCCCAGAGGGTTGTGCAAAGTTGGCATGGCGTAGATCGCCCGCACAGGGCGGGTCGCGCACAGCTTCTCCAGGGCATCGAGATTCGGCCCGTTGGTGGTTGTCGGTATGGGCTCCAGGTCGAGGTGAAAAGCATGCGCGAGCACCTTGAAACCGGGATAGGTGAGTGCATCGACCGCGACGACGTCGCCGGCGTTGAGCGTGGCCATGACGGTGATGGCGAGGCCGTGCTGCGCACCGTTGACGATGAGGATCCGGTCCGCGTCGGTGGTGATTCCCCGGCGCCTCAGGTGCCGTGCGATCGAGGCTCTGTCCTGGGGACGCCCTCGATGTGGTTGGTAGTGCAGCAGCGAGTCGAGATCACCGGAGGTGGCCACGTCCCGCAGGGCCTGCCGAAGGAGATCAGCTTGCCCGGGCAGCGACGGATAGTTGAAGCTGAGGTCGACCGCATCCGTGGCGACGATCTGCAGATCGATGCCGTGACCGGCGGGAACCGCGATGTCACGCACGAACGTGCCGCGGCCTTGTTCCCGGCTCACCAGGCCCATGGCTTCGAGTTCGGCGTACACCCGGGTCGCTGTCACCACGGCGATGCCCTCACGGGCGGCGAGCCCGCGGTGTGTCGGCAGCCGCACGCCTGCGGCGAGCCGCCCGGTCCGGATGTCGGATGCGAGCGCGTCAACCAGCTTTTTGTACCGCGAGGCTGCCATGCGCCGAATTGTATCCATGACAATTCTTTGACTGTCCTGTTCGCGGGTCCTTACCGTCAAGACCCACCCCACTCATAGGGAAGGACAGCCGCCGTGCACATCGCCATCCTCACCTTCGAGGGCTACAACGAGCTCGACTCCCTGATCGCTCTCGGTGTGCTCAACCGCATCAGGACCTACGACTGGCGCGTCACCATCGCCACCCCCAGCCCCAAAGTGACGTCGAGGAACGGGGTGGTCATCGAACAGATGTCCACACTCGAGGAGGCGTGCGCCGCTGACGCCGTCATCATCGGCAGTGGCATTGCTACCCGCGAGGTCGTCGAAGACCCGGCGATCATGAACATCCTGCGCACCCTGGACCCCGCGCGCCAACTCATCGCCGCGCAGTGCTCCGGCGCGCTCGTACTGGCCAAGCTCGGCCTGCTCAACGACATCCCCGCCTGCACCGACGTCACCACCAAGCCATGGGTCATCGCCGCCGGCGTCGAGGTGCTCAACCAGCCCTTCTACGCCAAGGACAACATCGCCACCGCCGGCGGCTGCCTCGCCTCGCACTACCTCGCCACCTGGATCATCGCCCGCCTCGCGGGCAACGACGCCGCCGAAAACGCACTGCACTATGTCGCACCGGTCGGCGAGAAGGAGGAATACATCGAGCGCGCCTGGCGCAACATCACTCCCTACCTGCCCGCACCCGCACCGGCGCTCGTCTGACCAGTCCCCAGCAGTGACCGACCGGCAGGTCTTTGAGCAGGAACGCAAGACGGGGTGCGTCGTATTCGGCGTCCGGGATGACGAGAACGTCGGGGCGCCTTCCTGTCACTGCCCAGCGGTGATCAGCCGGTGGAGCAGGTCACGCAGCTGCCGGGCCGCCGCTGCGCGGCTCGCGCCGAGGATGAGCTAACCCCTCCCTGAAGGGAGGGGCCTGCGCTCAAGAACTCCGGTCAAACGAGCGGTACAACTGGGGTGGTCGGGTTACCGGCGCCCTGCTGAGAGGCGGCCGTCGAAGGTGCTGTCGAAGGCACGGTAGGCATGGCGGGCCGACCTGCGGCCTGTACCTTATCGCCCGGCTCACCTCCCGCTGGGGCAGCCGCTACGGCCGGTGTGGCGAGACCATCTGGGCCGAGCAGCAGTCCCTGAACGCACCGGCCGCCTGAACGCCATGGGCGTCAGCTGTCGGACGAACCCGTTCTCCAGGACAGCGGCCCGGCCGCCATGTGATCGGCGGTAGTTGCTGGACGGTGTGAGCCCCTCGCCGGTCCACGGTTCGCGCAATCGCCGACTGGGAGCGTGCGGTCATCTCGGCGGCGCTGAGCACGGTCAGGTGCCGAGCTGGGCGGCGGTGCGGGTGAGTCGTTCCTCGATGTCCTCCAGGGCGCGCAGGACGGTGGCCTTCTCGTCGGCGGTGCCGTCGCCGACGGTGGCGTCCTCGAGCTGGCGCCACAGCTGCTCGACTTCTTTGCGCAGCGCGTGGCTGGCGGTGGTGGCTTCGATGAGGGAGGCGCGTTTGTCGTCGGGGCAGGGCGAGCGGCGTACGAAGCCGGCGTGCTCCAGGCGCCGGATGGTGCGGGTCATGGTGGCGGCGTCGGAGTCGAGCAGGCGGACGAGGTCGACCTGTCGCTGCGGGCCGAGTTCCCACAGCTGCATCATCACCAGTTCCTGACCGGGGTGCAGGCCCACGCGGCGCAGGAGCTGTCCGGCGAGCATGCGGTGGGTGCGGGCCACCCGGAAGATCGCATGGCTGATCGGTCCTCCACTGGCGGCGGAGGGCAGGGGGATGGCCCCGTCCGCCGGGGCCGGGCTGCGGCCTTCGGCGCTGACTGCGGACTCCGCCATGGTTTGACTCTCCTCTGCCCTCCATGAATGTTGCTCGAACAGGATACCTCTCCTCGCCCTCCGCGATCCGCGCTCCCTTGACCACGCCGAGCGGGGTGACTTCCAGGGTCGCGGGATGCGATGCCTGGGGCTTTGTGGCGGGCGTCATGGCGGTTTGCTGGAATGCCCTCCGGGCATTTACTGTTCGGACAGGTAATCCGGTTGAGGTCGCGCGGATCCCGTCCGACAGGGCAACTCCGCCACATCAACCAACCCGTACCGAAGGGTTTGAGCACGTGACCACTGCGTTCGATCCGATCAACCTGGGCGGCAAGCGCCTGGCCAACCGCATCGCCATGGCGCCGATGACTCGAAGCCGCGCCTACGGCCCCGGCGCGGAGCCGACCGAGCTGATGGCGACCTACTACGCGCAGCGCGTCGGCGCCGGGCTGATCGTCACCGAGGGTGTCCAGCCCTCGCCGGTGGGCCAGGGCTACCCCGACACCCCCGGCCTGCACACCCCCGGGCAGGTCGCGGCCTGGCGGAAGGTGACCGACGCCGTGCACCGCGAAGGTGGCGTGATCTTCGCGCAGTTGATGCACACCGGCCGGATCGGCCACCCCAGCCTGCTGCCCGACGGGCTGGTGCCCGTGGCACCGTCGGCAGTGGCCGCCCAGGGCCAGGTCTTCACCCACGACGGGCCGAAGGACTACGTGACGCCGAAGGAGCTGAGCGAGGCGGAGATCCGCCAGACCATCGCCGACTTCGCCAACGCGGGGCACCACGCGATCGAGGCAGGCTTCGACGGCGTGGAGATCCACGGCGCCAACGGCTACCTGGTCCACCAGTTCCTCGCGCCGAACACCAACCTGCGCACCGACGCCTGGGGCGGCGGCACCGAGAGCCGGATCCGCTTCGCCGTCGAGGTCGTCACCGCGGTGGCCGAGGCGATCGGCGGCCACCGGGTGGGCCTGCGGATCTCGCCCGGCAATCGGTACAACGACATCGCCGAGACCGATCCGGCCACGACGTACGAGACGTACGAGGCGCTGCTGGAGCGGCTCGCCGGCCTGGACCTGGCCTACCTGCACCTGATGGAGGGCCCGGACCGTCAGCTGACCGCACGGCTGCGCAAGGCCTGGCCGGGCACGTTCGTCCTCAACCCCTTCACCTACCCTGCGGTCACCGGGCCCGAGGCACTGGCCCTGGTCGAGGACGGAGCCGCGGACATGGTCGCCTACGGGGCGCTGTTCCTGGCCAACCCCGACCTGCCGGCCCGGCTGGCCGCCGGCGGTCCGTTCAACACCCCGGATCCTGCCACCTTCTACGGCGGCGACCACCGCGGCTACACCGACTACCCGACTCTCGACGCCTGACCGGCGCGGTCCCCCGGGTGACCGTTGTTGTGACCGCACTGTGAGTCAGAGCCGTCCCCTCCGATATGTCTTCTGCACCTGTTTTCAGCTGGGAGTTCCCGATGTCCACTGCGATCACATTCTCCGAGTACGGCGCGCCCGAGGTGCTACGGCCCAGCGAGGTCGCCCCGCCCGA